>DBVY01000040.1:0-23959 GCA_002308575.1 Christensenella sp. UBA1252
ACGTCGAAATTGACGTTATGCCCGACGATGACGTCCCGCCCGACGAAATCGAAAAAGGCGGATAGCGTTTCCGCCCGATCGGGCGCGTCCTTAACCATCTCGTTCGTAATGCCCGTCAGTTGGGTGATAAAATACGGGATCGCGTAATGGGGCTTGATCAAAGAAGAAAACACCGCCGTTTTCTTGCCCCCGCGATAGCGAAGCGCCGAGATCTCGATGATCTCCGCCCCCGCGGAAGAAAGCCCCGTCGTTTCGATATCCACGACGGTAAAATCATTCGGGAACGCGAACAAGCTCTTCCCTTTTTTCAAACGGACGACGTTTTCTTTCATAGTTCGATTATATCACGTCTTGTCGAAAAACGAAAGGAAAAACAGCGCGGCTTTGGCAAAACGCACCGATTTCGGGAGCCCATATCAAAAAAAACGGAAAACGCCCCTTTCCGAGTTAAAGGATTTACAAAGAAGCTTTATAGCCCGCGTCCGTAACCGCGGCGACGAGCGCTTCTTTCTCCGCAGATCCGAAGACGGTAGCGGTCTTCGCCGCAAGATCGACTTTGACTTTCGTTACGCCCGGAACGGCGGAAAGCGCCTTCTCAACGCGCGCCGAGCAATGCTCGCACATCATACCTTCCACGTTCAAAACCACGCTCGGTTGCTTTTTAAAACACATCTTTTCTTCCTCCTTTTCCGCATCTTCGGTTCCGTTTGGTTCGAATTCTTTCTCGCACGCGCATTCGCTTTCGGGATCGATCGTTCCGGTTTTCTCTCTTTCCGACAAAATCTTTTTATATCCGTTGATCCTTAACGCATTCGTAACGACGAACAAAGAGCTTAAACTCATCGCCGCCGCCGAGATCGACGGAGTCAGCGAAACGCCGAGCGACGAGAGCGCGCCCGCCGCAACGGGGATCGCGATCACGTTATAGAAAAACGCCCAAAACAAGTTTCCTTTGATCACGCGAAAAGTCTTTTTCGCAAGAAAGATCGCGTCCGCAAGTGAGCGGATATCGCCCGAACGAAGGACGACGTCCGCCGAGTCGATCGCAACGTCCGTTCCCGAACCCATCGCGATCCCGACGTCAGCCGATTTCAGAGCGGGTGCGTCGTTTACGCCGTCGCCCGTCATCGCAACGACCAATCCCTGCGCTTTAAATTCTTTCGCGATCTCGGCTTTTTCGTTCGGCATCGTTTCCGCGCGGATCTCTTGCACGCCGATCTCTTCGCCGACGGCACGCGCCGCGCTTTCTTTATCTCCCGTACAAAGGACGCAACGGATCGCGCGCTCAGTCAATAGCTCGACGGTTTGCTTCGCGCCCTCTTTGATCGTGTCGCGGATGACGAAATAAGCGAGAAGCTGCCGTTCGTCGCCGAAATAAACGATCGTTCCGCCGTTCGCCGCGACCGCGCTTTCGTCCGTCGGATACGGCAACAACGCGGCGTTTCCGATATAATAGGTTTTTCCTTCGATCACGGCGATCCCGCCTTTTCCGACGACGTACTCGAAAGAATCGACGCTCGCCTTCCCCTTCCCGCAATAGGCTTTGATACAAGACGCGAGCGGATGCGAAGAGCGGTCTTCGGCGGCATAGGCAAGGCGGAATATTTCTTCGCTCGGGAGAACGCCGAAGTTGATAAAGGAAGCAACTTCCGGTTTTCCTTCGGTCACAGTCGCCGTCTTGTCGAGCAGCACGAGGTTTACCTTGCTGAGCGTTTCGAGAGATGCCGCATCTTTATACAAAACGCCGACGCTCGCCCCCTTTCCCGCCGCCGCCATAACCGCAACGGGCGTTGCGAGCCCGAGCGCGCATGGGCAGGAGATCACGAGGACGCTGACGCCGTACTTAAAGGCGAGATCAACGTTTTTCGAAAGGATCAGCCAAAGGACGAACGTTACAAGCGCGAGCCCCGAAACGACGGGCACGAACACGCCCGCGATCTTATCCGCGACCCGTTGTACGGGCGCTTTGGAAGCCGCCGCCGTTTTTACCGTTTCGACGATGCGCGCAAACGTGGATTCGTCCGCGGATCTTTCTGCTTTCATAATCGCATAGCCGCTTACGATTCGGCTTCCCGAAAGGAGTTTTTCGCCGACCGTACGCTCAACGGCAAGGTTCTCGCCCGTGATTGTGGATTCGTCCGCAAAACAAGCGCCGAACGAAATGACGCCGTCCACGGGAACGCGATCTCCCGTGCGAAGCACGACTTCCTTTCCCGCATCGACCGAAGCAACGGGAACGGTCTTTTCCTCTTCGCCTTCACGCACGCAAGCCGTTTGCGGCATCAAACGAACGAGTTTTTCGATCTCACCGCCCGTTCGCGCTTTGCTCTTTTCTTCCAAAAATTTACCGAGCGTAACGAGGGTCAGAACCATCGCGGACGATTCGTAAAAGACCATATACCCGCTCTTTCCGGCAAAGGTCAGAATCGTTACGACAACGCTGTAACAAAGGGAAGAAAAGGACGCGAGCGCAACGAGGGAATCCATGTTCGGAACCCCCTTCAATAAAGCGCGCACACCGCGGGAATAAAACGCCCGACCGATCACGGAAACCGCGAGCGCGAGAACGAGTTGCACCGAAAACGAAATCGCCGCAACGGGCTGCGGGAAGGAAAGCATCTTTCCCATCGAGAAATACAAAAGGGGGATCAAAAAGGCGAGCGACAAAAAGAAACGGCGTTTTAAATTCCGCGCCTCGGAAAATTTCGGCGCTTCCCCGTACGGAAAGACCGAATAGCCGAGATCCCGAACGGCGGCGAAAATCTCCGTTTCTTTTTCTTCCTCACCCGAAAAAGAAACGGTCATACTCCGATCCGTCAAAGACACCGAAACCTCTTCGACGCCTTCGATCTTTCCGACGCGTTTTTCGATTCCCGCCGAGCAGGCGGAACACGTCATTCCTCCCACTCCGTACTTTTTCTTCATAGCGCTATTATACCACGTTTCGCCTTTTTTTCAAACGCTTATTCCTTTGCCTGTTACGACCTTTAAACGAAAGAGGCGCTTCCCCTTAAAAGAGAAACGCCTTTCGTTTTATTTCGTTTCCTTTTTCGCGTTTTTGCAAGCCGCACAAGCGGCGCATCCCGCGCACCCTTCGCAGCCGCAACCGCAATCACAGGAAGGCTTCCCCTTCTTTTTGCGGACGATTCGAGCCGCAATCACGCCGACGACGACCGCAACGCAGAAAACGATCAACAAAATTTCGAATCCTTTCATTGCTCCGCCTTCTTCGCTTTCAAAGCGGATCTCTTATTCAGCCAAACGATCAGCCATGTCGCCAAGCCGACGAGAGCAGCCCAAATAAACGCCGTCCACCACCAAGACCCGATCGTATAGATCGCCGCCGCCACGAGGTAAGAAGCCGCGATCCAAAATACGAGCGTGCCTTTAAAGCGCTTATCGTTTTGAAGTTCCGCTTTCGCCGTTCCGACCGCCGCGAAGCACGGGATCGTCGTCATATTGAACGCGATGAACGCGATCAAACCCGGAACGCCGATGCCGGTCGCGAGGACCATCGCTTGCACCGCGTCTACCCCTTCTTCCGCGGCGATATCCAAACCGCCGACGTTCAGGTTCGCAACCGCGACCAAGCAAGCCGCGAGCGTGGCAAACGTGGCGATCACGTTCTCTTTCGCGATGAGGCCCGCAACCGCCGCCACGACGAACACCCAACCGTATTCACCGAGCTGACTGCCAAAACCGAGCGGCGTAAACAAGGGTTGCACGAGCTGGCTGATCCCCGCGAGAATGCTTTGGTTGATCTCTTCGTCTTCGAGGAATTTCCAAGCGAACGAGAAGTGCGTCAGGAACCAAATCACGATCGTGGAAGCCAAGATGATCGTAAACGCTTTTTTGACGAAGTGTTTGGTCTTATCCCACAGATGCGCCATCAGGTTTTTGAATTGGGGCGCGTGATAGGCGGGAAGCTCCATAATGAAGGGCGGCGTTTCGCCTTTCAGCGTCGTGGAGCGCATCAGCAGAACGGCGACGATCGCCGTTACGATGCCGAGCAAATACATCAAGAACGTAATGACGTCCGCGTTGCCGACGCCGAAGTAAGCGACGATCGCGCCCGCAACCGCGGTCAGGATCGGCAATTTCGCGCCGCAAGAGAAGAACGGGATCACGCGAACGGTCGCGGTGCGCTCTTTTTCGTCGGCGAGCGTCCTCGTGTTGATCATCGCGGGAACGGAGCAACCGAAGCCCATGATCATCGGCATAAACGCGCGACCCGAAAGACCGAACCGACGGAACATCCGATCGAGAATGAACGCGATACGCGCCATATAGCCGCTGTCCTCCAAGATCGAGAAGAACAGGAACAAAACGAGGATCGGGGGCAGGAAGGACAGGACGGAGGAAATACCGTCGAAGATACCGTTATTGATGAGTCCGACCGCCCAAGAGGACATCGAGGAACCTTCCACCAGCCCGCCGAGCCAACCGAACAGTTCGCCGACGAGCATATTGTTCCATATATTGTTGATGATGACGCCCGGGGAGAACACCGCGCCGTCATACAGGCAAGCCAGCCATCTGACACCGTAATTCAGCGGTTCGCCTTCGGCGGTCAAAAACCCGAGGTCTTCAAGGGAGGGCAAGGAGAAGATCTTGCCGAGATATAAAAAGTCCTCGCTGAACGTCAGGTGGAAGATCGCGAACAGGATCAAAAGGAAGATCGGAATGCCCCAAATCTTATGCGTCATCACCTTGTCCGCCTTGTCCGACCGCGTCGCTTGGAACTTTTCTTTGTTTTTCTTTTTGAGGGTCGGAGCGAAGTTTTCGGAAATGTACTTATAGCGCGCGTCCGCCACGAGCGCCTCGAAATCGTCGCCGAAGATCTCGTCCTCGAACGTTTCTTTGAATTCGTTGATCATTTGGAGGGTATCTTTGTGCATCTCCGTTTCGATCGAATCGTTCTCCACGAGTTTGATCGCGTGGAACAGAGGATCTTTGACGCCCTGCCCTTTGAGCGCGATCTTGATATCGCCGATCAAATGGGAAAGCGCAGACTTTTCGAGAACGGTAGCGCCCACCCTCGTCTTTTTGCTTTCGGCATACGCGCGATCCATCAATTCTTTAAGCCCGTTTTCTTTGAGCGCGGAGATTTTTTGCACGGGAACGCCGAGCCGCTTTTCGAGTTCGACGCTGTCGATCTTGTCGCCCGCCTTTTCGACTTCGTCCATCATGTTCAAAGCAATCACGACCGGCACGTCCATTTCGATCAGTTGCGTCGTCAAATAGAGGTTGCGTTCGAGGTTCGTCGCGTCCACGATGTTGATCACGCAATCGGGTTTTTCGTCCAAGATATAATTTCGGGCGATGACCTCTTCGGGCGTATAAGGAGAAAGCGAATAGATGCCCGGAAGATCCACGATCGCGATCGGTTCCGCGCACTTTTTATAGGTGCCCGTCTTTTTATCCACCGTTACGCCCGGCCAGTTGCCGACGTGCGCCGTCGATCCGGTCAGCGAATTAAATAAGGTCGTTTTCCCGCAGTTCGGGTTGCCCGCAAGCGCGAAATTTTTCATCCTTCCACCTCCGTTACGACGCACGCCGCCTCGGTCTTGCGAAGCGTCAGCTCGTAGCCCCTGACCGTAACTTCGATCGGGTCGCCGAGCGGCGCCTTTTTGCGCAAAAAGATCTCCGCGCCGGGCGTTATGCCCATATCGAACAAACGCCTCTTGATCTTGCCTTCGCCCAAGACGCGTTTGACCGCGCCCCGTTCTCCGATCTCAAACTGTTCCAACGTCTTTTCCATATTCCCTCCTTTATGCGACAAAAATCTTTGTCGAAATGCTTTGATCCAATGCGATCCTGCCGTCCTTGATCTTGACGACGACCGTGCCGCCGCTCGCGGAAAGCACGGTGATCGAGCCGTTTACGGTAATGCCCAAGCTCTCCAAATGTTTCTTCGTTTTCTCGTCCGTTACGATCCGAACGATCGTCAGATCTCTATTCAGCGGCGCCAATACGATCGGCATATCCCTTTCCTCCTCCGAACGACGAACGTCCTTCGTTTTGAAATATGAATATTTCTTCATATTCACTTGCATTATAGAACGCCGGTTTTTCGCTTGTCAAGCAAAAATATGAACTTTTCTTCACATTCATTCTTTTCTCGCAAATGTATTGTCTTTTTATAAAGAAGAATGTTAAAATGTAAATATGGAAAAAGGGATTCGGGAGCCGAAACAACAGCGCTCCATCGAAAAAAAAGAAAAAATCATCCAAGCGGCTTACGAGCTTTTCTCCGAAAACGGCTATTACAGCACGGTGACTTCGGATATCGCGAAGCGCGCGGGCGTTTCGACGGGCATCGTATACGGTTATTTTTCGGATAAACGCGATATCCTTTTTTACGTTTTAAAGATATATATCAACGAAACGGCTTCCCCCGTTATGGACTATATGAATTCCCTTTCGAGCGGCGTTCCGCTTCCCGAAATGTTCGAAAAGATCATTTCCTTAGCGGAAACCATACACAAAAAGAACGCGAACCTGCATAACATTTTGCATTCGCTCGCGGTCGTGGACGCGGATATCAACGAAGACTTTTTGAGCTTGGAACATCATATCACCGTTTCCGCCGCCGAGAGATTCAAGACGCTCGGATTTCAAGCGGACAAGCTCGAAGAAAAGATCCATATCGGAATGAATTTGATCCAATCTTACGCGCACGAAGCGATCTACGACAAACACGATTATTTGGATTACACCGCGATGCGGGCGAACGTCGTTACGATGCTCGTAAGACTTTTCTCCTGAGCAATACTCTTATTTCTTCACGCGATTTCCCGAAACGTATTGTTTTTCTTTGATAGGAGAATGATGAAATAAAAAAATAAAGGGATCGGAAAACCGAAACCGAGGAGAGAAACTATGAAAAAAAGTTGGATAGGCGTATTCCTTATCGTGCTCATCGTCGCGCTCGTTTTGACCGCGTGCGACGTTCAGATCAACGACGGAAAGATCGACGGGATCGACGAGCTCCCCGTTACCGCGGAAGTCAGCGGCTTGGAGGGCGTTTCGGGAACCGCGGAAGTCAGGCTCCTGAATTCGACCGAAGAAGCAACGGCGCTCGCCGCAGTCAAGGAAGTTTATTACGTTGCGGACGGCGCGGAGATCTATTCGGTGGACGTTTCCGTCGTCAATAACGGCGAAAAAGTAACACTCGAAAAGCCCGTTACCGTCAGCATTACGTTGCCGTCCGTCGTGACGCTTCCCTTAGACCAATTCGTCGTCTTCCACGTGCACGACGGCGCCGCCGAGAAAATCGACCACACCGTTTCGAACGGCAAACTGACCTTTACCGTCAAAACTTTCTCCCCCTTCGTTGTCGTTCCGGCGCATACGCACGTTTACGGCGAATGGGAGTTTATCGGCGGACAGGCGCCCGCTTGTGGAGAATCCGGCATGCAAAAGCGCACCTGCGTTTGCGGTGACGAACAAACGAGGGATTACACCGTGGATCATATCGACGAAAATAACGACGGCAAATGCGACAATTGCGGTATAGATATGGGCGGTTCTTCCGTCAACCCCGACGACAAGACCAAGCCGGGCGGCGAAACCAAGCCGGGCGGAGAAACCAAGCCGGGCGAAGATACCAACCCCGAAACCGTTGTAATTCCCACGACCTATTCGAGAAACGGCGATACGGTGTACTTCGGATCTTATCCGCAAACCCAAATGACGGACGAAACGTTGATCGCTACGCTGAACGGACTCGCGGGCGGCACCCCGGGAAGAACGGACGACGACTACGGTTGGACCTCCTATCAATACTATCACGGAACGGGCGACGAACATATGCGCGAAACGACCAACGAAGAAGATTATATGTGGTATAAGGACGTAGAATACCAAGGAAATAAATACCGCGGCGTCTACTTTACGCAGTACAGACCCAGCCTGACCGTCTACGTGATCGGACAGGACAAATCGTACTCCTATAAGCCGACGAACACCTTCCAGTACAGAAACGAATATCGCAAGACCGTAACGTATTGGTTCCGCTACGAGCCGATCAAATGGCGCATTGTGGAAGAGAAAAACGGAAATGCGCTTTTGATCGCGGATCTGATCATCGACAGCCAAGCCTATTTGAACGTGGCGGAATACGTGGGACTGGACGAGAAATCCAACAGCATTTATATGAACACCAATCCCGGCGTGCCCGCAGATACCTATGCGAACAACTATATGTACAGCACGATCCGCGCTTGGTTGAACGACACTTTCTATAACACGGCGTTTACAACCCTTCAAAAATCCTTGATAAACCTGACCACCGTGGACAACGGCATCACGAGCAGTAAGCCGATCAACGGAAACGACGAAATAAACTGGAACAAAGGCACGCGTTTCCTCTGCGCGAACACGCAAGACCATATCTTCCTGCCGAGCGAAGCGGACGTAACGAACCCGGATTACGGTTTCTCGGATTTCATGGAACGCTACGCCAACGATAAGAAGCGCATCCGCAAGTACACCGATTACGCTTTGAGTCAAGGACTTTGGGCGCACGGCAGCGCGTATACCCAAGACGTGCTTTACGGCGAATACTGGCTCCGCTCTCCGCTTCAACAGAACTACGACAACAGCGGATACGGCGTGGCTTGTAAAGTGGATGAAGAAGGTTACGCCGCAGGCGGCGATTTCGTCATCAACACTTCCATCGGCGTCCTTCCGATGCTGTGGATCAACGTCGGCGACTGAGAAACGAAAAAGTCATAAAGAAAAACATCGATCCGCTTGGATCGATGTTTTTTTATAATAATACGGCTTTGGATATTGTGCGACTGCTTTGCGTCTGCTTTCGGTTCCGCGCAGTTACGTACCCAAACGTACGTAACTGCGCGGTCTTGAAGTCAGAAACAAAGCAGGTGCCCCTTTTGCGGCGCCACATCTCAAACGCCCGAGTAGGCGGAGAACCCCCCATCTACGGGAATGACCGTGCCCGTCACAAACCCGCTCGCATTGTCGTCCGCAAGCCACAGCAGACACCCGATCAGGTCGCTGATCTCGCCGAACTTTTTCATCGGAGTCGCGGCGAGGATCTTGCCGGTACGGGCGGTCGGCGTGCCGTCCTCGTTAAAGAGGAGCGCGCGGTTTTGGTTGGTTACGAAGAAACCCGGCGCGATCGCGTTGCAACGAATGCCGCAAGGCGCAAAATGGACGGCGAGCCATTGGGTAAAGTTCGAAATGCCCGCTTTCGCCGCGGAATAGGCGGGGATCTTCGTTAAAGGGCGGAACGCGTTCATACTCGAAATGTTGATGATATTGCCGCCCGTCTTGACCATATCCGCCGCAAAGACCTGCGTGACGAGGAAAGCGCTCGTGATATTCAGATCGAACACGAATTTGAGACCGCTTTCTTCGAGCGCGAAGAAATCCTTGATCCCCGCGGTGTCGGGGGTCATCGTTTCGTTATCCGTAGACGCGCGCGGGTTGTTGCCGCCGGCGCCGTTGATCAGGAAATTGACCGCGCCGAACGCGTCGTTGATCGTCTTTTTCGCTTCGACGATGCTCGCCTTATCGAGGCAGTTGCAACGAACGGCAAGCGCGTTTTTTCCGATCCCGTCCGCCACGGCTTTCGCCGCGTCGTAATTGACGTCCAAGAGAGCGACTTTCGCGCCGCAAGATGCGAGCGCGCGCGCAAACTCCGAGCAGATCACGCCGCCTGCGCCCGTGATCGCGATCGTCTTATCTTTCAGATCCACGTTAAAAGGAATGCTCATTTTTTATCTCCTTATATTTTGAAAAAATTGTCTTTTCCGATTTGGTCGAAAACGAACGCCGCCACGCTCGACCACGCCTGCAAGCGCGATCCCGTTTTGCAAAACGGCGAGAAATACTCGACGGCGGTATAATCGCCGCGCTTTACGTTGAACGCAAGGGGCGAAAGAAGGACGCTTCGATAGTCCATACCGTATAAATACTTGGCATAGGCGTACAAGGCGGTCAGGAAAGGCCAGTTCGCGCCGTTATGATAGTCGAACGGACGCGCCGATTTATGCACCGTTTCCCCCGCTCTTTCGTAGGGCGGATACACGCACATCGCGCCGAAGTCTTCCTCGGAAACGCGATTCGATTTGCTTTCGAGGATGCGCTCCATCGCCGCAAGAACGGAACGGGCGCGCGCCTCGGGCGCCAAATCGAACAGGACGGTGAAAACCGTGTCGATCGAGAGATTGTCCTCGGTAAACTCCCTCGTTTTGAAATTTACGTAATACCCTTTTTTTTCGTCAAACAGCAGATCGTTGATCGCCTTTTTGACGGTTTTATACTTCGCTTCGTACGACGCCGCAAGCGCGGGGTTCTTCTTCTCGAAGAGTTTGGACGCGGCATACAAGGCGCGTGCGTATAAGGCTTCCACGTAGGTTACGTAGCCGCCGCGATTGACTTCGTCCGCCCAATCCTTGCGGTTCCGCCCTTCTTTGTAGATCAGCCCCGTTTCGTCCGCGCTTTCGGAAAGCTTTTGCAAAACGCGGTCTACCTCGCCGAGCACGGTACCGTTCTTCGTCTTTTCGGAAAGCACGCTTTCGTCCTTGACGTGCGAAACGTAATCGAAAACTTCGAGAACGAAGAGCGACGGGCTGTCGTAATGCCCGCCCCAAAAGGACGAATGATCGGTTTTGACCGCGGAAGGACAGGTGCCGTCCGCGTCGATCCCGCGCGCCAAAGTCAAAATTTCGTCGCGGATCTTTTCATTCTCTCTTTGATACATCGACAAAACGGTGAAATAGGAATCGCGGTAATACGTCCGCAAAGGATAGATATAATTGCCGCCCGCCGCAAACGCCGCAAATTCTTTCGCGCGCTTGAAATTTTCGAGCGCGGCAAAATAACTCAAACAATAAAACGCCTGCTCTTCCTCGTTCTCCGCGGAGAGAGGCGGCTGAACGGAAGCGATCTCCGCTTCGGTTTCCATAAGCGCTTCGTCAAATGCGGCAAAGGCATTTTTATGCGCTTTTTCGTCGGAAGCGAAAGAAACGAGCCATTTCATCTCGCCCTTCGCGCTTCCGTAAAAACATTCGTCCTCTTGCACCCACTCGATCATTTCGCCGGAAGACAACTTAAATTCTTTCGCTTCGAAATAGGAAGCGCGCGCGGAAGAAAGCGCTTTGGCGGCGCGCACGTCCAACGCGAACGAAAGATCAAGCGAGGAACGAAGGGAGAAATAGACGCCGTTTACGTCCTTTTTCAAAAAGATCGTTAGATAGATTTTTCCGCCTTCTGCGTCCCATTCGATCTCCTGTTTTCTGCCGATCATACGAACGGTCTTGGGAGAGCGAACGTCCAAAGGGGTTCCGTTTACGAACAGAGAAAGAGAGAGAAAAGGTTCGACGAAATTTTCGGCGCGATCGTTCACGCGATAGACGGAAAGTCCGCCCTTGCCGTCCGCGACGACGAAGGCTTTTTCGCTTCCCATATCGAACGGGACTTCCTCGAAGGCTTTCCCCGTTACGACGATCTTTCCCTTTTCAAACGAAACGTTCATCCTTTCCCCTTATTTTTTTGCCGCAAGGTCTTTTTCCACCGCTTCGAACAGCCCCGTCAGATAGGCGCCGCCGAGCGCGCGGTCGAAAAGCCCGTATCCGGGTTTCGCGTCCTCGCCCCAAATGTTGCGACCGTGATCGGGGCGCAGATAGCCGTCGAAACCGTTTTCAACGAGCGCTTTGACGATCGCGTAAATATCGACGTTCCCTTCCGCCGTTTGGTGACCATTCTCGTAAAAGTCGGTTTCATTCACGAATTTGAGTTGTCTCAAATGTGCGAAATAGACGCGGCTCGCGTACTTCGCCGCCATCTTCGGAAGATCGTTGAACCTGCCCGCGCCGAGGCTTCCGGTGCAAAACGTGATGCCGTTATGTTTATCCGGCACGGCGGCGAACAACCTGTCGTAATCCGCTTCGCAGCCGACGATCCTCGGCAGACCGAAGATATCCCACGGCGGATCATCCGGATGGATCGCCATATTGACGCCCGCTTCTTCGCAGGCGGGCATGATCGCTTTGAGGAAGTACACGAGGTTTTCGAAGAGTTTTTCGTGCGTCATACCCTCGTACTTTTGAAGGAGCGCGTCCAGTTCTTCTTTCGAATAGCTCTCGTCCCAGCCCGGCAAGCGGAGGTTCTTTTTGTCGAGTTTGTTGAAATCTTCCTCGGAATAGGAAAGCGAGGTCGAACCGTCCGCGTGCTTATAGTACAGATTCGTGCGGAACCAATCGAAGACGGGCATAAAATTATAGCAAACGCACTTTACGCCGACCTTTCCGCAATTCAAAATGTTTTGCTTATAGGCTTCGATATATTTGTCGCGCGTCGGCGCGCCGAGCTTGATATCCTCGTGCACGGGAATCGACTCGATGACTTCCATTTCGAGTCCCGCCGCCGAGCAAAGCTCTTTGAGGCGAAGAAGTTTTTTAACGTCCCACACTTCGCCGACCGGCGTGTCGTATACGGCGGTCACGACGCCCGTCATGCCTTGGATCTGTTTGATATAGGAGAGAGGGATGCAGTCGCCCTCTCCGTACCAGCGAAAAGTCAGTTTCATATTATTTCCCGTTTTTAACCGCGACGAAGCCCGTTCCGAAATTCAACGTGCTCTCGACCGCGTTGTCGTTGCCCGCTTTGTAGCGGGATACCGCCACGCGCTTGTTCAATTCCGCAAGATAGGTTTCTCCGTTTACCGGCAGGACGATCTTTTCGCCGTCCTTCCAGCCGGAAAGCTCGATCGCGTTCATGAGCTCGACGCCTTTGATTCCGTCCTCGCCGTTTACGAACAGCGAAGCGTTTCCGAGGATCGCCTTCGTAAAGTTATCCAAAATACCGACGTGTTGCGGGTTCTCTCCGTCCGTTTCGGGCTCGATGATCTCGCATTTCGGCGCGGCGAAGGACTCTTTCGAGGTTTTGGAGAACGAAGCGGAATCGCTTTCGTTTTTATAATAATACAACTTTTTATTCTCGCAAAGCAACTTTCCTTTGGTGCCGCTGACTTCGAAGCGGTTCGTGCCCGGTGCTTCGCCCGTCGTCGTGATAAACACGCCGGACGCGCCGTTCTTATACTCGAAGTAGGCGGTGACTTCGTCCTCGACTTCGACATCGTGCCACTTGCCGTACTTACAAAAACCGCGAACGGAAACGGGCATCTCGCCCACCACCCATTGCACGAGGTCGAGCTGGTGCGGGCATTGATTGATCAAAACGCCGCCGCCTTCGCCCTTCCACGTTGCGCGCCAGGAACCGGAATCGTAATAGTGTTGCGTGCGGAACCAATCGGTGATGATCCAGTTCACGCGTTGCAATTCGCCGATCCCGCCCTTCTCGATGATCTCTTTCATCTTGCGGTACAAGCAATTCGTGCGTTGGTTGAACATCATTCCGTAAAGAGCCTTGCTCTTTTTCGCGGCTTCGTTCATCTTTTCGACCTGCAACGTATAGACCGCCGCGGGCTTATCGGTGATCACGTGCACGTTGCGGTTCAAACACTCGATCACGATTTCGGGGTGCTGATAGTGCGGTACTACGACGAGGACCGCGTCGCAAGCGCCTTCGTCGAGCATCTTTTTATAATCCGAATAATAAGAAACGTCCTCGGGAAGCGCGCCCTTGATCGCTTCGATCTTCGCGGGGTTTACGTCCGCTACGGCGGTCAAACGCGCGTTCGGAACCAGCCCTTCCGCGAGTTTCAGCGCGTAATAGCGCCCTTGGTTTCCCGCTCCTACGATACCGTATCTGACTTCTTTCATTTTACGAACACTCCGTCCTTTTCCACGTAGCCCGCTTCGCGAAGGATCTTTTTGATCGCGGCGACCGCGGCGTCGAACGCTTCGACGTTGCTCTCGAACTTGAATTTGGTTTTGAGCGCGGTGCTGTCGTTCAATGCGTAACCGTCGAATATTTTGAGGTGCGGCTCGACCGTCAGAACCTTATCGTCCGTAATGCGGGAAACGAGCCCTTTGAGATCGCCGTCGCCGTAGCCCGCGGGAACGACTTCGCCCGTTTCCGCCACGACGTCCTTGATATGGAAATAGTACGCGCGCGGCGCCATCTCGGCGAGGGTATCTTTCGCCTTTTCCCCGACTTGGATATAGTTCGCGGGATCGTACACGTAGTACAGACCGGGCGCGGCGGCGAGGACTTCCTGCACCCTCTTCATCGTGTCGCCGTATAACGTCTTATCGTTTTCGTGGCACATTTTGATCCCCGTTTCCTTTCCGATCTCGGCGGTCTTTTTCATCAGCTTCATAACCTTTTCGGGGTTTTCGTACGCTTTAAAGAAGCTGAACATACGGATATTTTCGCAACCGAAAATGCGAGCGAGTTCCACGCCGCGGCGAACGTCCGCGAGGTACTCCTCTTCCGAAACCGTGATGTCCTTCTTACCGATCGGCGAACCGAGGGACCAGATCTTGATCCCCTCTTGATCCAAACGCGCTTTGATCGCTTTCGCCTCTTCGTCCGTCAGCTCCATCACGTTCTTTCCGTTTACGTTCCGGATTTCGAGAAGGGAGATCCCGTTTCTTTTCAAGCCCGCGATCTGCTCTTCCAAAGCGTTTCCCGATTCGTCCGCAAATGCACACAACCTAATCATATTTTTCTCCTTTTTTTTGTCGCGTTTCAACGCGTTGTTTTTCGTTTTTCGGCGAGGGAAGCGGGATCTACCGATCCGACGATTGCCTCTTGACGCCGATCACGATATATATTATAATTCAATAAATAGCAATCTTCAAGCGTATATCTTACCGAAACGGGAGCATTTTAGCATTATCTTATGATGAATATCCAATTGTTCTATTACAAATATCATAACGAAAAGCGCGTGGAAGCGATCGCGCCTTCGCATATCCATTATTTCGATCTTACCATCTGTCTGAAAGGCGAACTTTCGTACTGCGTGGACGGAAAGAAGGTCGTCGTTCCGGAAGAGAGCGCGATCTTGATGCCGCCGGGCACGAAACGCCAGCGATTTTTGTCCGAGCACGCGACCGAATACGCGAGTTTCAACTTTCTGACCGAAGAAAGGCTCGACGTGCCGCTCCTCCTCGAAGATTGCGTCCGAAACGACGTAAAACTCATGATCTTTTCCTGCAACGAACTCAAAAACGACCCGACGGGGTATTCGGAAGAGGAGCTCGAAAGCATCGCGGTTTCGATCCTTTGCTCCCTCAAAAGACAGGCGAAAAACGGGAAAATGAGCGCCGTCACGCTCGGCATCGAGCGATTTATCCGCGAAAATTACTCCGAAAAACTCTCTTTGAAAACGATTTGCGGCGACCTCTCCTATTCGCCGACCTACTGCGACGCGCTTTTCAAAAAAGAAAAAGGAGAATCCATCATCAACTACTTAATCGATTACCGATTGAACAAAGCGAAAGAATTGCTTCTCGAAAACCGCCTGCCCCTCCTCGAGATCTCGGACGTTACGGGATTTTCCGATTACAATTACTTTTCCCGTCAATTCAAAAAACGGACGGGCGTTACGCCGCTCAAATATCGCTTGGAATTCAACCGCTGACAGGCTTTCTTTTCGATCCTCGATCGCGCTTTTCGCCTTTTTTCGGAAATCGGATCGTTTGTGCCTTTTCGACGGGCGTGTTATAATACTATAAAAGCGCTGTGCGCTTTTTATGCAAAAAAAACGCTTATCGCAAGCAAAAAGGATCGAATTCTCTCTGCGGTGGAGCGCGCTCCCGTCCGCTCTACCGAACGCAAAGAAGACGAGAACGAAAAAACCGTTTATTCCCTTTCTTTTTTTACAAAAAAGCGGTATGCTTTCCTTGTTCGAAAAGAAAAGGACGGAGTATGAGGAAATGAAAAAGATCGGGTTTCGAAAAATTTTGGACGCCGTCGGCTCCTTCATCGTACGATACAGGATCGCGATCGTGGTCGTTTTTCTTTGCCTTCTCGCTTTTTCTGCGTACGGGATCACGCTGACGAACGTTAACAGCGACGTGATGAGCTATCTTCCGAAAGGAACGGACACCTACGACGGAAGCGAATTCTTTTCGAAAAACTTCTCTCTCGAAAGCAACGCGGTTTATGCGGTCAAGGGCGACAGCGTAACGTTTGAGCAAATGGCGGACGCCGTTGCGCAAGCAAAAAAATCGGAATACATCAGCGATATCCTTTGGCTCGGCAGCATGAACGAGATCACCTACAAAGATTTAAAAATCTCGGATCCCCTTTCTTTGATGGAAGGCGGCGACGAAGCGAAAGAAAAGCTCGGTTCTCTCTTTTACAAGGACGGAAACTATCTCTTGATCGTAAGCTTGAACGTCGGCGCGAGCACGGCGGAAGCGGAACAGGGGCTTGCCGCCGTCAACACCGCGCTCTCCCCTTACGATTACGTTGCGGGCGGCACGGCGCCGAATTCGAGAAGGATCTATGACGACGCGATCTCCGAGCTTCCGATCTACCTCGTTGCGGCGATCTTCTTCGTCTTCATCATCTTATTCCTCGTCAGTTCGAACTGGCTCGAACCTTTGGTCTTTATGCTGACGATGGGCATTTCCATTTTGATCAATATGGGAACGAACTTCATCTTCCCGGAAATCAGTATCATCACATTTTGCGCGGCGTCCATTCTCCAACTTGCGCTCGCGATGGATTATTCGATCTTTTTGACCCAGATCTTTGCGGAAGAAAAGAAAAAGGGTTTGCCCGTAAAAGGCGCGATGATCTCCGCGATCGGAACGACGTTCAACACCGTTCTCGCTTCCGCTTTGACGACGATGGGCGGGTTCGCGGCGTTCTTCGTGATGAGCTTTACGCTCGGCGCGGACCTCGGCGGCGTTTTGATCAAGGGTATCTTCCTCGCGATGCTGACGGTGATCTTTATGCAACCCTGCCTCTTGATCCTGATGAACAAGCCGATGCGCAAAACCGAGCATAAGAAATTCATAAACATCCAATTCAAAAGCGTTGCGAAGTTCAGCGTGCGCCACCGAGTACCGATCGTTATCCTTTTCGCCATGGTGCTCCTTCCCGCCTTCGTCGGGCAACATTTTCTTCCCTTGACTTACTTGAATTTCGTGCCCGAATTAAAGGGAGATCCCGAACTTGTCGCGTACGTTTCGGACACGAGCAATCAAATCTTCATCGCCGTTCCCGTCAACGAAGAAGACCCTCTCGCGAACGTCGATTTCGTTGAAAAGCTCGAAAAGATCGACGGCGTCAGCGGCGTAACCGGATATTACGCTTTCCTGCCGAGAGAGGCTTTCGACGAAAACACGGGCAAGATCAAGATCAACTTTATGTCGATGGAAGCGGACAGCGTTGCGATCGGTAAAAACGCCGGCTACATCTCCGACAGCGGCTACACGATGTTTATGATCTCCCTTTCCAAAGAACACGGCGTGGAAGATCAAAGCGCGACGGATATACTGAACGAGATCAAGTCGCTTGCGAAGAACACTTATTCCGCCCGTTGCTATTCGACAGGCGTCGTGCAGGCGGTCGCCGATTTCCGAGTGCTTACGCCGCGCGATTTCGGCTGGATCACGATCCTTTCGATCGCCGTTATCTTCGTTGTTTTGATCTTCTCCTTCAAAAGTCTGACTTACCCCTTCCTTTTGGTCCTTTTAATCGAACTCGGCACTTGGATCAATTGCAGCATCAGCACGATCTTCGGGCAATCTTTGAACTTCCTCGCCTATATCGTCGTCGGAGCGATCCAGCTCGGCGCGACGGTCGATTACGCGATCCTCGTTACCAACCGCTATCGCGCCCTGCGCAAAGAAGGAAAAGACCCGATGATCGCGGCGTATGAGAGCGGTACGCAATGCACGATGAGCATTTTAACGTCCGCGAGTATCCTCGTGGCGGCATGCGCCTGCGTAACCGTCGTTTCTTCCAACGCGGTCATTAAGGAAATAACGTTGATGTGTATGCGCGGCGCGGCCATCAGCACCTTGCTCGTTCTCTTCGTTCTCCCGAGCCTGTTGTCCTGCACGTCCTCGATGCGCAAACGCGCGGCGGAAGCGGGCGGTTTACATAATCTTTCCAAAGAATTCGTTTCGAAAGTAAACGAACAACTGCTCTACTCTTCCCGCCTTGCGAAAGCGAAGCACCGACTCGGAAAAACGGAGCTTAAAGAGCAGGACGAAGCCGTGGAAGACCTCGAAACGAGAGGCCTCCTGATTCTGCAAAAGAAAAAGGGATACCGATTCAATTCGGACAGCGTTTTCCTCGCCAACCTAGCGGCGTTTTCCGCCGGGGATCACATTCTGGATCTCGGCGCGGGATCGGGCGTTATGAGTCTTTTGGTCGCCGCGAAACAAAACGTGCGCGTGACGGGGATCGAGATCCAACCCTCGCTCGCGGAAATGGCGAAACGGTGCGTACAAGCGAACGGCTTCGAACACTCCGTCGAGATCCGAGAAGGCGACGTTAAAGAGATCTCGTCCTTCGTGGAGGCAGCGTCGATGGACGGCGTTCTTTCCAATCCGCCCTATTTCAAAGCGGACGCGGGCGAGATCAGCAAAAACGAGGAGCGCGCCGTTGCGAAGCATGAGATCAAAGGAACGCTCGAAGACTTCGTTCGTGCCGCCGCGTATGCTTTAAAAGAAGGCGGGAAAGGATATTTCATTCAGCCCAAAACGAGAGAAAACGAGCTTTGCGAACTCTTAAAGAAAGAAGGGCTCTCTCCCTTCCGAAAAGTGTATCTGACGTCCGCGAAGGATAAGATGCCGGACAGCGTGATCATAGGCTTTATCAAGGGAGAAAGCGACGGGATCGAAGAAAAAACGCTCGTCACCAAAGACGAAAACGGGAATATGAGTAAGGAGGCGGCGGCATTGTACCGCTCGTAAAACATGGCGCTTTACATTGTGGGAACCCCGATCGGGAATTTAAAGGATATCACGAAACGTGCGGAAGAAACCTTGTCTTCCGTCGATCTGATCGCTTGCGAAGACACCCGCCGCACCGCGATCCTATTAAACGCGCTCGGCGTCAAAAAGCCGCTCGTCAGCTACTACAAACAAAAGGAAAAGGAAGGCGCGGAAAAGATCACGGAACTCCTTTTACAAGGGAAAAACGTCGCGCTCGTTTCGGACGCGGGCATGCCCGTGATCTCCGATCCCGGCGCGGAACTCGTTCGGAAAGCGAGGGAATGCGGCGTAAAGATCGAAACGGTGCCGGGGCCGACCGCGGTCACGACGGCGGCGGCGCTCGCGGGCTTGGACGAGGGTTTCGTTTTCATCGGATTCCTGCCCGAGAAAACGGCGGATAAAAAACGCAAGATCGCGCCCTTCGCCCACTCTCCTCTTCCTCTCGTTTTTTACGCCGGCCCGCACGACGTACAAAAGCTTCTCTCTTTTTTATTCGCCGAACTCGGCGACCGAAAAGCCTATCTCGCGAAAGAGCTTACGAAGATCCACGAAAACCTGATCGAAGTATCCCTGCAAGACGAGCTTCCCGAAGAAGCGCGCGGCGAATACGTCGTTTTGGTCGAAGGAGAAAAGGAAACGGCTTCTCCGTTTTTGGCGCTTTCTCCCGAAGAACACCTCGCGAAAGTCCTCGCGGAAGGCGCAGACAAAAAGACCGCAATCAAGCGCGTTGCGGCGGAACGCGGCGTTCCGAAAGACGAGATCTACAAATTGACGCTGAAAAAATAAACAATTCGAACAACCGAACAAAAAAGCGATTAGGTTCTCCCCTAATCGTCTTTTTTATTTGCAAAAAAATTTATGCAACATATAAAACGGATGCTTGCAAAGCATAACGATCCTATATTTGAGTTTCGCCGACCCGCCTTTTTCCGCGCCGAATCTCTTGCGATATTTCGCTTCGTCCCGCGCGGCGTTCAATTTGGTCTTCCAACGCAAATAGGAAAGCCGAGCGCCGATCTTGCAGGGCGCGAACGGATAACTCTCTTCCCAAAAGATGCGATCGGACTCCTTCAAATAAAAATCGTTTACGTGATCGAAGTTACTGACGCCGCCCCACCGATAGCGAATGACCGTTCGATCGAAAAAGCGGATCGGAACGCCGGCGCGAAGCAATTTCAAATTAAAAGGATAGTCTTCGATCAATCTGTACTTTTCGTCAAACTTGCCGCCGACGAGCTCGTAGCAACGCGCGGAGTACGCCGTACAAGCGCCGAACGCCATATTCGCGCCCGACATCTTTTGCAGTTGCTTTTTCGGAGAAGAAAGGCGAAAACATTCGATCTCTTTCTCGTTCGGAGCGGAAAACAAAAGGCTTTCGAGCGATTCGTCAAACACGGCGCGACGCGCGGTCAGAATGTCCGCGCCCGTTTTTATAAACTCGTCGACCCAATCCTCGATCACGCGTTCGTCGAAAAAGACGTCGTCCGCCGCGATCGAAAACACGTAGGCGCCTTTCGCCGCGGAAAGTCCCTTGTTCAAAGCTTTGACCGTGCCTTCGTTTTTTTCGTTTTCCAACAGCATAAATTCGCAAATGTTGTCCGACGCGTTCTCTTCGATATAGGCGCGCAAAGCGGCGGCGTCGAAATCGGTCGAGCCGTCGTTTACGAGGATATATTGGATGCGGGGATAGGTTTGCGAAAGAAGAGAATCCAGCGTTTGATAGATCGTGGACGCGTTAAAATAGTACGGCGTGATGACCGTAACGAGAACGTCGGGCGAATCGGATCCCGCTTTGTCGGGTTTATCCGAAGATCTTATCATAGTAGGTGCGATACGCGCCGCTGAAAATATCGTTCATCCAATCTTCGTTCGCAAGATACCAGCGAATCGTGCTTTCGATCCCTTTCGCAAACGGCGTTTCGGGAAGCCAGCCGAGCTCGTCCGATATCTTTTTCGGATCGATCGCGTAGCGTCTATCGTGACCCGCGCGATCTTTGACGAATCGGATATCGCCTTTTCCGACCGCGTCGATAATCGTTTGCACGACTTCGAGGTTGCTCTTTTCGTTATGCCCGCCGACGTTATACACCTCGCCGACCTTGCCCTTTTGCAGGATCAAGTCGATCGCGCGGCAATGATCCTCGACGAACAGCCAATCGCGCACGTTTTTGCCGTCGCCGTAGACGGGAAGCGGCTTTCCGTTCACCGCGTTGAAGATCATCAACGGGATCAGTTTCTCGGGGAATTGATACGGTCCGTAATTGTTGGAGCAACGCGAGATCGTAACGGGAAGACCGTACGTCCTATGATACGCCATCACGAGCAGATCGGCGGACGCTTTGGACGCCGAATAAGGACTGGACGTATGCAGGGGCGTTTTCTCCGTAAAAAAGAGATCGGGGCGATCCAAAGGAAGGTCGCCGTACACCTCGTCCGTCGAAACCTGATGGAATCTGGAAACGCCGAACGCGCGGCAGGCGTCCATCAAAACGGAAGTTCCGAGGACGTTCGTTTGCAAAAAGACTTCGGGGTTCTTGATCGAGCGATCGACGTGGCTCTCCGCCGCGAAGTTTACGACGACGTCCGGCTTCTCCTCTTCGAACAAGGCGAAAACCGCCGCGCGATCCGCAATGTCGATCTTTACGAAGCGAAACGAGGGATCCTTCAAAACGTCTTTCAACGTCATCAAATTCCCGGCGTACGTCAAACTGTCCAAACAAACGATTTGATAATCCGGATGCGCTTTGCGAAGATAAAAAATAAAGTTACTGCCGATAAAACCGGCGCCGCCCGTTACGAATAGTTTCATTATTTATGCCTTACTTCCTTTTTCAACACGCGCGAGAGGTGCTCTCCGTACGTGGACTTTCCGTATTTCTCAACGGATGCCGCCAGTTGTTTTTTCGTGATCCACTTGTTGTAATAAGCGACTTCTTCAAGCGCCGCGACCTGAATGCCTTGGCGATCTTCGAGGATCTTGACGTAGGACGACGCTTCGTACAAGCTGTCCATCGTGCCGGCGTCCATCCAAGCATAGCCCCTGCCGAGGAGCTCCAAGCTCAAACGGCTCTCCTGCAAATACAGGTTGTTCAAATCGGTGATCTCCAATTCTCCGCGCGCGGACGGGCGAATCGTTTTCGCCTTCTCAACGACGTCGGACGCATAGAAATACAAGCCCGTAACGATATAATTGGATTTCGGGTTTTGGGGCTTTTCAACGATCGAAAGGATCCTGTTTCTCTTATCGAATTCAACGACGCCGAACGCCCTCGGATCGGTCATATAATAGCCGAAAACGGACGATACGCCGTTCTCCGCCGCCTTCGCCGCGGATTTGAGCTTCGCGCCGAGACCGTTTCCGTAAAAGATGTTGTCGCCGAGAATCAGCGCGCAGGGTTCTCCCCCGATGAATTCTTCGCCGAGCAAAAACGCTTGCGCCAAGCCGTCCGGACTCGGCTGGACCTTATAGCTCAAATGCAACCCGAACGCGCTGCCGTCGCCGAGTAGTTTTTGGAAGTTCGGGAGATCGGACTCCGTGGAAATGATCAAAATATCGCGAATGCCCGCGAGCATCAAAACGGACAAAGGATAATAGATCATCGGTTTATCGTATATGGGGAGCAGTTGCTTGGACGTTACGAGCGTCAGCGGATACAAACGCGTGCCCGATCCGCCTGCCAAAATAATTCCTTTCATAATTTCTCCGTACGTGTTTTTTCGTTTCGTTGATCGTAATCAGATTATTGACAATTATATCATTTACTAATAGGAAAGTCAATATTCCGCCCGCGCATAAGGCATCTATCCGCGCGCCGCGAGTTTTTTCTTGAGTTCGTTTTTCAAAAGAAGATAACGCGCTTCCTTTTCCTTGTCCGAAAAATGCGCGTCGCGGAACTGCTCGAACTTATCGTCATAGAAGAGAGGTTCGCCGTGAAACTGCTCGCTCGTAAGGTCGAAGCGAACGCCGTTTACAGCGTTATAGCAATGCGCTCCGCCGCCCGCGAGGGGAACGCCAACCACCTTTCCGCCGAAGATATCCTGCACCAAAAACGAAGTGATCGAGCATTGCCCGAGCGTTTTATTCTCTTCGCTCCATTCGCCGCGCAAACGAGGCGCGCAGGTTTCTCTGCACCAGATCTCCGACAAAAGATCGTAAAGGTCACGCTGATCCTTTACGCCCGCAAATTCTTTCGAGATCGGGAAAACGGACGGCGTATCCCAACCGTAAAACGCATACTTTTTCATTTTTTCCTCCTTGTTCGGCAACAGCCGTTACTCTTGATCGTACCATGAAAAACGCCTTATAAAGGCTCGGAAGCATCGACGGCTCCGAGCAGATAGACCGCCGTGTAGCCCATATGATCCATCGTGTATTTAACCTGCCTGCTCCGAACGCCTTTCGAGCAATAGACGACGCAAGGCGTGTCCTTCGCGGGAACGGTTTCCGCGATATGCGAATAGATTTCGGTAAACGGCGTGCTGCGCGCGCCTTCCAAATGCCCGCTTTCATACTCTTCTTTCGTTCGCGCGTCCAACAGCAGCGCGCCTTTTCGAAGGAGTTCGCGCGCCTTTTCCCGAGAAATCGTACGAATCCGCGCGGGCTCTACGTAGCGGAGAGCGGCGTTGACGTCCTTTGTCTCCCCCGCTTTCTCGCTCTTTACGCGAAGCACGATCGTTTCGTGCGGCGGAACGCAAAAACAAAAGCCATCCGAGATCGGCAAATCCTTTCGCGCCCACAGATCGCGCACGGAAAAGAGATTTCCGCACAGACCCGCTTCTTTCGGATCGAGCGTCATCGTAAGAGGGGCGTCGCTTCGATTTAGGAAAGCGATCGCTTTTTCGTTCGAGTTTTCTCTCCCGAGATCCTTGACCCACGCTTCGCCGAGCAAGCTCCCGTCCTCTCCCCGATAGGCTTCCACGACGTACGCCTGCAAGCAAGCTTCGTCTTGATCGAGAGCGATCAGTTCTTCGTTTTTCAGGATTTCGAGCGTAGATAAAGGAATCTTTGTCAAATCACAACCGATCATAAGGGGCGTGGACATCATGCACCACATCGCAAAATGCGATTTTTCCTCTTCCTGCGACAAGCCGTTCCCGATCTGCATCATATCGAGATCGTT
>DBVY01000040.1:24041-30991 GCA_002308575.1 Christensenella sp. UBA1252
CCGTCCGCCACGAATCGGCGATCGTGACCGCCCATTCGCCGGGGAAAAATTTACGGCAAATATTATAGACGATCGGTTTCCCCGTCCGAAGACGGATCTCTTCCACGATCTTTCCGATCGTTTCGTATTCTTCCCTCTCGTCAACGTCTTCGCGAAGCGCGCCGCACCAATCCACTTTGATAAAATCGAAACCATACTCGACGAGAAACCGTTCGAGATCCTCTCTTTCGTGCCCGAACAGACCGACGTCCGTTCCGTTTTCTCCTTCGCCGTCATAATAATACCCGCAGGACGTTCTGCCGGCTTCCGAATAAATGCCGGCTTTAAGCCCGAGGCTGTGCGCGTAATCGGCAAGCACTTTGATCCCGTTCGGAAAACGCTCCTTGTGGAAAAGAAGGCGTCCGCTCGGATCGCGACCGCCGAAAAACCCGTCGTCCGTATTCGCAAAAACGTACCCTTTTTCCGCAAGCCCCGTTTCCACGAGCGCGTTAAACTGTTCTTTGAGTTTATTCTCCGAAATGTTCGTTCGAAAACAATTCCAAGACGCCCAACCCATGATCGGCGTTTTTCTCTTCGTCATACTCTAATCCTTTTCATGCAGCGCAACGGGGCCGTACGTTTTGACGGTTTCCCCTTTTACGTTGATCGCTTTGATCGAAGCGGCGCCGCCTTCCACGGAGATCACGCAGGAAACGAAGCCGTTATCATCCGTCGGTCCGCCCGCGATCAAAACGCCGCAAGAAGCCCTTTGGACGTAATCCAAATAATGCTCGTGACCCGAGATTTCGAGCTTAACGTCCCACTTTTCCAAAAGCGCTTCGAAGCGAGCAAATTGCTCGTTATCCTCGCTCGTCGTAAAGATCGGGATATGACACAAACAGATCACGTCGCCCGCGGGCGGATCCCACGACTCGATTACGGACAATTCCTCGTCCCGATAGGCTTCGGAAACGATCAAGCCGCCGTACTTTTCGTTGGCGTCGGGCTTATCCTCCGCCCCGTCCAAAACGAGCAGATTCAAAGAACCGTAGCGCGTCGCGAAATAATAATCGTCGTAGCCGAGGACGCCTTTGAGCTCGGACGCGTACTTGCCGCGCGGTTCATGATTGCCGCGGACGAACAAAACCGGCTTTACACCGCCCGTAAGTTTCCCGCCGGGGATTACGACGTTATCCAAAATGTCCTCGAATTCGTTTACGTAATTGATCGCGTCACCCATCATCAGAAGCACGTCGTATGCCCCGCAGGACGCGTTCGTTTGATATAAAGATTCGACGTCCTCGTGCCAATCGGTCAAAGAAAGCATTTTCACGCTGTCGCCCTCGATCTTTTGCGCAAACGAATACGCTTTCGACGAAACGAATTTTCCGAGCTTGGAATTTTTCGCGGCGTTCTTCAAAACCTTCGCCGAATGGACGGTGTAAGTGTTTCCAAACAGGTGCTCGTACGGCACGCGTACGGTATGCACCCTTTGATCGGCGCGGTATTTCCCGTCCTCCGCGTCGTGCACGACGTACGTTTTGCCTCCGAATTCATATTCCAAATATCCGACCGAAACTTCGTCCGTGCACCAAACGACCGAAAAATCCTTCCCCGTATCAAACACGACGGGATCCGCCTCGAAACGGACGGTTTCCCCGCGCGCGGAAACGGCGGCAAAACCCGCCCCGCTTCCGACGAGCACGCAAACGGCAATCGCGGCAAAGATCGATTTCTTCTTTGCAAGCGGGATCAAAAACGCAACGACGATCGCCGCAAGTCCCGCAAGAAAATACGGAAGCGTTTTGAGGAAAGTTACGCTTTCGGTCATTCTTCCGTAATACATCAAAATCGGAAGCGCGGCGCCGATCAAAACGGTCAAAAGCTCTGCGCACAAACAAAGCAAACCGTTTCTTTCGATCGAAGGATGATAGACGGATAAAAACAAACCGATCCCAAAACAGACGGTTAAAACGATCAGGAGCGCGAAAAGGGTCAGGTACAAAAAGCAAGCGCCATACAAAAGGCGGCTCGCTTCAAACAGCGACCCCGAAACGAAGACGTAGACCTCCGCGTACGACACGAGGGTAAAGACCGCGAGCGCGACCGTGGAAGAGACAATTTTCCCTATTCTTTGCCAAATCGACTTTTCCATTTTTGCGTAATTCTTTTCTATTTCGCGGCAGTCCAGGACGCTTCACGCTCGGCGATCGCGTTCAGAAACGATTGATTGCAATACTTTTCCCATCCGACGTTTTGGATCTGATTGATGATACTGCACGCGCTCGGCGTATAGCTGAATTGATAGGCGCGCGTCAGCGTTGCGTTTGCGGATTTTCCGCTGATCGTTGTGGAAAACGCCGACGTAACGTCGATGCTGCGGAAAACGCCGCAGGGCCAAATCGTAAAGACGAATTTCAGCTCGGAAACGCGAATGTTTTTCATCTTTCCATCCGAAGTGGTTTCGCTGAGTACGCGAAGGGTTTCGGAATTCGCGTTGACGGAATCGGCGTTCAGGTTGAGCTCCAACGTATAATAAGGAGCCGTGGAATTATTCGGCGCCGTGACCGTAAACGCGCAATTCTCCATCACGGAATAATCGACGACTTGCCCCGACGCATCCGAAACGGCGATCGGCAAATTAAAGAGAACTTCGGCTCTGTCCGGATAATAGTTATAGGGTTTTCCCTCTCCCTCTCTCTTATCCGGCTCGCCGAACACGGCGTCGAACGTTTTCGTCGCCCGATCGTAAGAAACGCTGGTCGTCGTTACGTCCAATCGATCGGATCCGATGCAAGCGCGACGATTGCCCGAATTGAAACCGGCGGCGTACGCAAGCGCTTGATAGAAGAAGTCCTGCCCTTCTTGAAGCATTCTGTAATAATCGGAACAAAAATACTTGTTGCCCGCAAGAGAATCCACGCGGCAAATGAAATAATAGCGTTTGACCTGAAGCGCGTTATAGCCGACGTTGATGATCGCGTCGGCGATTTGGTTAGGGGTCGCGTTATTGACGAGCAGCGATGAAACTTCGTAGGGCGTTTTTCCGGCTCTGTAAATATCTGCGGGCGGCGCTTCGAGCAAGCCGTCTTTCATCGGCACGTAGGTTTCCGCCGGACCGAGGATCGCGCCGTACACCAAAAGTCCGCCCGTTGCGGCGACCATAGCGGCAAGCAAAATCACAAAAAATTTCTTCATAATTCCTCCTTTCGGCATCGGCAAAGCTTTTTTTTCAAGTCGGCGACGCTTCCGAGTCTTTTTCTTTAACGTACTTTTCCCAATTCGCGTCTTGAAGACGGGCGAGAATGTTCCCTGCGTTTTTATCGTAACTAAACGCATACGATCTGTTTATCTTCCCTTGCCCCGACTTTCTGCCGAGGGTCGCCGTAAACTCGGACGTCACCTCGATCGAGCGAAACAATCCGCATTCCCATATCTCGAAAACAAAATCGAGCGCGTGGACGTTTATATTCTTCATCTTGCCGCCTGCCCCGTCGTTTAACCGACGAATTGTTTCCGCAGAAGCGTTCACGGAGGACGCGTCAAGCGACAAAGAAAGCGTGTAAAACGGCTCGCTTACCGTCGGCGCTACGAGGGAAACGATCGCTCCCGTCGTCACCGAATAATCGACCGTTCCCTTCTCTCCGCTCAGGTTCAACGGTAACCCGAACAATCCGAACAGGCGATACGGATTTTGCTTAAACGGCGCGCCCGAAGTCGAAGAAACTTCCGGCTCTCCGAACGCCGCTTCGAACACTTTGGTCGATCGGTCGTAAGAAACGTTGAGCGTGGTTGCGTCGAGGCGCGTTGTTCCGACGGAAATGTGTCGAACGCCGACGTTGAATCCGCCGCCGTACGTCAACGCTTGATAGAAAAAATCTCGCCCGTCTCGCACGATCCTGAAATAATCCGAGCAGGAATACTTATTCCCGGACAAGGCGTCCACGTGACAGGAAAAATAGTACTGCTTCGTCATCAAAGAATCATAGGTGACGGCTAACAACGCATCCGCCGCCTGCTCGGTCGTCAGGGACACCGCCAGAAGCGAAGAAACGTCGATCGGCGTTTCGCTTTCTCTGAATATGTCGTCGGGCGGCGCAAGCAGAAGCCCTTCTTTTTCGGGAACGTATGTCTTCGACGTCCCGAGAGAAGCGCCGTAAGCGAGGAGTCCCCCACTCACGGCGAGCAACAGCGCAAGGACGACGATAAGGGCGACTTTCATTTTATGCGTCTCACAGCATGATCAAAAGCTCGTAGCCCGACGTCGATTCGTACGTTACCACTTCACTTCCGCCGATTAAATACCATTCATATGTATTATCATCGATCGCCCACCAAATCGCATCCGTGCAATTTGTCTTCGTCGCGAAATACGTTTTATCGAAGAAAATATCGAGCGTCAGATACGAGGTGGTCGAATTTTGTTTTTGCGCAAGTGCAAGGGCGATCAATTGATTGAGCTCGCTTTGACTCGTTATAACCATATCGTTCGCCTCGGACGGGGCACCCGTTCCGAAATGGATTAAAGCGTACGGATTCGTGTCGTCAAGCGCGCTGCAACTTGCTTCGTCGTAATTCAGGGAATAATACCCGAGATCGAATTTTTGCAAATCGCTGATCAGGAAGTTCTCGAAAGAGAAAAGCTCTTGCTTGCTTTGCGTTCCGAGATTGGCGTGCGTCGCGTCGAGCACGTACCATTGCTTTTCGCCCGTTCCGATATCGATCCAAAACTTATTCCACGCGTGGGTTTCGTTGGTCACGCGCACGCATTTCATATCCTCGATACCCGCGAGGATACAAACGGCTTTCGAGATGCCGTCGCAAACGGCGACGTGATAATCGAAGACGCCTTCCGCATACCAAGCCGTACAAGTCGACCAATTGATCGTACCATTCGCAGAGGCGTCGATCGCGCCGTAATCGTACTCGACGTTCGCAACGATCCATTGCGTAATCGCATAGGCTTTTTGCAGATCGGTCATATCGTCCGTTATGATCTCGCGATTGATTTCTTTCGCCGCGTTCAAAATCGATTCCGCGACGGATCCCGCCGTCGGAAGCGGTTTATAGCCGTGCGAGAACGCATAGAACAATTGATCGGACGTCGTGACAGAAACGCTGTAAAGCCTGCTCTTATACGGGAAATCGTCGAAATTGTTCGCGCGATTCGTTCCGACTTTATCAATGAGGACGAAATCTTGTTGCGTATACTCGTCCCGCGCGTAATCCCCGCTTTCCGGCGTAACGGTGCAAACGTTTGCGATTTGGAAATCTCCGGAATCCGTATAGGACGCATATAAATACGTAACGTTGTTTCCTTTACTCCCATAAAAGACGTCTCTCGTCCAGTTCTGCGAAGTGACCATCTCGCTCGCCGCAGCCAAAATTCCGCTCATATTCTCCGTCGTCATATTCGGATAGGAGAAATACTTCGGCGTCGTTATCATATAGAAGTTCAAATAGTCGTAAAACAGAGCCAATTCCCGCAAAGAGCCGATCGCGATCAAATGATCTATGTCGCTTCCGCCCGAGTTGTATTTCGTCAGATAATCCTGCATTTCTTCGCGCTGGCAGACCTTGCAGGTGTAAGCCTCGTACTCGTGCGGCGCGTAAGAAGATCCCGTCGTTTCGGAATACGTTGCGTCGCAACGACTGCACGCGTAATGGGTGACCGCATACGCGATACAGGTCGCGGGCGTGGTCGAGGTTACCGAATAATCGTGTCCGAGCGCGGCGATCTCCTGATAGGTCGTATAATCGCAACGAGAACAGGTTTGATACGCCGACCAACCTGCCTCGGTACAGGTTGCCGCCTGCGCCGCGTGCTGAATCAGATCGTGACTTCCGTTGGTCGGGATTACGGATTGCGCTACAATCACGTAGGCGCAAACCGAGCAATGCGAGCCCGCGGTCAAGCCGGGTTCGGTGCAAGTTGCCGCGACCGCCGCGTCCGTAACGGGCGTATGGTTCGCGTAATCGAAATTCACCGAGCAACGGGCGCAATCGTAATAGTGTTGATCCGCGTTCGAATGGATCGATCCTCTTTGGTGTCCGAGCGCCGCAATCGTTTGATAGGTCGTATAATCGCAACGAGAACAAGTGTCGTAGGCCGTATGACCCGCCGTAGTGCAAGTCGCCGCGACCGCGTCGTGGTGGGTCAGGTTATGCCCGAGGGCACCAATCGCCTGATAGGTCGTGTAGGAGCAACGCGAACAGGTGTCGTATGCCTCGTAGCCCGCTTGCGTACACGTGGCGGCTTGCCCCTCGTGATGCGTGATGTTGTGATCGTTATTGGTCGGAACGACCGATTGCGCGACGATCACGTACGCGCAAACCGAGCAATGGGAGCCCGCGGTCAAGCCCGTTTGCGAGCAATTTGCCGCGACCGCCGCATCCGCGACCGCCGTATGCGCGGTATAGGACATTTCCGTCGAGCAACGAAGGCAAGTATAGTAGTGACCTCCCTCGTTCGAATAGAGGTTGATCCCTTGCAAGTGACCGAGCGCGGGGATCTCTTCGCGAGTCGTGTAACCACAGCGAGCGCACGCTTCGTACGCTTGATGCCCGCTTTCAACGCAAGTCGGGTTCTTTTTCGGATAGGAATGGATCGAATGCCCGAGCGCAGCGACTTCCTGATAGGTCGTATAGTCGCAACGCGCGCACGTTACGTACGCATAATGACCGCTCTCGGTACAGGTCGGAACAAGCGCGCTGTGTTGCACCTCGTCGTGACCGAGCGCGGGAGTTTCTTCGTAGGTCGTGTAATCGCATTTCGAGCAAACGTCGTACGCCTTATAGCCCGCTTCGGTACACGTCGCCGCGACTGCGTTATAATGAGTCAAAGAGTGACCCGTCGCCGCAATTGCTTCGTAGGTCGTATAGTCGCAACGCGAACAGGTGTCGTACGCCTTATAGCCCGCTTCCGTACACGTTGCGGCTTGCCCTTCGTGATGCGTGATGTTGTGATCGTT
>DBVY01000017.1:0-415 GCA_002308575.1 Christensenella sp. UBA1252
ATTTAGCCTTAGGAGATGGTCCTCCTGTATTCCCACCGGATTCCTCGTGTCCTGTGGTACTCCGGAACTCGCCTCACTCGGTCGCGTCCGCCTACGGGGCTGTCACCCTCTTTGGCAAACCTTTCCAGATCCTTCTGCTTTGCGGCCTTCGTGATTATGCGAGCCCTTCACCCCTCCGTATATCGCTATACGTAGGTTTGGGCTCTTCCCCGTTCGCTCGCCACTACTAAGGGAATCGATCGTTTTCTTTCTTTTCCTCCGGGTAATGAGATGTTTCAGTTCCCCGGGTGCCCCTCCGTACGCTATGGATTTACGTACGAATACCAAGATATTGTCTTGGTGAGTTTCCTCATTCGGATATCTGCGGATCAATGCTCATTTACAGCTCCCCGCAGCTTTTCGCAGTTAGTCACGT
>DBVY01000017.1:456-12969 GCA_002308575.1 Christensenella sp. UBA1252
ACCCTACGCTCTTCGTAGCTTAATCTCTTAAAGTCTTTTTTAACTTCTCGTTAGTTTTAATGTATCCTCAGCAAAATATCTATATAGTGAATTTGATTCGTATTACTCTTTACTCTTCATAATTAAGATATTTTTTTCTAATTGACGAAGCTTCATGCCACTCCTGAGTGTCGTGACATAAAACTTCCTATGCAGTTGTCAATGTGCTTTCCGCAACGACAGTTGCGTTTCGCGATCTCTCGCTATTGGTGGACTAAAGTAGACTCGAACTACCGACCTCACGCTTATCAGGCGTGTGCTCTAACCGACTGAGCTATTAGTCCATATCATGGTGGAGATGATCGGGTTCGAACCGGTGACCTCCTGCTTGCAAGGCAGGCGCTCTACCAACTGAGCTACACCCCCGTTGTAAGCTAACTTCTTCGAAAGACAGCTTTATAATGGTATCATTTACAAAAATATTTGTCAATGTTTTTTTTGAAATTTTTTAGCGATTTTCAAAAAAATTTCGAAGTTTCCAAAATGCTCCGAAACGGCGAAATCAGAACATCTTCTTCTTATAAAGAAGAATGCCCGAAATCACGGCGAGAATAAAGGAAATCAGGCAAACGACGCCGAATCCCCAAACGCTGTGTTCGCCCGGAATTCCTCCGAGGTTCATACCGAAAAGGCTCGCGATCAAGGTCGGAACGGACAAGACCAAAGTCAAGGCGGCGAGGAATTTCATGATCTCGTTCAAGTTGTTGGAGACGACCGTTCCGTACGCTTCCATCGTGCCGTTCATAATTTCTCGATAGATCGAACACATTTCGGCTGCCTGTTTATTCTCGATGTTCGCGTCGTCGATCACGTCTTGATCTTCCTCGTACTTTTTGAGGTAATTCTGTTTGTTCAGTTTTTCGATGACCGCGTCGTTGGCGGAAATGGACGTGCTGAAATAGACGAGCGACTTTTGCAGATCGAGCATTTCGAGAACCGCCTCGTTGTTCATCTTCTTTTCGAGCGTGGCTTGCACGCGCTGGCTCGCTTTGTTAATCAAGCGGAGATAGGAAAGATACTTCGTTGAGATCGCGTACAAAAGCTGAAAAGTCAAACGCGTTGATTTTTGCGTTTCCACGTTCTTCACCCTGCCGTACTTAAAGTCGTTGATCACGGAGTTTTCTTTCAAACAAACGGTCACGAGATAATTGTCTTTATGTATGATGCTCATAGGGATCGTGCCGTAGGTGTAATAATCGTTTTCGGGATCTTCCTCGATGATAGGAACGTCCAAGAGGATCATCACGCAATCGTCTTCCTTATCGATACGGGCGCGCTCTTCTTCATCGAGGGCGGCTTTGATATTGTCTTCGCCGATCCCCGTCAGCCCCGCGATCTTTTCGATCTCGCGATCGTCCGGATTGATCAAATTGACCCATTTATTGACTAAAAATTCGGAGGTAAATTCAGTACCTTCGGGATACGTGCAGAGATTTTTATTGGAATCGTTGTAAAGGATATCGATCATACGCACCTCCTTCGGACTATCCGCAAGAGGGCGAAAAAACTCAAACCCCGGAGCGGACGGATACGGACTTCATAGTATTATCTTCGTCTGGATCCATATCTCCTCCTCCTTCTTCATAAATGAAGTTTATCATTATTTCGCGCCGACCGCAAGCATATTTCCAAAAAAAATTGTTTTTGTCACACACGGAAAACAAGCGGCTTTCAAACGTTTGGAACGTCGATCTCCCGTAATAGCCGGCGCAACCTTTCGACTCCCTTTTCCGCGCTTTCTCCTTCAAAGCGTTCGTCGATCATATCTTCTTCAACGCTCGCTCCACCCGTATAACGCAAGGGCGGATATTCGTCCGCATCGGGTCGTTTTCGGAGGATCTTACCGTCTAAAAGTTCGGCGAGTTTAACCGCGGCGCGTTCGGACGAACCCGCGTAGCCGAACGTCACGAAAAACAAGATCGCGCCGTTGATCGAAAGAAAGAAGATCACGATCGCAAACCGTAAAAACGCTTCGCCGAGCGGCGAAATAAAATAAAAGGAAAGAAAGACGAGGACCGAAGACGCAACCGAAAGTCCGTAATAGACGCCGAAGCAGAACACACGGCGATCTTTGATAGGCGCTTTCGCTTTTTCGGCGAAATCAAAACGAGAAATCTCGCCTTCCGCAAACGCCGAGTAGGCAAGTCGGACGGATGTGGGCGCGCCCTTCAAACAAACGTCGCGAAAGACCGCTCTGTCCGCGCCCGCGACCACGCCGTTTCGAAGGGTCTTTTTCGCTTTTCGATACGAGGCGATCAACCGCCCTTGCGCGCCGAAATGCAAAAGAATCGCAACGGAAAGCAGAAAGCCGATCGGGAAAAGACAGGCGAAGACGAAAATCGATTCCGCCGCGTAATGGGACACCATATAAATCAAGATGACAAGTCCGCTGAAAAAGCCTTCCAAGGGGCACCGCCTTTGCCCCGAGGAAATCAAAGTTCGATCAGTTCGTTTCTCCCGAGGACGAATATGTATTTTTTGACGGAGATCGCGCCGTACGCCTTTCGAACGGCAAGTTCGTAAAGATCGAGTTGCGCGCGATATCTTTCTTTTAAAACGGAAGCGGGTGCGGAAGACAGTTTGTAATCGACGACGATCGCTCTTCCCTCTTGCATTGCAAGAAGGTCGATTTTACCCTGCACGGAAACCTCGTCCGAATTCGAAGCGGCGTCGCTCTCCATTTTGAACGAAAGCGACGAAACGCTCTCCGCCGGCAATAGCATCATAAAGCTCTTTTCGCGCCCGATCTTCATTCCTTCCGTCAGCGCGGAAATCCGCTTCGCGGCGTCCAAAACGAGAGCAGGCGAAATTTCCTTTCTTTCTTCCTCGGTCAAAACGCCCTGTTCGACGAGTTCGTCAAGCGCGACGAGGACGTCTTCCTTCGTTTCCACACCGAGCGGAATATTCTCCATAACGGCGTGGAACGCAACGCCTTCCTGCGTCTTGTCTTCGCCGAAAAGAGGCGTGGGCGGATAGAACCCTTCTTCGTCCGTACTGTTTATTCCCGTAACGGTGTATTTTATACCCGTAACGGTCGATTTTTGATGGGGATAGGCGTAATCGAATCCCGCAAGGATCTCCGATACGTCCGTTTCTTCGGGGATCGCGTGCGCCGCGACTTCCGCCCCCGAGTCAAACTCTTCCGGAACGACGCGGTCGATCGGATACCGTTCGCAATCTTTAACGGCATAGGCGATCCACTCCGCCGCCGACGAACAAAAGTCCGTGCTTTGCCTCGCGTTGAATCGCTTATTCCCGATCGAACCCGTAACGTACAAAGAGTTTCTGGCGCGCGTCAAAGCGACGTACAGCAAACGAAGAGAATCTTCGCGTTTCTCCTCTCTCTTTTTCTTTTTGATACATTCGAGCGCGAAAGATTTCTTTTTTTCAAACGTCTTCTCGTCCGTTATGTTCTTCGCAACGCCGAGATCGCGGTCCACGAGCAAGGTCGCCGAATCGCTGTTTGAAGAAAGGCTCGAACCCGTTCCGATCAGGAACACGACGGGGAATTCCAATCCTTTACTGCCGTGCACGGTCATCACCGAGATCGCGTTATCCTCTTGCACTTCGCCGCTGAACGTGATACCCTCGTTTTCGTCGTAATAGGTAATAAACTCGGCAAGTCCCGCGGCTTCTTTTCGACCTTTTAAAGAACGCGCGAACGACAGCAGTTTTCCGAGACGGACTCTGCCGTCCGGTTCTTTTAAAAGCGGAAGCGCGAACCGCTCGCGCACGATTTTAAGCGCCAGCTCGTCCGTCGATAAGATCGAGCTTTCGAAGCGGGTCTTTTCAATAAGCGCAAACGCTTCTTTTACCTTTTCGCCTTGCGGTTCGGCGGCGAAAGCGCGCGCTTTTTCATAAAAGCCTTTTCCTTCTTTCCGCCCGATCTCCGCAAGCTCTTCGCTCGTAAATCCGAAGATCGGCGAGCGCAAAACGGACAAGAGCGCGAAGTCGTCCGCGGGACTCAAAAGCAAGCGGAACAGATCGACGAGTTGATCCTGCTCCAAACTCGTCTCCGTTTTCAAAAAATCGCCGAGATTCAAAGGAATTCCTTTTTTCTGCAAATAACGAATGATCTTCAGCGAAACGCCGTTTCTTTTCGCCGCGAGGATCGCAACGTGTCGATACCCAAGGGCAAAATCCTCTTTTTTGCCCGCGTCGAACAGCTTCGTGCCGATGATCGATTGCAGTTTCTTATAGATCCAACGCCCTTCGGGGCAGTACTCTTCTTCGTCCGTTTCCTCTTCGACCGCCTTCTTTACGCTGTACGTTTCCTCGAGAGGGTGCGTTTCCGTTTCCCGATCCGGCGCGAAGAAAACGCCCACCTCGCCTTCCTTTTTATCCGACGGCGCGGGGCCTCTTCCCACGAGCTGATGCGCTCCGTAATCCACGCCGCCGAAAGATCCCGTCATGATCTTCAAAAAGACGGTATTCACGAAATCGATGACCGCGGGCGAAGAACGGAAATTTTGATCGAAATGAATGGGATCCGAATGGTCGGGATCCTCAACCGCCCTTTTCATGCGCTCGTTGAACAATTCGGGATCGGCAAGACGGAACCTGTATATGCTCTGTTTGACGTCGCCGACCGTAAAGAGATCGCCGCTCTCGGAAATCAGGCGAATGATCTTGTCCTGCACGGGGTTGACGTCCTGACATTCGTCCACGAGCACGTAACGGAACCCAAGCTCTTTCCGTATTTCTTCCTTTTCGAGAAGCTGCAACGCGTACTTTTCGAGATCCGCGTAATCGAGCACCTTTTCCTTTTCCTTGATCGCCTCGTACTCTTCGGCGAAGGATTGCGTAAAGTCGATGAATTCCGTGATCGTTTGCGCCGAATCCGCATAGTCCTTTTGCAAACGGTCAAACGGTCCGAACCCCTTTAAAAGATTTTTCCATTCGTTGAAAAATGCTTTGGAATTCTCGTAAACGGCGTCGCCGCGCTCTTTCAAAACGGGAAAATTTTTGTTGTCCGAAAGGGAAACCCTTCCCATAAGCGGAATTCTTTCCGCAACTCGGAAAATATCGTGGAGCGATTTGCAGGAAAGGCATTCGCTTTTTATGAATTCGATCTGCTTGCTCGTTTTGTCGACGTAAGATCTCGCTTGCGTCGGCGTCTCTCGCAAAAAACTTTCCAACTCCCTTGAAATCGAAAGGCTTCGACGCAAAAAATACGCCAAATAGAACGACGCGTACTTCGTTTCTTCGATCGGTGCGGAAGCGATCGCTTTCGCATAGTCGAAATACCCTTCGCGCACGTCGGACGTCGTCATCATATCGTAAAGATCGAAAACCAACGCCTGCAGGTCTTCGTCCTTGTTTTCCTCAAACCTGCGGGTAAAGGAAAGAAACGCGTTTTTATCCTTTTCGTAACTCTTTTTCAAAAGGTTTTTGAACGCTTGTTTTTTTATATAGGCTTCGGCTTCTTCGTCCGTAACCGAAACCGCGGGCGGAACTCCTGCGATCTCGAAATGCGACTTGATCAGCCGCAAACAAAAGGAGTGGATCGTTCCGCAAGAGAGAAACGGCAGATCGTCAAGCGCGCAAACGAGTGCTTCGCGTTCTTTCCCTTTGGTTTCTTTGATCTCTTCGATCAGGCGATCGCAGAGTCGAACGAGCATTTCGCGCGCGGACGCTTCGGTAAAGGTCATCATCGCGATCTCGCGCGAATGGACCCCTTTTTCTTTGATCAATTTGACCACGCGCTCGACCATCGTCTTAGTCTTGCCGCTACCTGCGGAAGCGGAAACCACGACGAACTTTTTTTCGCTTTCGGCCGCCTTTGCTTGGTCGGTCGTCAGTTTGTTTTTTCTTTCGTCGCTCATACTTCCTCCTCGCAGATCGCGTCGAACGTGTTGACGCGAACGTCACCGATCATCGCGCGCTTATGTCGAAACGCGCTGAGGCAAACGTTTTTCGCCGTGCAATTCCCGCAGAGGACGTGATCGCCTCCTGCGAGAGGATACGGCGCGATAAACCCTTTTTCCATCTCGTCGATCGCGTTTTCGGACAACGTTTTAACGTACTTCAAAACGTTTTCCATTTGTTCTCTCGAAAGAAGCGTTCCGTCTTCCGCTTTGCAAAGAAGGTCCTCTTCTCCGATCGAAAGCCCCGTCCAAGTTCCTTCGCCCGTAGCGATCTTTTGATCGATCGAGAGCGCCACCCAGTCTTCGTTTAAAAACTGACCTCTGAGAAAACGGGCGTTCTCGCTTTTAAAGCCCGTCCGTATGTCGGCATAGAGCGCCGCCGTCGGAGAATATCCTGCGTTTTCAAGCACGGCGAGATACATTTGCAGTTGGATCTTTTTTCCGAAATAGACGTCTTTGAGACGGTAATCCGACGTTCCCGTTTTATAGTCGATCGCAACGGCGTTTCTGCCCAAAAGATCGATCCTGTCGATCTTTCCTTTGAGTTTCGCCGCGCCGAGCGGCAAAGGCGGAATCACCCCTTTTTCGTCGAAAACGATCTCGAAATAGGTGGGTTTGAATTCCGAATCCGCTCGTTGATTTTTTAAAGTGACCGCGATCTCTCCGGCGGAACGCACCGTCCTTTCGAGGAAGCGCTCCCCTTCCGTTTTTGCGATCGCGAGGTATTTCGGCTCGGAAAGGATCTTTCGCGCGAGGTTCTCGCCTTTCTCCTTCGCTTCGGCGTCGGACGGAAATACGATCTCTTCGCCCGCTTTTTCTTTTCGATTCTCTGCGCGCATCAAATCAAACATAAACTCGTCGGCGACCCGATGCAAAACGTCGCCGAGAATGCGTTTATCCGATTTCGCAACGTCCTTTTCTTTCGCGTTGAGGGCGTATTTGACGAAATGCAGATACGGGCAAGAGAAATAGGTTTCGAGTTCGGAAACGCTGATCGAATCGATCTTCTTTCCTTTCGCGAGCGTTTTTTGTTCGGCTTCGAACGCGGGAACGGGAAACGGCGTCTTCATTTTTTTCGCCAACGAAAACGCGAGCGTTTCATCCTCTTCGAGCAAGGTGTTTTCCAAATACTTCCGTGAACATTCGACGAGAAATTTTTGCGCGACGGCACGCGTCGGAATTCGATATTTCGGCTCAAACGAACGGATCGCTTGTTCCGCGTTCAACGGGGTCAGAGAAAACGTTCTCGCAAGAAACCTCGAACACGAGGAAGGTTTACTCGAAGCAAGATGCGAAAGGCAGGTTTTTTCGCCGCGAAGCAAGAGTTGCAACGCATTGAACCTGCTCTGCCCGAGTTCTTCCGCGCCGACGTTTTCGATCACGATATCTTGGTTGCGCCAAGCCGTGTACTCCCTTTCGCCGAGGACGCCTTCCTTGGTCTTTTCGATGGGTAAAACCCCGTCTTCCGCGCCGACGATAAAGACTCGCTTGATCGGCTCGAACATGACCTGCTCCGGCGACGCGAAATACACGCAATCCAACGAGAGCGGAAGCGCCGCGATCTTAACCTGCGACGCACCCGACCGGAACGCGAGAATAAAATCTTCGAGCGAGAGTTCGTCTTCGCCGCGGATCTCGCGAAGCGATTCCAACAGTTCGATCGTCTTCTTGGGCGTTTGGCGCAAGATCTCGCTTTCTTTCTTGAAGCCCGCTTCGTAAACGCGCTCTGCGTAACGCAAGATCCTTTCGTCGAATTCGTTTTGTTTCAAATAGGTTTCAAACGCCTCGGCATATCGCGCGACGGGCGCTTTTGCGGGAACGGAAAAAAGCGCTTCCGTTTCTTTCAAAAGAAGACGGCGAACCTTTTCCGCCGTAGGAAACAAAGGATCGTCTTCCGCAATCGTGAACGGGGAACGGAAAGAGATCGCTCCGTATTTTAAAGCGTAATCGTAAAACGCCGTTTTTTCCTCGTTCGAAGCACCCGAAAACAATTCGTGAAAAACATAGCGAAACGCCGTATTGCGATCAGCATTTTTGGCGCATACTTCCCATGCTGCGATCCAATGACGGAAAAGATCGGATCCGTCGAGCGGATATCTTTCGTCCGTAAAGACGGGGATCCCGTACTCTGAAAAGATCCGTTCGACGTGCGGACGGTACTCTTCGAAAGACGGAGCGATCAAAGCAACGTCCCGATAACGGATCTCGCCCGTTCGAACGAGGCGCGTAATCTCCGTCGCGAGATAGACGACTTCTTCCTCTTCGTCCTTCGCTTCGACGAGCGAAAAGGCGTCCGAGAAACCTTCGTCCGAACCGTACGCAAACAATTTCTCCGCGAGAAGAAGCCGATCGGCAGGCAAGCGGCAAGGCACGTTTACTTCCTCGACCCGCACGCTTTCCTCTTCGGCAATGCGGCGCAATTTGTGGCAAACGGAAGGATAGATTCTTTTGTTTTCGCCGCCCATCGGATCGGAAACGGAAACGGTCAAAGAGCGGGCGTTTTTCATCAAAGCACGAAGAACGCCGAGCTGTTTCGCGTTGAAATCGGTATGATCGAGCACGTAAAAATTCTCGTTTCCGAACAACCCCTCTTTTTCGATCTCGGCGATCAACGCTTCAAGGCGGGTCGTGCTATCCGAATAGCAAAGATTGAGTTCTTCGAGATAGGCTTTATAAAGCGTAACGATATCCAAGGTCTTATCGCGCACGTAGCCTTGCAGGCTCTCCGCCGCGCGTTCGAGCCTCTCCGCCGTAACGCCGCTGTTTCGGATCGCGGTCAGCGCCGCGTACATTTCTTCCGCAAACCCCGCTTTGCGCGCCGCGCGACCGTAAGCGCGAAGGTTCTTTTCGTTTTTGCGAATGACCCGTTCGAGAAGCATAACCGAACCCGCGGGCGAAAGGCATTTTTTGAGCTTATTGCCGAGAACGACGCCGGCGAGGCGCGCGAAACTCATAACTTCGAGATCAAAACTGCCTTCTTTCCCGAGCCGAGAAAGCGCACCTGCCTCGAAAGCAAGCGTAAAAGCATCGGGAACGATGATGATATTGCGTCCGTTCCCTTCTTTGAGAGTGGACAGAACGGCGTCCGTTCCCTCCCTTACCGAATGCGCTTTGTAGAGTGTGAGCATAGCTCTATTCTAACGCATAAGAAAACCTTTGACAATCCTTTATTTGGGATATAAAATGAGTAAATAGAGGTATTATATGAAAAAAGCGTTACTGATTGTATTGATTTTGCTTGTGGCGGCATCCCCGATCGCGCTGACCGCTTGTTCGAACGTTTCGCAAGCGCAGCTCCTTTCGACCGCATACGTTTGCAAGGCGGGCGGCTATGAGCTTTTCACCTATGACGTCTACGAAAAAACGGACGTAATCGGCGAAATGACATTGAAATTCGAGCCCCTCACGAAAGCCGACGTTTCCGTTCCGGACAAAACGGCGGAAGGCGACGAAAGATCCTTTACCTCCTTTTCCGGTTCGCTTCTGACGATGACGCTTCAAATGAACGGCGTAAAGACGAACGACACGATGACTTCGAAAGTGCTTTACACGAATGCGTTTACCCCCGTTTACAGCTATAAGAAGTCGGTGATCGGCGGCGTAACGAAAGAAATGCAGGTTTCCTATTCCTCCAAGTACGCCCGCACCAAACTCTTCGTGGACGGAAAAGAGGACAAGACCTCCACGCAAAAGATTAAAAACACGACCGTTTTCGATAACGAAATGCTGTATGCGATCGTTCGCGCCACGAAAGTAACCGATTCATCCTACTCCCTCTCCTTCTCTTGCCCGAACGCGTTGACCGCGAGCTTGGATTCGATCACCGTCGCGAGATCGGGCGCGGTAAACGAGAAGATCAAAGCGCTTGAACCCAAAGAAGAGCAAACGGCGGCGGCAGGCGAGGACGCGGCTACGACCGAACCCGAAGAATTCTCGATCCCCGCTTATCTCTTTAAGATCAGCACGGGCAACCGTTATGCGGACAGCTATTCGATGTCGATCGCAAAATCCGACCTCACGGTCCACAACGATACCATCGACGTTGAGAAAGTCAAAAAAGTCATCTTAAAGATCACCGAAGGCGATTTCAGCTATATCTTAAAGGGAATCACGATCGACTGACGGAAACGCGCTAAAATCTTTGTATCAAAAAAAGGAGTGTGATTTACACTCCTTTCTTTTTCGTTCGAATGAAATACAACATTTCCTCGTCCTCGCGCACGCGCCGAAATCCCGCGGCAAGGATCATCTTTTCGCTTTGCGTATTCGCTTTAAAGCAACGCGCGTGCAAGGCGGGCAAAGATCGCAAGGCTTCGTCAGCGACCGCTTGATAGGCCTCGCGCCCGTAGCCCTTTCCGCCGTGCGCCGCGTCGATCCGAAGCCCGAGTTCGGCGGATCCGTCCGCGCGGAAATTATAGACGACCGCTTCCCCGATCGGTTCGCCCGAGGCGAGCGAGATCTTGTAGGAATAGCAAACGCCCCGCCCCTCGTCCGAAAGGAGAACCTTTTCGAAATAGGCGGGCGTCGGTTCTTCGCCGCCGAGGTCCTTTTTATAGTCGTAGCCCCAATAAAGATTGCGTTCGTCGTCCGTTGCCAGCGCGGTGTAAAACGGCATGTCGGCGGAAGAAAACGTGTCTATCACGAGGCGATCGGTAAAGAGCGCGGGAAGGGAAAACGGGCGGGAAAAGCGGCAAACGGCGCGGCGCTTTTCAACGAGCGCGATCGGATGATACTGCATTTTGCTCATGCGAAGCCCGAGGTCGCCCGCATCGTCCTCGCGGTTGATGTATTTGAGGTTTGCCGCATAGCGGCGCGCGAACAACGTGCAGATCGTTGGATACACGCCGCTGTAAACAGGAAACGCTTTTTCGATATGAATGATCAACGTTTCGCCGAGGATCTCGCCAACGCTGATCGCAACGATCTCGCCCCCCACTTTGATCATTCCCGTCAAAAGATCGAGTTCGTCAAACGCGGAAAGCAGGCGTTCGCAACAACGGTATTCGATCGTTTCCGCCTTAGAGCGCGGCGCGAGCGCTTCATGCTTTCTCAAAAACGCAAACACGTCCGGAAGGTCTTCCTTTCCGAACGCGGTAAACTCGTAATCGGGATGCTCTTTGACGAATTTGTTATAATGGTTTTTCTGCCCGTGATATTTTTTGCCTTTATATTCCGCAAGATCAGACGCTTGATACAAATAATCGAAGTAATCGCGATGACTTTTGATCTCCACCGCGGGATAGCGCGAAAACAGATAGGCAAGTTCCTCGTCGTCCACCGAATTGAAGCAAAGCTCGCCGCCCGTTTCGCGGACGCGCTCTTCGATCCGTCGAACCCCTTCTTCCCTCGTTTCACCGCTCGGAACGGGAAAGAGTTCTTCCCCGAAAAAGCTGTCTTTGAGGATCACGCCGCCGTCATAATAGGCGACTTCGGTTTGAAAATAATCCGACCACATATATTCGACGCCGATCGCTTTCGTGCAAACGGGGGTCGACGCCGTCATATACGGGCGCACCTTTTCGATATCTTCTTTTTCGAATTTCTTAAAGGATAGCATATAGGTATTATACACCGTTCGCTACTATTTTGAAATAAAAATGAATAGATTCTATTAAAAGAAACGAGGTGCGAATTATGGAAGTACGTGTTTTCGACGGTCAGTTTTTTATCGACGGATTCCCCGTGCGGCGCGGATTTCGACTGCAAGGAGAAAGAAAACTCCTCTCCTACATTGCGAAGGACGACGCGGGTTGCTTCCCGATCGAGGAGAAGGACGGCGAGATCCTTTTCGAGGAAGGCGCAGCGGATGCCGTCTATTGGAAAAGCGGGATCGAGATACGTCCGCCCGTTCGATTCAAAACCCCCGCAAAACGCGAAACGTTGACAGCGAACGGACAATCCGTCGAAGTTTTGATCCGCGAAGGAAAAGGCAGTTCCGTATCGATCGAAGGCTCTTTCGCCATTCGGCTGAAACACGAGATCGCGGACGCAAGAGCGGAGATCCTCGGCGGGCAAAGCGCACCCATCCTAAACCTGCGCGCGAAAGCGAACGGCGGCGATTATATCGCGCTGATCGCCATGCCCCGCGAAGGCGCGAAACTCCTTTTGGAAGGCGCGGGCGAGATCGAAACGAGCGGAAACGACGTTTTGATCAAAGAACCCCTATCGGACGAACGAAAGCGCGTTCGCACGTCCCGCTATTTTTGGCAAGGCGCGTCCTTTGCGCTGACTTCGCGCACGTTCGAGCGCGGGGCAACGCCCGTTTTCAACGAAAAGAACGCAGGGCGACTCCTCCTCGAAGCGGTCGCCGCGGACGACAGTGAAGATATCCTTTCCTATCTCGCCCCCGAGATCGCGGACGAAAAAGAGATCGAGCGCTATTTCGGCTCATTCGATATAATCCGCGCGCCCCTCTTCTCTCCTTCCCAAACCGCCGTAGCCATTCAAAAGCGGCTTCCCGACCGAACCGCATGCGTCACCTACGACTTTTCGTTCGAAGGCGGCAAAATCACCAACATAATAAACGAGGAATAAAAAAATCCCGACGGAAAACCGTCGGGAAATTTTCGATTCGATAAGCGGATTAACGCTTGCTGAATTGCGGAGC
>DBVY01000017.1:13046-13216 GCA_002308575.1 Christensenella sp. UBA1252
CTGATGCCGTGGCGGATTGCGCCGGCTTGACCGCTGGGACCGCCGCCGAGGACGTTTACCGCGACGTCATACTTTTCGAGAGAGGACGTCAATTCGAGCGGTTGACGAACAACGAGTTTCATAACTTCGAGTCCGCCGAAGTATTCGTCGATCGTGCGCTTATTGATCAC
>DBVY01000014.1:0-2266 GCA_002308575.1 Christensenella sp. UBA1252
GTCGGGCATAACGTCAATTTCGACGTGAATTTTTTATACGACGAGATCGCTTTGTATCTCGGGAAATCCCTTGAAAACGATTTTGTGGACGTGCTTCGTTTGGCGCGTCGCTATTTGCCTTTTTTGCCGAGCCATAAACAAGTTTCGATCGCGGATTATTTCGGGATCAGCGCCGAAGGCGCCCACCGCGCGCTCCGCGATACCGAGATTTGCGCCGAGAACTTTTTCCGCATTCGGCGTCTTGCCGAAGAGAATGGTAAATAACCCTTGTAAATAACGTCGACGTTATGTTACAATAATTTTGTATCGGTCGCTTTTATAAAAGCGGCGACACGGAAAATTGCAAATGAAAACAAAAACGATCGCGATCATCAATCAAAAAGGCGGTGTCGGAAAAACGACGACCTGTATCAATATGGGCGCTTGCCTCGCAAAAGCGGGCAAGAAAGTCCTTCTTATCGATATGGATCCGCAGGGCAACGCAACGACGGGGCTCGGCATCCCGAAGCACGTTGAATTCGTGAACGAATTCGGAAAAAAGGACGTGCGCCCGACTTTGAATATTTACAGCGTTCTTTGCGGCAAGGTGGACGCCTTGAACAAAGAGCTGATCAAGGAAACCGAAATGCCCGGGCTGTATTTGATCCCGTCTTCGATCGACCTTTCCGCGATCGAAATGGAGATGAACGATCTGCCGAACCGCGAAAAAGTCCTCGAAACGGCGATCGAGCCGTTGAAAGGGAAGTTCGATTTCATTTTGCTCGATTGCCCGCCTTCTATGTCTTTGATCACGATCAACAGTATGGTCGCGGCGGACGGCGTCCTGATCCCGATCCAATGCGAGTTTTACGCGATGGAGGGGTTGGCGCAACTTTTGGACAGCATCAAGATCATCAAAAAGCTTCTAAACCCGAAACTTGCCGTCAATCACGTCCTTTTGACGATGTACAGCGGCAGATATAAGCTCCATCAACAGGTTGCGGAAGAAGTCGAAAAGTTTTTCGGAAATAAGCTTCTCAAAACAAAGATCCCCGTGAACGTGCGCCTCGCGGAAGCGCCGAGTTTCGGGAAACCCATTCTTTTGTACGATAAACGTTGTCCCGGTGCGATCGCCTATGCGCGCGCAACCGAAGAATTTTTAGCAAGGGAAAGTAAGAGGAGATAATTATGGCAGGAAACAGATTGGGTAGAGGATTGGCGGCGCTTATCTCCGATATGCGCGAAATGGACAGCCCCGAGATCGAAACGTATGATGAAAAGGGCGAATTGAAATCCGGCATCACCGAAGTTTCGGTGGACGCCGTCCGCGCAAACCCCGGTCAGCCGCGTAAAACTTTCGACCAAGAGGCGCTCGAAGAACTTGCCGCCTCGATCTCGCTCCACGGGATATTGCAACCCCTCGTCGTCGCAAAACGAGGTGACTCCTATGAGATCATTGCGGGTGAACGCCGTTTCCGCGCCGCCAAGATCGCGGGGCTCGAAAAGATCCCCGTCATCATCAAGGACGTGACCGAAAAGGAGAGCCGCGAGATCGCCCTCGTTGAAAACCTCCAACGCGAAGATTTGAACCCGATGGAAGAAAGCGAGGCGCTTTTCATTCTCCTGAAAGAGAACGATCTGACGCAGGAAGAGCTTGCGAAAGCGCTCGGAAAAAGCCGTCCCGCCGTTGCGAATTCGCTTCGCCTTTTGACGCTCCCGCGCGAGATCCAAAACCTCGTCCGCGATGGCGCGCTCTCCACGGGACACGCGAAAGTTTTGATGGGCGTAAAGCCCGCCGAAGCGCAGATCGCGCTCGCAAACGAATGCGTTGAGAGAAAGCTTTCCGTCCGCGAACTCGAAGCCAAGATCGCTTCGATGCAGGAAAAGAAAAAGATGCCCGCGGAAAAGGTCAATAAGGTTTCTTTGGAACTCAAAGCGATGGTAAACGATATGCAGCGCGTGTTCGGAACCAAGGTGCGTTTGTCGGGTTCGGATCAAAAGGGCAAGATCGTGATCAACTATTATTCGCCGGACGATCTCCAACGTATCTACGAGCTTTTGGAAACCTTGAAGGAAAATATCTGACCGAAAAAAGTTTCGAATAGTGCGGCTTTTCTATTGACAAAAGCAATGCGCGACCGTATAATAAAGACCGTTGCAAGCTCCAAGGCATTGGCTTGCCGCGCTCGCGGCTTCGCTTGCTGAATGCTAAACAATTAAATAATGTATGCGCCATTAGCCCAACTGGATAGAGCGTCGGTCTACGGAACCGAAGGCTAGAGGTTCG
>DBVY01000014.1:2291-19868 GCA_002308575.1 Christensenella sp. UBA1252
ATACGAACCAAGGGAATCCCCCGCGGCTCGTATTATTTTTTATGCCTGATAGATTTGGTATTATGCTCTTTAGAAATCTTCAAAAGGGTTACAAATAAACATTTTCCAATTCTACTTTAAGAAATAAGTTAGGCAAAAAAATCATAATTTGATAGTTCATGGAGCTGAGCCCTTTTTTTCTCCTCAACAAGTTCACTTTGTAATTCTTTAATGTAATTAATGTATGAAACATTATCAATTGTTGTAGGCGTTTCTTCTAGGAATTTTTTTATTGTTTCAACAATTTTCTCATACATGAAAGTCGCACTTCCAGACCAACTTGATGGAAAACTAAATAAGCTAATCTTTTTAAAAGATTCAAGTGGTATTTCCTTGGAAATCAAGTTTTGAGCATATATTATTTGCCATTGACTGTTTAAAGATGACAAATACCATGCCATTGTTTGCAAATCTTTCATATTAGAGATGTATTTGTCAATAAAAAGCTCTATAAATGTCATATAAGTTTCATTGGTTAGGTTTTTTGACATGATCTCTTTCATTTCATGCACGGGAACGATTATTTTTGAATACAATTTACTTCTTTCGTAAATTGTAAGCAAATTGTTTTCAATATCAGGGAAGTTTTTCAACGCGGCAACATCAAGATAATCACGTGCTTTAAATCTATTGTCATGTATGAAGAAAAGGTCATAATACCTGTAGAGATATTCAATTTTTATTGTAGCAATATAGTTTATAAATTTTTCAGAAACAAGTAATCCATTGTTTTTAATCGCAGCGAAAAACAGTTCAAAAAAAACAGATTCCAAATCATTCCCGAAAAACAAAGCTAAATCCTTTTTGGAGAAACCTTTACAACTCCATCCATTTGGTTCAATAACTTCATAAAAGTCTTCAATTAGCGCATATTTCGCAGGATTATTGTTTGTTGATTCTTGAATTGTTTTGAAAACCTTACAAATAAATCCTTGCTTAAAATGCTCATATGTAATAAAATCACATAACCTGTATGTCTTTTGTGATATGGAGTCACAAGTGCAGAATTCCTCTTTGATAGTCTCAAAGCAAAGATCATATAGCCCTATAGAGATTTTTTCTTGAGGAACGTATTGCAAGAAATCCAATAGGATTGTTCTTTTATTTGGGAATTGTGATTTAACGATATAATTAATTATGTCTTCTATATCGTAATTTTTCGCGAGAATCGATGCGGTTTTCATATAATCGATATTTAGAGCTGCAAACTTAAGTATAAACGTTTTAAGGTATTCTTGAAAGAATTCTGAGCAACAAGAATCGATGTATTTGAAAAATTCATCTACGGCAAAAGTTATTGTATTTTTAGAGGTCTCGATAGAGTGTAAGCCGCTTACATATGAGTAAAAATCTTCAGGGATCTGCATTTTTGCAAATATGCATTCGTAGTCTTTAGATTGCAAGGAGGGATTCATTCTGGACTCTTTATTCCTGGAAAAAACTTTAGAATAAAGCAAAAAATCAGAAGATGTTATTTCGATCTTTCTCAATACCTTTTGAAAATCAGGATTTCTGTCATTGCAACAGCATTCTAAAAAAAGTTTCAAAACAACTTTTTGATTAAAAGAAAGAGGGTTCAGGCTTTCATTACGAGCAAAAGGCAGTATGATAGTTTGGTCATTTTTGAAAATATCTTCTAAATCATCAAGTTTATCACTGTTTGCGGCATATCGGAATGCATTAAGTAGTTTCCTTAATTCCTTGTAGCAACCATTTGAATATAGTTCAAATAATCCTTTCCAAACAAGAGCTCTTATTTGAAAAAGTTGTATGCACGGAATTGCCGGTATTGTAAAATAAACGATTTCATTCGTATGGCTTTCTGTAGAATCGAAACGGGTATCTAACATTTTTCTTGCAAAAGCTAAAAAAACACACTTGCAATTGGTGTTATTTAGGCATGTAAGTAGTTTTTTCAAAAAATACTCTTGCAACTTCAAGCCACTGGAAAAGGAATGCCTATCGATCGTAAAAGCATTTGTTAGTTCCTTAACAGTTTCGTCTGTTATTTTGAATTTTTGTATATGATCGAAAAGGAGATCAATCGCGGTGTTGTAGTATTTGCTTGATTTAAAACCACACAAGATCGGGATGAATTCATTTTTTAAAGGAAGTTCCTTTTCTTTTATATAAGACAACGTTTCAATTGGGAGCAATCCATAGAACGCTGATATGAATGCAATTGTTTCATCGTTATTTTTCTGTTTGTAAACAGTGTTCCATAGATTAGTTAGAGGTTCTATAATTGAATCTTGCGCTCCATACGCAGGTAATAGCGAATTAAATAAATCCACAAAGCATTTGCGATAACGAGGGAATAACAATTCAAAGAGCTTTTTTAAAGAGATTTGTTTTTTTTCAATGACCAATTTATAAAACAGATAGTTAGCCAGTATTTGATCTTCTATCGAATAAACTATTCCATCAAACGAAATATTAACTACTTCTTGCTTGTACCAATAAAACATTGCCGCGCGAAAAGTGTCGCAAGTAATGCCCAATTCGTTAATGGCATTGCCTATAATAGTCCAATTTCTATCACCTTCGCTACTTACAATTCTATGAAAAAACGATAGTATTACAAGGGATTTTAAATAATCAAGATTATCTGTGTCGATAGCGTTTTTTAGATCGGAATTAACTTGTTGAAAATGCAATTCCAGCAATTCATTTATTCCGGCTGGAATTGATTTTTGCTTTTTCAATAGCTCTGCCATCATAACAGCAAAACGCAGGTTTTCGTGAGCAACACGTTGAATGGCAAATAAGACGTCGTATGAAATATTAGGTAGTATCTTTTTCAACACTTTTTCTTGTTGATCTTTTGACAATGGATCAATAGGAATAAAGTGCAAATAACAACTTAATCCCTTTGCTTGAAGTTGATTCTTAATTGTCGTCAATGCATAATCTCTTACTGTTGCAAAAACAAAAATATTTTTATGTTGTTGGACAAACTGAATGAATTCTTCAATACAAGGAAAACGGTTTATATCATCTAAAATGACGGCAACGCTTTCATTGTTTGCAGCAGTTAAAAGGGTGGGAAAAATGTTTTCATAGGGCTGTTTAATAAAAAAAACTTCCTTTATGGCGTTTTCGTCTTTTAATACTTGTGCTAAATGAATACATAATCTGGTTTTGCCACATCCAGCTGATCCTGAAAGCAATACGATTCTTTTTTCAAGAAGCTTATTTTTAATATCCCTTTCTTCATTTTCACGAAATAAAAAATCGTGCGTCTGCGAAACATCATATTTATCATTTTGTAGATGCGTATCCAATGTGGTTAAAAGTCCGCAAGACATTTGTATGCCTAATTCTGATACAGCTATTGATGGATAATTCTGTGATAACAATAGAGTTAATTTATCTAACCCCCAAAACTCAAAAGGGCACTCTTGATTAAAGCAAAACTCGTTGCATAGGTCTTGGCATTCCTGGAGATCGATTGTTTCAACCTTTCCCAAACAAGCAAATATTACCTTTTCAATAATCGCATTATTATTAATTGCGCTCTTTGCTGTAGCCTGGCATTTTTCAAGATCTAGTCGTATCTTATTCATTAGTTGAGATTTTTGAATAGTCACTTCAACATAAATATAGTTTCCGCTAGACAATTGAAGAAAAGAATCAGGAGTTCCGGCGCGTGTAGTATCTACGCCGCTGGCACTACCTAAATTAATGATATTAATAGGCGCATATTGCTTGTACGTTATTTGAGAAACTATATCTTGCAATTGAGCCTGTCCCACTCCTAGTAGTTTTTTTTCAATTGTTTTATATTCGCTCATTTCAATCTCCTGTTTGTTCATCTACTTGTTTTTTTTGTGAAATCTCTCGATTTGTTCTTTTTTCTTTGAGAAACATAATAAAACTAACTGCAATCAAAAGAAGCAATATAGTTGGGATCAAGATTTTAATATACAATTGCCAACTTAAAACCCATTTTTGGAAAGCGACGATGCCATTATAAACGCAATAACCGAAGATAAGCAATATGATAAAGACAAAAGCATATGCTTCTTTTCCGGCATTTTTCCCGTGGATTAGATTCAGCGAAAACAAAATGCTAACAATAGAGTAAGATAGCAAACCGACAACAATCATTATCGTGTTCCAAATAGCGTTATCTAAGTAGCTAATGCCCGTTATAGATAAGGACGTTATAAGGGTGATCAAAATGCTTTTATAGATTCCTAAAGAGTTTTGCTTTGCCAACGAGTAATTCTCCTGCTTTTTATTTTATTATAACATAGAGATGACTCTCTTTCAATGCAAAGTGTTACTTCTTTACAATTGCTTCAATTAAGTGCTATAATAATTTACAGTTCGACTAACTATATTCGAATGAGGTGAATTAGTTACTTACATGTAAAGCGAGGTCACGCAATGAATTACATTGGATCCAAGTATTCAATTATTGGATTTTTAGAAAAGTCAATTGAAACGACTTTGGAAAAGAGCGGAGAAAAAAGAAAACCTTCAGAAATGATCTTTGCTGATCTCTTTGCTGGGACTGGCGTTGTAAGTGGTTCATTTAAAGAAAAAGGTTATTCAATTATTGCTAATGACATTCAGTATTATAGCTATGTCATTACAAAGCATATGATTGAAAACAATGGCAATTTGGATAGAGAAAGATGTGAAAAGCTTATTGCAGAATTAGATGCATTAGAAGGTGTAGAAGGTTTTATCTATAAGAACTATTCTTTTGAGGGTACAGAGGGACAAGAGCATAGGCGCATGTATTTCACGGACTACAATGCGAAAAAATGTGACGCCATTCGTATCGCAATTGAAGAAAAACACATTCAAGGCGAAATCAATGATAACGAATATTTCTTCCTTTTAGGGTCATTGATAAACAGCATTGATAAGTATGCTAATACGGCATCGGTCTATGGTGCTTTTTTGAAACAGATAAAGCGATCCGCTTTAAAAGAAATGAAATTAGCACCTTTACCTATTATGCATGGGCAAGTTGAATGCAAAGTATATAATGAAGACATTAGCGAATTGATAAAGAGAGTTTCGGGTGATATTCTATATCTTGATCCTCCCTACAATACAAGGCAGTATTGCTCCAATTATCATTTACTTGAAACAATTGCGAGATATGATAATCCTGTAATCAAAGGAAAAACGGGACTGCGAGATTATAGAGAACAAAAAAGCGTTTTTTGTGAGCGCGGGAAAGTAGAAAAGGCTTTTGCTGATCTTATAAAGAACGCCGATTTCAAGTACATTTTCCTAAGCTACAACAACGAGGGGCTAATGTCCTTTGATACGATAGAACGTATTATGAAGAAATACGGGAAGTATAGGGTTTATATGCAACAGCATCATCGATTCAAGGCTGATAATGCTCGTGAAGCAAAAGCCGATTCGACGATAGAATACTTGCATTGTTTAGTGAAAGACAATAAATGAAAAGCATAAACGATCTTGATCTGTCTAACTGGAAAGCTTTGTCCGACGTATGGACGGATAGTCTTTGGATCATTCCCCAACGAGATAATACTGGGGCGCACGATGGGCATTATCACGGTAATTTTGTCCCGCAAATTCCGCATCAACTTCTAACAAGATATACAAAGTCAGGCGACTACGTTTTGGATCCGTTTGCCGGAAGTGGTACAACCTTAATCGAAGCGCAACGAATGGGGCGTAATTCGATTGGAATTGAGCTACAACCTGATGTTGCTATGGAAGCCATCGGCAGAATCCATTCGGAGAAAAGAGAGGGAATTATTGCCGACACATTTGTCGATGATAGCCGCTATTTCGATACTAATCGCATACTTGATACATACAAGATAAAAAATGTTCAATTCATCATATACCATCCACCATATTGGGATATTATCAAGTTTAGTGATTCGCCCAATGACTTATCCAATTCTAAAAGTCTGGAAGAGTTCGTTGAAAGCTTTCGTGCTGTCGTCAAGAATACATCGTCAATCCTTGAAAAAGGCAGATATTGTGCTGTCGTGATCGGCGATAAGTATGCGAATGGGCAATTAGTCCCACTTGGGTTTTATTGCATGCAGGCGATGCAGTCTGAAGGGCTGACCTTAAAAGCCACCATAGTAAAAAATTTTGAAGAAACAAAAGGGAAAGCAAATCAAAAAGCACTTTGGCAACGGCGCGCATTACAAAATGGCTTGTATTTGTTCAAACACGAATATATATTTGTTTTTAAAAAGGAGAAGTAATATTTCTCCTTTTAACAAAATTAAACAATTATTTCTTTTCAGTTAGGTGTTTCTTGAACTCAATCGGATCATACCAATAACACCCTATGCAAGCATCTTCTTCAAAATGATGCTCGGCGCTGCCTTTATAATATGACATAGGATATCCGAGCTTTTTGGCATCATAGCGAATTCCTGTTTGACGGCATTCTTTGCAATACTGGCGTTTTGCATCATTTGCAGCTTTGCTTAACGGTTGAAAGTCTTCTAAACGTTGATCTTCGTTCCTCATGACGCGATCTTCGTTTTTCATACCATTTTTATGATCTATTTCGGGATGAGACGTGCCAAGAACCACACACCTTTGAGCACGGATTATTCTTTTAATATCAGCTCGAATATGCTGAGAATAATCTCCGTCGTTTAGCCCATTCAAACGGATTCTGTCAATCCCGTTACCTGTAGTGATGCTTTTATCAAATTCAATGATGAATTTTTTAGCAAGCGTTGATTCTTTTCTCGCCCAGGAAGCACCATTTCCAAAGGTCAGAGAGGCATATTCGCCGACAAACTCACTGACGCTTACCCAGCGACTCACACCGCTTTCATTTGGTTGTGCAAGTTTTATAAACAATTCGGTTTTTGTCATTTGTTTTCTCCTATTTTCAAATGCTAAAGAATTCGCTTAAAGATACATCGAGTGCTTTGACGATCTTCTCTAATGTCGCAATAGAGATATTTCTTTTCCCAACTTCCAGACTCGCAATATATGTTCTGTGAACACCTGAACGGAATCCCAATTCTTCTTGGCTGATACCAAGTTGATTGCGCAAATCTTTTATTCTTTTCCCGACTTTTATTTCGATTGATTGTTCTGTCATAATTACCTCCAATTCGACATTTGTATTGTATTGAAATTGTTACTCTTATTTCAACACTCAATAAGTAACAATCCAATTTCTTTTTTGCTTAGAAAACCTATTTGGCACTTAGGCGTGAGTTTATATTAAACAAGTCGGAGCGTCGAGCGGCTGTCGCCGCGCTCTCCGTTCCGAATATATAAGCATTAACAGAGCCGAGGGAACAGATCTCCCGGCTCTGTTTTTGAATTGCAAATCGAACGGCGGTTTCTCTTTTCCGCGCGCGTTATATATGGATTCTTTATAGATTTTTTTCGATAAAAAAGAGGATAATTTTTCAAAACTCGTAAGCAAATTTATATAAACCTATTGACAAATTATTGAACCATTGCTACAATATTTGAAAACGGGAGGATCTGCAATGAAAAAGAGTATCTATTCCTTGGTGTTGTCCGAAAACGTGGTTGCAGCTGTGGATCGCTTGGCGTACGAGAGGCACACGAATCGCTCCAATTTGATCAATCAGATCTTGGCGGAGTACGTTTCGTATGAAACCCCCGAAATGCGGATGCAAGACGTGTTCGATCGTATGCAGGCGTTGCTCGGGAACACGTTTCAATCGCTCGGGAATTCGTCCCCTACGATGCTGACGCTTCGCAGCGCTATCAGCTATAAATACAATCCCACCGTCCGTTATCAGGTGGAATTGTACCGCACGCCGAAGGTTGCGGTAGGGGAGCTGAAAGTTTCGATGCGAACGCAAAGCGCAACGCTTTCTTTGCTTGTGATGCAGTTCTTCAAACTGTGGATCAAGATCGAGCGAGCGTATCATCCCGACAGCGACGCAACGGTGGAAGACGGACGGTTTATAAAACGATTCGTGACCGATACTATGGATAGCGAAAGCATCGCAAGCGGCATTTCCGCTTACGTGGACGCTTTCGACCACGCTTTAAAAACCTTCTTCTGCAATCTGGATCAACCCGAGATCGCCGAAGCCTACGTGGAAAATACGTACGTCAACGCGCATCTCCTGTTTTAATAAAAAAAGGAGCCCCCACAAGGGGTAGGGTGAAAGCTATGAACATGCAAAAATTAACGCAAAAAAGTATAGAAGCGCTCACCACCGCTCACAACATCGGCGAAGAGCGCCACCACCAAACGATCGGGCAGGAACATTTGTTGCTCGCCCTTTTGGAAGCCGAAGAGGGATTGATTCCCGAGCTTTGGCAAAAAATGAATCTTTCCGCAAAGGATACTGCGGAAAAAGTGCGGAACGAGCTTGATAAAATGCCGCGTATCACCGGTTCTTACGATCCCGAACGCGTGTATCTTTCGTCTGCCTTGAACGCCGCGCTGAACGCCGCGGAATCCAGAGCGCAAACGATGAAAGACGATTACGTATCGGTCGAGCATCTTTTGCTCGGCATTCTCGATTGCGCGCAAGCCAACGTAAAAAAGATTTTCGGAGAGATCGGTTTAACGGTCGACGGTTTTTTAAAAGTCCTCAAAGAAGTGCGCGGTAATACCCACGTGCAAGGCGACAATCCCGAAGAAACCTACGACGTATTGCATAAATACGGGCAGGATTTGGTGGAACTCGCCAAACAACAGAAACTCGATCCCGTGATCGGTCGCGACGACGAGATCCGAAACGTGATTCGAATTTTGTCACGCAAAACCAAAAACAATCCTTGTTTGATCGGCGAACCGGGCGTGGGTAAGACTGCGATCGCGGAAGGACTGGCGTTGCGTATCGTAAAGGGCGACGTTCCGGATAATTTAAAGGGGCGCAAACTCTTTTCTCTCGATATGGGCGCGCTGGTCGCGGGCGCGAAATTCCGCGGCGAATTCGAAGAGCGGTTAAAGGCGGTCTTGAACGAAGTCAAGGCTTCGGACGGCAATATCATTCTGTTTATCGATGAATTGCATACGATCGTCGGCGCCGGTAAAACGGATGGCGCGATGGACGCCGGCAACCTCTTAAAGCCTATGCTCGCGAGAGGCGAACTGCATTGCATCGGCGCCACGACTTTAAACGAATACCGCAAATACGTGGAGAAAGACCCCGCGTTGGAAAGGCGGTTTCAACCCGTTATGGTCGGGGAACCGACCGTGGAAGACACGATCTCCATTCTTCGCGGATTGAAGGAGCGTTACGAAGTGTATCACGGCGTAAAGATCCACGACCAAGCGTTGATCGCCGCCGCTACGCTTTCGCATCGTTACATTTCCGATCGATTCCTTCCCGATAAAGCGATCGACCTCGTGGACGAAGCCTGCGCTTTGATTAAAACGGAGATCGACAGTATGCCGTCCGAAATGGACAGCTTGTCCCGTAAAATCATGCAATTGGAGATCGAGGAAGCGGCACTTACCAAAGAAACGGACAAACTCTCCCAAGAACATCTTAAACAGATCCGCGAAGAACTCGCGAACGATCGCGAACGCTTCGCCGGTATGAAAGCGAAATGGGATAACGAAAAACAATCCATCGGAAAGGTGCAATCCTTGCGCGAAGAGATCGAACGGGTACGCGCGGCGATCGACAAGGCGCAGGACGAATACGATCTCGGAAAAGCGGCGGAACTCAAATACGGCCGTTTGCCGGCTCTCCAAAAGGAACTCGCGGAAGAGGAATCCAAAGCCGAGTGCAACGCAAACTCTCTGTTGCACGATCAGGTCACAGACGAAGAAATCGCCCGTATCGTCGCGCGGTGGACGGGCATTCCCGTTGCCAAACTGATGGAAGGGGAGCGCGATAAACTTCTCCATTTGGACAAAGAATTGCATAAGCGCGTCATCGGGCAAGACGAAGCGGTGGATAAGGTCGCGGACGCGATCCTGCGCTCTCGCGCGGGCATTCAGGATCCCCGTCGCCCGATCGGCTCCTTCCTGTTCTTGGGCCCGACGGGCGTCGGTAAGACCGAGCTTGCGAAAGCGCTTGCCGCGACCCTTTTCGATGATGAACACAACCTGATTCGTATCGATATGAGCGAGTATATGGAAAAGTACTCCGTTTCCCGTTTGATCGGCGCGCCTCCGGGCTACGTCGGTTACGACGAGGGCGGACAGTTGACGGAAGCCGTTCGCCGTAAGCCCTATTCCGTGGTTTTGTTCGACGAGGTGGAAAAGGCGCATCCCGACGTCTTCAACGTGCTGTTGCAAGTGTTGGACGACGGGCGTATTACCGATAGTCAAGGTAGAACGGTGGACTTTAAAAACACGATCCTGATCTTGACCAGCAACCTCGGATCGGACGTCATTCTCGACGGGATCGACCGAAACGGCGAGATCTCGCCCGAAGCGCGCGCGTCCGTCAGCGGGTTATTGAAACAAAGTTTCCGCCCCGAGTTTCTGAATCGCTTGGACGAGATCGTCTTCTACAAACCGTTGACCCGAGCGAATATAGACGGAATCGTGGATCTGCTGATCGCCGACCTGAAACGCCGCTTGAACGAAAAGCAGTTGGACGTGGAGATCACGCCCGCCGCAAAAGAGATCATCGTTCGAGAAGGATACGATCCCATCTACGGTGCAAGACCGCTGAAACGTTATTTGCAAAGCAAGGTGGAAACGTTGCTCGCTCGCACGATCATCGCCGAGGACGTCGCGCCCGATACGGTGTTGACGGTGGACGCCCCGCAGGGCGAACTCTGCGTAACGCAACGTCGCCCGTAAGTCGGTTCTTGTTCCGAAAAGTCGAATAAAACAGAGAAGTCGTCAAGTTTGTTGACGACTTCTTTTTGGTTTTGTTTCCCCGATGGATTTTCGTCTGAAATATTTCAGTACTTTTCTTTGCAGAGCGCGCGGAAGAAACGCGTCATATCTTTCGTCCAAGCGGAAAGGACGTCGACGCCGTCGGTGTCGTCGTTTATTTCCAAAGAGCCGTTGGACTTGCCGTGCGAGCCGTGCGGATAGACGTGGCATTCGAAAAGGACGCCGTTTCGAGAGAGCGCGAGCGCGTAATCCAACGCGTTATGCGCGGGAACGAGTTCGTCCTCGGCGGTCGTCCAAACGAAGGTCGGCGGGGTGTGCTTGTTGACGAGTTCGTCCGCTTTCAGGTATTCTTTCAACCGAGCGGCTTCCGCTTTGTCGTAACGATAGAGAAGGTTTTCGAAAGATTCGTCGTGATCGTTGATCACGGGGTAGGAAAGCCCGACCGCTTTGACTTCGCAATCGAGGTTTCCGCCCGTCCTCTTTTTCAAAGTGGGATATTCGTTCGAAAAATCGGCAACGAGGTGCCCGCCTGCCGAGAACCCGACGGCGAAAATCTCTTTCGGATTAACATGCAGGCGCTTTGCGTTTTTGACGAGGTAATCCACCGCGCAACCGAGTTCGTAGATCTGCTCGGGGTAACACGCGCCGTCCTCGCGGCAAAGATAGTTCAGCACGCAGACTTGATAGCCCGCGGAGAGAAAATTCGCGGCGACGGGTTCGCCTTCGCGTTTGGCAACGCCCCAGTACGCGCCGCCCGGAACGACGATCACGGCGGGACGCGACCAAGCGCGTCCGGGACCCCACGGGCTGTCGAGGCAAAGCACTTTCAGGGAGCCGCCCTTGACGCAGGTATACAGATCTTTCAATTCAATCGTTTCGTATTGCATATTTCGTCCTTTTTCGTTCGCGTTTCGAACCTTTTTTAACTTTATCACAGTTTCCGAAAGAAATCAATTCTTATAGAGAGAAAGGGCGCTTTCGGATCGGAAGCGCGGCGCTCTTTTCGACGTCATTCTTCGAAAACGAACAAAAAAATCGCAAAAGAAAAGAAAGACGGCGGCGGCGCTTTGTTACAATCGGGATATGGAAGAAGAAATAAAAGTTTTTTTGCGGGTTATTCCTTCGAAGAAAGGAAAGATCCTTTATTGCGTTTCCCGCGCGGACGATCTTTCGAAACTCGATCTCAAAGGCGCGACCGATCTCTCGATGAGCACCGTCCTTTCTTCCGTCGATAAACTCCGCGAAGAGGGGTGGATTACCGTGGTCGAAGAGAAAAAGCCGAGCGGCGGAAAACCGCGTTCGCGGATCAACGTTTCTCCGAACGTCTGTGTGTGCGGCGTTTCTTACAAGGCGGGGATCCTGACGGCGGTGCGGACGAATTTCAAAGGCGAGGTCAAGGGAAAGTCGGAGATCGCGATTCTCGATAAAGGGGCGCCGCCCTTCGGTTACGCGGCATCCGCGCTGAAAGAGGTCTTGAAGGGGAAGGACGCGCCCGCCGCGATCGGACTTGCGATGAACGTCGCCGATCCGGATCGCCTTTGTGAAGAAGTTGAAAAAGCGTTCGGCGCTCCCGTGTTTCTTACGTCGAATACGGGCGCGATCGCGACGCTTACGCTGTTTCGGGAAAGGGCGTTTCCGATTGCGGCGATCGGCGTCGGCGTCAAAGTCAAATTCGCTTTTTGCGCGGAAAAGATGCAAACCTCCGATCTTTCCGATCTTTTCGCTCCTTGCGTTTCAAACGGCGGCGCGACGTTCGGAGCCGTTCTTTCCGTTCCCGAGGTCGAGCGGCGGCTTCGGGAAGAAGATTATCGGAACGCCTATTCTTTTAACGGGGAAAGGTTTGCGGAAACGCGCGACAAAAGAGGGTATTCCGAAACGTTGGTCGGATCGATCGTCGCGCTCGTCCGAGCGGCGGTCGCTTTTACGTTGCCGCAAAGGCTCGTCCTGTTCGGCGATTATCTTTCGGAAGGGTTATACGAGCGCGTTAAGAGAGCGGTGCCCGATCTTGTTCTCTTACGGCGCGTCGCGGCGGATCGCGCGGAATTTGCGCTCGGCGCGGCGTATTACGCGCTGAAAGAAGGCGTTTTCAACGAATAGCGGCGATCGCGTAAAGGGCGGATATTTGCGAAAAAAGCAGGCGGATCGCGCGGTCGTTTCCGTTCTCTCCCCGAACGAGGACGTTCAGCGCGCGGTTCGTTAAGAGCACGCATCTCGAAAGGAGATCGGTTGCCGGATAGCGGGCGTAATCGCGCGCCGTATCTTCGATCTTTTCATCTTCTCCGATCAAGGTCAGGCATTGCTCGGCGCTCTCTTTCGCCATCAGGGAAAGCTCTTTGATCTCGGCGACGGAAGCGCGCGCCGCAAGGGAAGCGCAGATCTCTTTGACGCGCCTTTCGGCGGATGCAACGAAAGCTCTCTTTTCTTCCGAAAGCGCTTGTTTCTCCTTTCTTTTCGCCATCGATTCTCCGTAGGCTTTCAACAGCGTATCCATATATCCGAAATCGGTCGGTTCTTCCTCTCGATAGGCTTCTTCGCTCGGGGTTTCGCGCTTATTTTCTTCCATATAGGGCTCCTTTGATTTGAATATAATAATAGATATTGCCGATTTTTCTAAAATATGATATAATCATAAATTGAGCGCCGCTCCTTTTTTCGGCGGGCTCTGTTTGGAGAGGATATGAAGCGCGTTTTTCTGAAAGCCTGTTTTATTATGATAGCGGCGGCTTTGTTTTTGCTGCTNNTGCTGATCCCGTTCGGCTTTGCGCCCGCGGCGCAAGCGGAAGAGTATGCGATCGGAACGGTTCCCATCGTTTTGACCTACGGTGACGAACCCGTTTTCGAAGTGATGGATATTTTGAATTCGGATAAGCATTACAAAATCAAGAATTGTATTGGGTCGCTTGAACAGAGCGGCATCGCGGAGTCTTTGGTCGGCGGCGATAACCGCGTGAACGCCGCGCCCGGTATCTATTACATGGACGCGTACGGAAACGTGGACGGAACGGATGCGGAAGGGAATCCGATCATCGGTGTTTATTGCTCGGGAACGATCGTTTTCGAGATTCGGAGCAAAGCGCTTTCTTTGAACGTTGCGTCCGCAAATCTCATAAAGGCGTACGGTGACGAGATCGATTCGATCCCTTGGACGTTTCGCAATCCGGCGGATAACGATCCTTCGTTGACGATCGTTTTGACGTCGGCGGGTATGGCGCCCTCCGCGGTGGTCGGTTCTTACGCCGTTTCCGCAGGGTCCGTAACCAAAAACGCGGCGGACGTTTCCGCTTATTATTCGATCACCGTTTATAATGCTTCCACGTCCGAAGCGGCTTCCGTAACGGTCGGAACGAAATCCCTCTCGTTCGTGTACGACGAGGAGCGCGAAGTTACCTTCAACGCCTTTTTGTTGCCCGACGGACAAAGCGTGTATTCGATGGAAAAAACGGGCGTGAACGGCGAGATGGTGACCCTTTATTTTCGATTGACCGAAGAACAGACCCTTTTGACGATCGGTACGTCGTATCCGATCGAAGCGTATCGATACGTCGTGACGCCGTCCGTGGGCGATCCCGCTTCTTATACGATGTACGACGATTCGAATTATTCGGTCACGGCGAATCTGACGGCGGCTTCGACCGTTAAAGCGAAGATCGGTTCCGCGACCCTTTTTCAAGACGAAAGCAAGATCGAGGCGCGCGCGAGCGATCCCTCGTTCGTCTATATCGCGCCTTCTCGTTTGACGATGACGTATTTGGACGCCGCGATCTCGAATTTCAACGGCACGGTCACGTTCGTCGGATTGGAAATATATCCGAACGTTTCGATCGATCTGACTTGCTCGATCGTCTGCTCGGAAACGAACGTTCCCGTCGGCGAGTACGCGTTGACTTTCGTTTCCTTTACGGGCGACAGCCTGAATTCCCTTGCGCTCGACGACTTGACGTTGACCGTCGTAAAACGGGTCGCGGGCGAATTCTCCGAACAGATCGAAAGAGAGTACGGACTCGAAGACGACTACGTCCTGCAATTGGATCGGATCTACGGAGGAAAGACCTATTCCTTTTCGTTGACCGCACCCACGGCGGGGCTTGCGGTCGGCGCGGAAACGCCGTTTACGACGATGCAATCGTTGACGGATGAAAACGTTACGATCACGTACAGCGCGGCGCGCGTTCGGATCGTCAAACGGACGACGGACGTTTCCCTCGTTTTCAGCGAAGGATTGGATGCCGTTGTGTACGGCGAAGCTTACGATCCCTGCGCGCTGTATTTGCATTACGAAGAGGCGGGGGAAACCCTTCTCTCGGAAACCCTCGTTTACTCGAATCGAAAGGTCGGTGAAACGGCTTGGAAGAGCGGTTTGCCTTCGCAAGTCGGGTCTTACGATGTCGCTTGCTCGGTGCAAAGCGACAAGTATGCGTTGGAGTCCGAATTGTTTGAAGTGACGGTCATCAAGCGCCCCGTCGCCGCCTATTACGAGATCACGTGCGCAAGAAAGACTTACGGTGAAATCTTCGTCTTCTCTCCGCAGACCGTGCAGTTGCGCGCGCTGTATTTCTTTGATACCGAGTCCGGAACCGAGGACAGAGGAAAGGAAGGCCTTGCCGAAGGCTCGTCGCTCGGAAACGCGATCGGCGGAACGGGATTGAATTCAAGAGGCGCCGAAAAGACGGCGGCAGTCGGCTCGTACGAGTACGATCTTTCCGGATTGACCTCTCCGATCTACGAAATCAAAAAAGTCATTCTTTGCGATCTTTCCACGAAGACGCAAACGTACGCGGGGGATGAGGTTACGACCTTTACCGTAACGAAAGCCGCAACGCCGGGCACCGTCGAGCCGGAAATCACGATCTCGGGTCTTACCGTCGCCGTATCCGCAAAAGGCGGCGAAAATTCGTTGGAAGCGCAGATCTCCGAAAAGGAAAATTTCTCTTCGCCGGACAGCGCGAGCGGTACGGTTTCCGCTAAATTTACGAAATTGAAATACGGCGTCGTCTATTACGTGCGCTTGCGCATTTCGGACGCCGATAACTTCCTTTCTCCGATCGGTGAATGGAGTGAAAAGGATTCCTTCGTGATCCCGTTCCCGAAGCCGACCTGCGAATTGGAAAGCGTAACGTCTTCCTCGTTGGTCTTTACGGTCAAAAACGCGCCCACGGCGCTCTCCGCGGGAAAATACGTCTTCCAGCATAAGATCGGCGACGACGGCGAGTGGACGGAAGGCTTGGAACTGACCGACTTAAAAGCCGACACGTCCTACACGATCCGTTTCCGCGCGTTCAACGAAGCGGTCGCCGGGCAGGAATCCGCGTTGACCGAGCGCACGCTCCGCGCTCCCGTTTCGAAAAGTAACGTCAAAGTTTCTTTTGACGCAGAAACGGGCGTTTTGTCGATGAGCAGCGACCTTGCGCTCGAATATCGGTTGTTGGACGAGGACGAGATGGTGATCGAAAATTGGACGGACGAGGAATCGTTTGAAGATCTTCTCGGTGACTCCGTTTATTACTTGGAAGTCAGAGAGATGTCGAAAAACGGGAAGAAGGCGTCCGAGCCTATGCGCATCACCGTCAGTACTTCGCCCGTCGAACAGGAAACGAAATTCGGCTTTTTATCAAAATGGTTCATATGGATTATCGGCGGCGGCGCGCTCATTTTATTGATCGTGGTCGTAATCATTTTCATTAAAGTTAAGAAAAACGTTGACGGAAAGGCTTTCGGAGGAAAATATGACAAATAATCTGTGTGGTTTTTTCGACAAAATCGGGATGTTTACCAACGAACAGATGATCGCGATCGGCGTGCTTGCCGCGATTGCGGTCGCAATCGGTTTTTTGATCGGGGGAATCGTCTTTTACGCGCTCGGCGCCAAAACCGGAAAGAAGCAGGGTGAAAAAAGATCCGCCGCACTCGCCAAAAAGAAAATGGCGGAAAGCATGGCGATCGAGATAGATAAAGCGCTCTCGAAAGCGAAGAAAGAGAATGCCGCTCTCAAAGCGGAAAAAGAACAAGCGGTCAAGCGTTCCGCCGCACTCGAATCGGAAAAACAGAAAGCGCAGGAAGAAAACGAAAGATTGCAAGCGGAAAAAGAGGCATCCTTGCGCGAGAAAGAGAGGCTTGCGGCAGAAAAGGCGAAGACCGAAGAAGAGAAATCGCGATTGGCGGAGGAAAAGGCGCGTTCCGAAGAGGAAAAAGCCCGCTTGGCGGAGGAGAAAGCAAAAGCCGACGAGGAGAAAGCCAGATTGGCGGAAGAAAAAGCGAAGACCGAGGAAGAAAAGGAGCGTCTGCTCGAAGAGAAAGCCAAAGCGGAAGAAAAGTCCGCCGCTCTCAAAGCGGAGAAAGAACGGGCGGAAATGGAAAGAGCCGCCCTCGAAGAAGAGAGCAGAAAAGCGCAGGAAGAAAAGATCCGCCTGCAAGCCGAGAAGGAAGCCTCTTTGCGCGAGAAAGAACGGCTCGCGGAAGAAAAGGCGAGAACCGAAGAAGAAAAAGCCAAATTGATCGAGGCGAAAGCCAAAGCGGAAGAAAAGAACGCCGCGCTCAAAGCGGAGAAAGAGCAGGCGGAACTCGAAAGACAGCGTTTGCTCGCCGAAAAGGAAAAGGCGCAGGAGAGCGCCGCGGCGTTGCAGGAAGTCAGAGAAAAAGAGCAAGCGGCTTTGAACGAAGCGAAAGAGCGTCTTGAAAAAGCGCAAAGCGAAGCGCGTTCCGCAAGCGAAACCGCGCAAGAAGCGCAAGAAAGGATCAAAAAGCTCAAAGAAAGCGAAGCGGCT
>DBVY01000014.1:20001-21727 GCA_002308575.1 Christensenella sp. UBA1252
GTGAATATTTACGAGCGCGGCGGAGAAAATCTGCCGGACAGTTGCCGCGTCGGACTTTGCACGTTTATGCTCGTATACGAGCGCAAAGGCATGGTCAAGCTCGTTCTTCGCCTGCATAAGAAGACGGCGAACGCCCTCTCGAAGCAATTCAAACTCTTTACGAAAGCCGTGTATCCGAAAGGCGGCGATTGGTATAAGTGGATCCTGTCTTCCGAAGTCACCGATCTCGACCTCGTAACGGCGGCGGTTCGTATGGCGTATAAGTACGCGTTCTTGATGAATTACGACGAGATCTCCCGCGAAGCGGACGTCGATTTGATCAACCAAGAAGAGTTTAAGATCAACGAAGCGATCCTCAAATATCAAAACCTTCCGGACAGGGATTTCATCGTCGCGAGCGATGCAAGCGGCTGGGAAGAGGACGCCTACGGCCTGTACGGCAAAGAAGGAATGGCGGAATTCGCCCGTTTGCTTTCTTCGGAGTACCCCGTGACCGTCGTCGAGAACGAGAGCCCGATGTCGCCTTCCACCTTCAAAGTCGCGGGGAAGTCCTTTATGCTTGCCTACGAGAAGGACGGCATTTCCAAGATGATCTTCCGCGCGTCCGACCGGGAGATCGAAGCGATCAAAAAGAAGCACCCGAAAGTCGCCGTTTCACCGTTCCCGAAGGCGTCCGGCTATAAGTGGTACGTGACGATCGTGGACGAAACCTTCCGCTCAAACGAAGACATAGAAGATATTATCCGCACCGCTTGCGCCCACGTAAACGCGCTCGTATAAGGGCACATCTGCTTTGTTCCNNCGCGCAGTTACGTACGAAAAGTACGCGCCTGCCCGCCTTCTCGGAGAGTGCTCGTCTTCACGCCACTCTTCGAGCTTGCATAGAAAACCGTTGTTTTTGACGGAAGCGGTGAAATCGCGTGAGTCGGGATTTCCAAAACCGTTTTTTTTCGCGTTTGAAACGCCGTTTTCGGGTGGTTTTCGGGCGACGGGAAATAAGATCGTTTTTTTCGATAAAATAATAAAAAATAGAGGATAAAAAATATTGACACGTTTTTTTGCGTGTGTTATAGTATAAAAGCACTCTCGGTAAGCGGGTGTAATTTTTTTGGAGGCGTCAAAGGTATTATGGCAGCGAAAAAAGAAAATCGCACGAAGATTACTCTTGCCTGCACGGAGTGCAAGCAGCGCAATTATAACGATTACAAAAACAAGAAGAATACGCCGGATAGGATCGAGCTTATGAAATACTGTCCTTTCTGCAAGAAGCACACCCTTCACAAAGAAAGCAAGTAAGGGGGATCTCACATGAAAGGTGCTACTAAGACGGTTACCAAAAAGCCCAATATCTTCAAAAGAATGGGAAAGGGAATCAAGGAGATCGTTTCCGAGCTGAAGAAGGTCAGTTGGCCGACGTTCGGCAAGGTTATGGCGGAAACGGGCGTCGTTCTCGTTGTCGTTTTGTTCTTCCTTTTGATCATTCTCGGTTTTGACAGCTTGCTCTCTTGGCTCTTTACTTTGTTGGTGAAATAAGTATGGATAACAATATCGAAATGTCGTTAGAGGATAAGATCGCGGAGCGCGCGGCGCAGGCGAAGTGGTACGTTCTTCATACCTATTCGACCTACGAGCTCGCCGTTCGCGACAATATTCTCAAAATGGTGGAGAATAACGGCTTGCAAGAATGGATCTTCGACGTGGTCGTTCCGATGGAGGAAGAGATCGT
>DBVY01000014.1:21783-24495 GCA_002308575.1 Christensenella sp. UBA1252
AAAATGATCTATTCCGATAAGGTCTATTATATGGTAACGCATATCCACGGCGTAACGGGATTCGTCGGCGCCGGCGGTAGACCCGAAGCGCTCAGCGCGGAGGAAGTCAGAAGAAACGGGCTCGAAAAGGTCAAGGCGGAAGATCTCGGCTTGAAGGTCGGCGATCAGGTCCGCATCATCTCGGGCGCGTTCGAGAGCTATTTCGGAGAGCTTTCGGAGATCGACGTCGAGCACGGCATCGTCAAGGTCGTCCTTTCGATGTTCGGCAAGCCGACGCCGATTGAATTGGAATTCAATCAAGTCGAAAAAGCGTAAAACGGCTTTCAATATCGCTGAACTGCTTCGTTTACTGTCGTCGCGTCTGTGAAATCACGTACAAGGAGTACGCTCAATCACCGCCGCTTGACGAGCCTTGCATTTGCGGCGATCTAAAAGTCGTTTCAGCTATTAAACCACTAAATGGTTGTAATTAAATAAAACAAATCGCGGAGAAGGGTGCATAGGCGAGCGCTCTCCGAAGAGGCGAGCGTGAGCGTACTTCGTGTGTGTGATCGTTCGGCGATGAGGTAATCAGCGAAGCATAAGCGCCGTTATACGCGATTTGAATATGGGAGAGTGAAAAAATTCATTACCATTTTCACTCGTTAGTACCACGATTGCTATATAGGAGGTAACAATATGGCAAAGAAAGTAACAGCAGTAGTAAAGTTGCAGCTCCCCGCCGGTAAAGCCACCCCGGGACCGCCGGTCGGTTCCACGCTCGGCCCGCACGGCATCAACCTCCCCGGCTTCGTTAAAGAATTTAACGACAAGACGGCGGATAAGATCGGTCTTGTGATCCCGGTCGTTATGACCATTTATAACGATCGTTCCTTCTCCTTCATCACCAAGACCCCGCCCGCTCCCGTTCTGATCAAGAAGGCGTGCGGCATCGAAAGCGGATCGGCGAAGCCGAACAAGGAAAAGGTCGCGAAGCTCACGAAGGCGCAAGTCAGAGAGATCGCGGAACTCAAAATGCCCGATTTGAACGCGGCGTCCGTCGAAGCGGCGATGAGCATGATCGCAGGCACGGCGCGCAGCATGGGTATCACCGTTGAGGACTAAGGAGGGGCGTTATGAAAGTCAGCAAGAGATATAAAGAGGCTTCTGCCTTGGTTGAAAAGAATAAGATCTACGACAGCGTTGAGGCAATGGCTCTCGCCGTCAAAACCGCGAGCGCGAAGTTCGACGAGTCCGTCGAATTGCATGTAAAGCTCGGCGTCGACAGCAAGCACGCGGATCAACAGGTTCGTGGCGTTGTCGTTCTCCCGAACGGAACCGGTAAGAGCGTCAAGGTCCTCGTCCTCGCAAAGGGCGACAAGGCGGACGAAGCGCTTGCCGCAGGCGCGGATATCGTCGGCGCGGAAGAAATCATCGCGAAGATCCAAAAGGATAACTGGTTTGATTTCGACGTCTGTATCACCACGCCCGATATGATGGGTATGGTCGGTCGTATCGCTCGTTTGCTCGGCCCGAAAGGTTTGATGCCGAACCCGAAGAGCGGCACCGTTACGATGGACGTGCAAAAGGCGGTCAAAGACGTCAAAGCCGGTAAAGTCGAATACAGGCTCGACAAGACCAACATCATTCACGTGGCTGTCGGTAAGGTCAGCTTCGGCGCAGAGAAGCTTCACGAGAACTTCGCGACCGTTATGGACGCGATCATCAAAGCGAAGCCGAGCACCGCGAAGGGAACGTATCTCCGTTCGGTCAGCGTTTCCACGACGATGGGCCCCGGCATCAAAGTCAACTACGCGAAAGCAAATTCCTAAAATTCGCTTGACGGCGTAAGCTTGACGCAATATAATAAATTCGTCTTAAGACAGCAAGTGGGATTTCCCGTAACCGAAAGGGCTTGCCGAGGATGCGATTTTCAATAAAAGAAAGTATGCTCCCTTTGTCTTTTGGCGTGGGGAGCATTTTTTGTTCCTTGATTCTGAAAAGGAGGTAAAGAAATGTCAGCAGCATTGGAAGAGAAAAAGCAGCTTGTCGAAGAGATCAAATCCAAGATAAGCGACGCGAAATCCGTTGTCATCGTGGACTATAAGGGCTTGACGGTTTTCCAAGATACCGAGCTCCGTAAAACGCTCCGCGAAGCGAACGTCGAATATCGCGTTTTGAAAAACAGGCTCGTCCAAAAGGCTTTCAACGAGCTCGGTTATACCGATTTCGATGAAGCGTTGAACGGACCGACCGCCGTTGCTTTCGCAAACGGGGATCCCGTGGCTCCCGCCAAGATCCTGATCGAGAGCGTGGATAAGTACAAGAAGATGGCGATCAAATGCGGAATGATCGAAGGTTCCTATATCACCGAGGACGGCGTAAAGGAGCTTGCGACCTTGCCGCCGAAGGAAGTCCTCGTGGCGAAACTCCTCGGAACGCTCGAAGCGCCGATCAGCGGACTTGCCAGAGTGCTCAACGAAACGGTCGCCGGACTTGCCAGAGTGCTTAATGCGATCGCGGAAAAGTAATCCAATTCACCAAATCAACAACTATCTATAAAAATTCAAATTAAAAATTATTTCGGAGGAAAATTAAAATGGCAGATATCGAAAAGATGATTGAAGAAATTAAAGGAATGACCGTGCTTGAAATCAGCAAACTCGTCAAGGCTCTCGAAGAAGAGTTCGGCGTGTCCGCAGCAGCTACCGCAGTCGCAGTCGCAGGCCCCGT
>DBVY01000014.1:24510-33420 GCA_002308575.1 Christensenella sp. UBA1252
GCGGAAGAGAAGACCGAGTTCACCGTTGTTTTGAAGGCTGCGGGCGCGAACAAGATCGCCGTTATCAAGGCGGTTCGTGAGCTCACCGGTCTCGGCCTTGCCGAAGCGAAGGGCCTCGTCGACGGCGCTCCCAAGGCTGTCAAAGAGAACGTCAGCAAGGAAGAGTGCGACAAGGCTGCCGAAGCTCTCAAAGCTGCGGGTGCGGAAATCGAAATCAAGTAATTTCGGTCGCATTTCCCTTTTAAAAGCAAAAAAGACCATCGGGATTCCGATGGCCTTTTTGTTATGCGACAGCGTATAAAAAGGAATAGGCTTCGTTTCTGTCTGCGGCATGACGTAATCCCGTACGAGAAGTACGCTCATTTGCGCAAGCTTGGACGAGCCTCGCCTCTCCCTCTTTCTTCCTGTCTTTTTTACTTTATGTTGTAGCGCGCTTGCATATTTTGTACCATTATCGTCGCAAAAGGATCAACTGCGTTTTCTCGTCATACACTTGGTCTTAACGAGTCCGTCTTCGACGTTGATCGCTTCCAAACCGCACATGCTGTTGACGTTGAAAATGCAATCCGCCGCGCATTGAACGACGGTGTCCACGTTATCGAGGACGTCGATCTCGGGCGCGGCTTCGTAATTCGCAAAGATTTGCGAGAGTTCGCCTCCGTCCCGCTTGATCTTGCTTTTACAAACGCCGTTCGGACCGATATCGATGATCCCCGCCATACAGCGTTCGCATTCGTTGTGTTCGCAGTTGCTCGTGCCGCATCTCAATCCTTTCATATCGTACCTCCGATCCTATTTTGTCCGCAACGATAATTTTTATGCAAGAACCGCATTCGTTTTTACGATTTCGGGCGGAAAAAACCATTTATCCTCGGTAAATATTGCGTTTGCGTCCTGCTTTGTGTTAAAATAGAAGAGCAAAGCGCTCCCGCGCGAGAAAGGAGAGAATATGAAAGTCGTTTTGACAGCGGACGTAAAGAATAAAGGCAAAAAAGGCGATATCGTAAACGTAAACGACGGATACGCGATGAATTTTCTGATCCCGAAGGGGCTCGCCGTGGCGGCGTCCGCTTCCGCGGTCAACGAAACCAATCAAAAGAAAGCCGCGGAGATTGCGAGGAAGGAAAAAGAATTGGCGGCGGCGCAGGCGGCGGCGGAAAAACTCAATATGGCAACGGTCACACTCAAAGTTAAATGCGGCGAAAGCGGAAAGCTGTTCGGCAGCGTAACGAGCAAGGAGATCGCCGAAGAGCTCAAAAAGCAGGGCTACGAGGTCGAAAAGAAAAACATTATGCTCGAAGAACCGATCCGAAAGCTCGGCAGGCAGACGGTCGAAGTAAAACTGTACGTCGGCGTTCGCACGAAGATCAACGTGGTTGTGGCAGAGGACAAGTAAATACTTTTCAAAGTTAACGCGCCGCTCTTTTCCAAGTGAAAAGGGCGGTTTTTTATATGAGTTCTTTGCTCCAAACCGAAACGAGTTCGGAGAGGGAAACCTTCGCGTTTGCGGGCGAAGTGGACGGCATCGGCTTCGCCAAGGCGGATAATTCGGGGTAAAATCGAAGAAAAAGGGAATGGGCTTTTTGCCCGTTCAGCAAAATTTTTGTAATTTTCGATTTTTCTAAAATTTCGGAGATATCCGCGCATTCCACGCTTTTTATGGAAGCGTCGGAAGAGGAATGGATCTCGCATTTTCCGACGACGTCGAAAAGAGCGACGCGGTGCGACAGAAGCGCCCTGATTTTCTCTTCTTTGGAAAATTCCGGAAAGGGTTCTTTGAAGATTTCCGCAAGCATTTTCCAAAAACGATTGTGCGGATTCATATAATAAAAACCCGCTCTGCGAGAGGCTACGGAAGGAAGGCTTCCGAGGATCAAAACGGCGGAATGCGCGTCGAAAACGGGCGCAAAATCGTTCGTAACGCGAGTAAAATCGTTTTCCATACAGAAAAGTATAGCGCGTTTTTTTCGATTTGTAAATCTTGCGTTCCGCCAAGCGTAAAATGGATGGAAATTTCCCCCTTGAAAAAAGAATAAAAATAGAGTATGATTTTATATATGAGGCAACAAACGCATATCTCGACGGATATACGCGCCGGAAAGCGCAAACGGAAAGAGCGGATCGCGTTCTTCTTTTCCGTTGCGCTTTTTTTATGCGTTGCGTTCATTGTGATTGCTTCCTCGCAACTCGCCATCGCGAACGCGGAGCACGATCACTCGTCCTATACGGCTTTGGGGAGCGTTTTCCCGACCGCGGACGGCGACTATTATTTGACTCAATCGATCGAAATCTCTTCTCCGATCTCTTTGACGAACGCGACCGTCACGATCGACCTGAACGGGTTTGATCTCGTTTTCACGGGCGGCGGAAAACTGACCGTCGGCTCGGCGGAGGACGAAGCCTCGCTGACACTTATCGGGTGTCCGACCGAGAATGCGGGCGGGCGCGTCGTCGTGGCAAGCGGATGGACGTGTGCTGCTTCCGAAAAAGCGATCACGGTCGCCGAGAAAGGAGAGTTATCTGCGGAGAACGTAGCCGTGCAAGTGCAAAAGGATATGAGCCGCTTTGCCGCTTTGAAAGGGGTTTCCTCGTGGGACGGCGTTTCCTTTGCTGCTTCGGACGGCGTTTCGCTCGGCATAGCGCTCTCTTCGGAAGGCGCGGACGTTTCGTTGCGTTCGGTTTCCGTGGACGCCGTCGGCGCGTATGCGGTGGCTGCGGCGGACGGCAGTCAAAAGATTTCCGTCGGGAATTACGTGACGGCGCCGCGAGGCATTCGTCTCGGAATCGGGGTCACGATCGTGGTTGCATCGGCGCTGACCGAGCCGATCGGCGTTTCTTCGGACGACGCGCTTTCGGGCGTCGAAACCGTCGTGATCACGTCGGCGGAAACGCAGAAAGAAAAGGAAAGAAACGACCTTGAAATGTTCGAGTGTCTTTTGGATAACGGCACGTTTTACGTCGTAACGGAGGGTGCGTACGCGGGGCAGATCGCGTTTGCGAAAAACCACGTCATTTCGATCTATAACGGCGTCGATCTCGTAAACACGCTTTACAAGCAGCACGGCGTTCCGCTTTTGCTTTCCGCCTATGGGCTTGCTCCCAGCGAAACGTACAGGCAGATCGGCTGGAAGGTCGTCGGCGAAGGAACGGTATTCCCGCTCTCGTATTCTTATGAAGAAGAATACGATCTTTCCCTTTCGGTGGTTTGGGAGCGCTTTCTCTATTCGATCGCTTACAGCGGATCGTTTGATCTCAATCAAAACCCCGATTATTATTCGATCGACGACGGCTTGACGTTGATCGATCCCGTTCGCGCGGGTTACGTTTTCGAGGGTTGGCGAGAGGACGAGGCGGACGATCCCGAAATCGGGCTTACGATCGCGCCGGGTGAAACGGGTAACAGGGAGTTTACCGCCGTTTGGCATTTGGAAATCTATTCGGTTACGTACGTCAATGCGGTGAACGGCGTAAACGGCGTTACGAATACCAATCCGACTTTCTTTACGATCGAAACCGGCGAATGGACGGTTGTAGCGCCTTCGCGCGTCGATTACGATTTCGTGAATTGGGAGGGATATATCGCGGGCGAAGATCCGATCGTTCCCTCCGGATTTGCCGAAGACATAACGTTGACCGCCGTTTGGCGCCCGACGAAATACCATATCACCTACGTTGACGCGGTAAACGGTGTGAACGGCGTGACCAATCAAAATCCGACTTATTACAACGTCGAATCGGCGTCGTTTACGATCACCGCGCCTTCGAGAAAGGGCTTTGATTTCCTGTATTGGACGAAGGACGACGAAACGTTCGAGAGCGTTTCCGTTCCCATGGGTTCGAGCGGAAACATCTCCTTGACCGCGCATTGGACGCTTTACGATCCGATCGCGTTGTACGCTTCGTATGTGGGCGTTTACGACGGCGTTTCGCACGAAGTCGGCGTGCAAGTTTACCACGATCTTTCGGCGGATATGACGGCGCAGTACGAATGGTGGAACGAGAACGGAGAGCCTGCGGGGATCCCCGACTTTACGTTCGAAGTGCGGAACGTTTCCGATTCCTGCGTGCTTCGCTTGCATTTCGAAATATCGTATGAAGATCCGTCGAGCGTGCTGTATCAAAAAAGCGGCTACGTCCGCGATTATTTCGGTCGCAAATCGCTCGTTGCGCAAGTGACGCCCGCGCCTTTGGCTGTTACGCCGAACGGAACGCTTACCAAGATCTACGGCGATCCGGACGCTACGATCGCTTATGCGGTCGGCGCCGCCGTCGGGGAAGAACAACCGACCTTGGTCGGCGCGTTGTCCCGCGAAAGCGGCGAAAACGTCGGGCGATACCCCGTGACGGTCGGGACGCTTGCGCTTGCTTCCGATCCCGTTTCCGCAAACTATGCGGTCGATCTTGCGCCGACGTATTACGAGATAGAGAAAAAGGCTTTGAACGTTTTCGCGCAGACCTCCGAGATCCGATACGGCGATCGCGAGATCGTCGGGCGCGGCGTCCGTTGCGATGGGCTTGTCGAGGGCGACACGGTTGCTTCCCTCGACGGAACGATTTCCTATTCGTCCGATTATCCGTATTTGGGGGACGTGGGCTTTTATAATCTGACGCCCTTCGGTTTAACTTCGAGCAATTACGAGATCACCTTCGTTTCCGGCGTTTTGGAGGTGCTTCCGAAAGAACTGTTCGTGTATTGGGGCGAAAACGAGTTCGTTTATGACGCAACGGTCAAAGATTTTTCCACGTTCGTATATGCGGAAACGGGGATCGGCGGCGGAATTCTTCCCTTGGTCGTTCGTGAAAAAGACGGAAAAGTCGTTCGCGATGCCGGCAGTTATTCGCTCGTTGCGGAAAAACGAGAATCGAACGAGAATTACGTTTTGACGAACGACGAAATGTCGATCGATATTGCGAAAAGACCTTTAACGATCCGCGCGAAGGATATGGAGATCGAATTCGGCGGAGAAGTCGAAAAATTCTCGCTTCTGTTCGAAACCTTTGCGGGGAAAGACGACGTAAAAGTTTTGAAAGGAGAACTTACGCTGGAATGCGAATACGTAAAGTACGACGAGATCGCGGAATATCCGATCACGGTCAGCGGCGTTACGTCGGATAATTACGAGATCACATTCGGGGTCGGAACGTTGCGCGTTTTGAAAAAAGAAGTCAAGATCGAGCTTTCCACGGGTGGCGGTATCGTCGGGGACGTGGCGCCCGCAACGGCGACCGTAAGCGGCACGGTGGAAAACGAGTACGTGCGTCCTTCCGTTACGTATGAAAAGGACGGCATTACGACGACCACGGTTCCGTCGGAGCCGGGAACCTATACGGTTCGCGCCTCGATCGAACACGAGCATTACAAAGCAACGCCGCATTCCGCGCCCTTTATCGTTTTGCGCGATTCGATCCAAAGCGATCAAAGGCGCCAACCTTCCGGCGAGATCCAATCATCCACCGTCGGCATCAATCCCGATGCGGAGTTTACCGTCCGCGAGATCAAAGATACGAACAGCGAAACGTATCAAAGGGTCATAGAATACGTTTCGAGCCGAGAAACGGTGGAAAACGTGCTTGACTTGACGCTCCTCGTTTCGGGCGAATCGGTTTCGCTTTCGGGCGGTATGACGGTGAAAATAACCATTCCAAAAGACACGATCTATAAAAACTTTTCGGTCGTCAAGATCGGAAGTTCTGCGGTCGAAGGGATTTCGTATCGAAGAGAAGGAAACACGATCATTTTCGAAACGGACGAATTGACGCCGATCGCGATCGTAACGCAGGAAGATAAAACGACGATCATGTGGTTGATCATCGGGTTGGTCATCATTCTTTCGTTTGAAATCGTCGTGGGATCCATTCTCATCATGAGGGATCGGAAAAAGAAGAAAAAAAAGAGCAAGCAAGCGAAGGCGATCGCCCCCATCTTCTTGTTATCGACGATCTCCTTGGGACAATTCGTTGCGGTGATCCTGCTTTCGATCCTCGTCGTCGTATTCGGCATTTGGGACGTTTGGCTTGCGGTGCATTATAAGAAAAAGTATAAAAAAAGAAAATTGGTAGCGATTAAAAGCAAACGATTTTAAAAACGTTTTCGCACCGAAATCGAAAAAAAGAAGTCGTCAAATCCGTGACGACTTCTTTTCATTTTTTCAGATCGATCAACCGACGGGCATCGGCGGAACGTCGATCTCGACGTCGGATAAGGGGAACGAACAACAGGGGTGGATATACCCGAAATCTTTGTCCGCTTGCCGCCTTCCGTCCACGGATTCGGGGATATAGACCTCGCCTTTGATCAATTGGGAGTGGCACCAACCGCATCTGCCGCTTCGGCAGTCGGAAGGCGGGTTCAACCCCGCGTCTTCCATCACGCGGAGAAGAGAGGTATCCGCTTTGCAGTCGAGGACGGTGGTTACGCCCGCGATATGGACGGTGAGTTTATAGACCTCGTCGATCGAGCCTTTATAGTCCNNCGGACGGGGGATTCAAGCCCGCCGCTTCCATCGCGCGGAGAAGGGAGGTGTCCCCTTTGCAGTCGACGACGCTCGTTCTGCCCGCGATATGCACGGTGATCTTGTAGATTTTTTCAAGATCGCCCGTATAGTCGGCGTTTCTTTCGGGATGGAAGTATTCGCCGAACAATTCGTGACGTACGAACTTGCGGCGAATGCCGAGCTTTTCGATTTCTTTATCCGCGAAATCGTACATGACTTGCGGCCCACAAAGGAAGATCGAGAAGTCGCCTTCCGGCGCGTACTTTTTGATCAGATCCGCCGTGATGAAACCGCTTTCGCACCCGGGCGCCGTTTCGTTCGAAAGGACGTTTACGAGTTTGATTTTGTCGCATTCTTTCGCCCAAGAAGAAATGTCGTCCGAGAAGACGGCGTCCGCAAGCGTTCTGCTGCCGTAAAGAAGGGTCAAGGAGCAAGGCTCGTCGCCTTCGTAGATCGCTTTTGCCAAGGCGCGGAAAGGCGTGATGCCGCTGCCGCCCGCGATTCCGACGACGTGCTTTGCGTCGCGCAGGCGCTCGTAGGTCAATTCTCCGAGCGGCGCGGACGCGATGATCTTGTCGCCGACGTTCAAATGGTCGAGGATATAGCCCGAAACGATCCCGCCGCCCACGCGTTTGATCGTCAGCATATACGTTCCGTCCAGCGTGTCTGCGGGAGAGGACGCGATCGAGTAGGGGCGCTTAAAGATCTTGCCGTCGATCTCCACGCCGATCGTAAGATACTGTCCGGCGGAAAACCAAGCGAGTTTTTCCGTGCCTCTCTCCTCGTCGGGCGCGAAATAAAAGCTCTTCATATCGCTTGATAATTCGCGGATCTTTTTAACGACGAGGTATTGCACTTTCGGGTGCAATTCGGCGGCAATTCGGTTCGGTTGGTAGGCAAAGAGATCTTTGGCGGGCGCGGGGGAAGATCTGTCGATCTTTCCGATCCTCTTCGTAATGACGCCGAGCATTTTCGCGCGACTTAAAAATCTGAATTTCGTCTTCTTCATTTATTTGCCCTCCTTTAAGTCGCGAATCACTTGTCTTGCCGTTCTGTCACCCGTGATGTAGCCGGACGGGAACCCGTCGCCGCGGACGTGGTGTCCGCCGCAGAAATAAAGGTTCGGGATATTATAATCCATCTTTTCGAGAGCGATCCTGCCGACGATGTTATCCCAACCCTCGCTTTGATAGCCGTAGATCGCGCCTTCGGGCGTTCCGAGATAGCGCGCGAAGGTGATGGGGGTCGCCACCGAGATCTCCTCGATGTGCGGCATAACGGAAACGCCGAGGACCTTTTCGTAGTCTTTGATAAATCTTTCCGCCAGCGCGTTTTTGTACTCCTTGTAGGCGCGCGGCGTCAGATCCGCGGGGAGATCGCCCGGCATAAAAGGAATCGTAAAGAACAGGGTGGACGTTCCCTTCGGCGTGCATTTCGGAAGGGTTACGTTCAGGCAGTTTACGACGTAATATCCGAGATTCAGACGCTCGTTGAACTGAACGCGCGCGCTGTTGTTTTTGGAAATAAAAACGCTGTAATCCTTGATCCCGAGTTCCGGCGCCGAGCAGTCCAATCCGAGATAGATCGTGGAGAAGGACATACCCATTTTGCGGGCGTTCGCAAGCTTTTTAAAGCGATGCGGAATGGATTTTGAATCGGAGCGGTTGATTACGTTATGCGGCATAATGTTCGAAACGATCTTTTTCGCGCGGAACTCCTGATCGCCGACGAGGACGCCGACGGCGCGTTTCTTTTTGTCGAACAGGAAGCGGGTAACCTCGCTGTTATAGCGCACTTCGCCGCCGTGCTTCATAAACGCGTTTACGAGGCTCAGAGAAAGCTCGTGCGAACGTTTGTGAGGCATCGTCGGTTTGACTTCGGCGTAAGAGGTCAAAAGGCTGATGTAATGCAGGGCGCAAAGATCGTCCGTCGGAACGCCGAGATAGCCCCAATAGGTGTTGAGGATGCTCTGCGCCTTGGGCGGGATGCCGCAGGCTGTCATAACTTCGTTGTTCGAACGGGAGGCGGCGCGCAAAAAGTCGCCGTATTTCAGCATCATCGCAGCCGGATTGATGCCGTTGGCGTCCATGTAATCCTGCGCCCCGTCGATATCGCCGATCAGGTCGATATAGTTTTTCACGTTTTGGCGGCAGCCCGGCACCTCGGCCTCCATCACGTCCAAAAACCGCTCGTAATCAGCGGGCAGGCGCACGTCGTAACCGTTTTCGCCCTTGCAGATGGTGCGGAAGAGCATATCCTCATACTTCAGGTCCACGGTTGCGCCGAGCCGGTCGAAGATCTTCTGCGCGGAATCCTGATAAGGCGAGGTGGCGTGGTTGCACAGCTCGTGCAGCGCGGCCTCAAACTCAAACCGCCCCCGCACGAAGCTGGTGGCGCAGCCGCCGGGCAGATTGTG
>DBVY01000014.1:33478-34119 GCA_002308575.1 Christensenella sp. UBA1252
CCGTTGCCCGCGCCGACGACGATCACGTCGTATTGACTCATTCGTTTTCCCCCTTTGATCCGATCCGCGCGTCTGCGTTTTTTAACGGCGGCATGCGCGGATCACATCTTTTATTTTCAATAAAAATATACCATATTTTGCGCTGTCCGTCAAGATTTTTTGCCGGAAGGAACACGCCGGATCAAACGAAAAAACAGGAAAATCCCGAAAGGATCGTGCCGCACGCCGGAAAAATCTGAGAATCCGAAAAAATGATTGACACCGTTTGATAAATTATGATAATATTAATATGTATAAAAATCTTTTGCAAAAAACCGAAAAAAATCCAAATTTTTTTGATTTTTGGATTGCTTAAATCAACTTTAAATGTTATAATGTTGTGAGATAAAGAATTTTTCGGTATTTTTTCATAATTTCCGGGGTCCTCCGGAGCGCCTTACTAACAAAAGAAAGGAGTCGTGCGGAAAACCGGCGGTAAAAGGCCGGCGTTTTGAGGAGAAAACAGAGCCGCACGAAATAATAATTATGCCGAAACGTATACTCAGCGTATTCTTAGCCATTGTTATCGCATTCACCTCCTTCTCCGTGCTGACAGGCTGCGGCAAAAAAGAAGAAGAAGCGGTGGAAGCCGTGGAAGAAGC
>DBVY01000014.1:34127-38331 GCA_002308575.1 Christensenella sp. UBA1252
GGAAGAAGAAGCGGGCGACGAGGGCGCCGGTGAGGAATCGGAAGAGGAGCTAAGCACCGAGCCTATCGACGTAACCAACGATATTTCGCTTTATAAGCAAAGCATTATGAAGAATATCGTGCGGCCCGTTACAAGATGCGACGAAGCGCGGAACCGCAGCTACACCGTGACCGACGAACGGGTGGAAACGCTGATCGACACGCTTGACTTTTTGCTGAATTCAAAAGAGCTGAAAGATATTGCGGGCTTCGGCATTGCCGACGTAACGCCGATGGTCACCGGCTTCCTTTACAACAACGATCTCATCAATCTGGCGGTGCAGTATCTGTATCCGCTGGTAGAAACAGAATTCGCCAAGGTTTGGGCGGGACTTCCGGTTGACATCGCCATGGAAGGGGACGACGCCGTCGGCACCGGTATCGCGATGGTCCCCAAGGCCGAAGTACATGCGGACCTTACATTTATCAGCCTGGAAGACGCCATGGAGAACATCAAGTTCTACCTCATGCCCTCCACGCTTGCAAAGCACCTCCCCGCGGAATATGCGAACGTGATCGCAAAACTGAATCAGGCCACCACGGTATCCAGATGGGATCCGGACGCGGAAGAAATGCACACCGCATGGAAAGACGAAGTCCTTTTGAACTCCGAAGGCAAGCTGGATCTCGACTGGGGCGTGCACGACCGTGAAAGCTTTTTGAACGCCTTTGCCGCCGCCATGGTCGGCGTGGAGCCGCTTTTGATGGCGCTGTTGGCAAACAAAGCCGTTGACAACCGCGGCCATATCGGCACGGGTGTCGGCACCGCCGAGCTGCTCAAGGGTAAGCTCAAGCTGCACATGGAGATCACCACGATCGAGCTGAACCTGACTGCCACCGCGAACTCCGGTTACAACAATACGCTGGCGCCGATTTTTGAGGCGCTGGGCGTCACCGCGCCGGACGCTGACAAATACGATGCGCTGCGCGACGTGGTTGAACACGGTCTTCTTGAACCGCTTGACGACATCCTTGCAAAATTGGGCGAAGCGCCGGTGAGCTTCCTGCTATCCGCGCTGCCGAACATTGCCTACGCCATTGAGGCAGGGCTTGTAGTTCCGCTTTTGTCCATGCTGAAAACCGACATCGCCTACACGGCGGACGCCACCTACACCGTTACAGTCATGGGCAAACAGGTGGCAGGCGGCGTATCCGAAAACGCGGCTTCAAGCGGCGACGAGCCGATCCACATCGACGTGGGCACCATGATCAACCTTGAAGATATGGGAGTGGATATCTCCTCCCTGAACGGCCTGCTCGGCATGGCGACCGACGCGCTGGGCTTTGCGCTGCCGGAGATGAACGGCGACAAGCTGGCAACGCTCGGCACGCTTGAATGGCACGACACCGTCCGCAACGACTGGACTTATTCCGGCGCACAGGACGGCAAAGCCGCGCGCATCATCGCCAACCGCGCCGACGTGCTGCTCTTCCTTTTGAAATACGTGCTGGAAGGCCTGAAAAATAAAACCGTTCTTAACGGGCTCCTTGACAAAATCGGCAAAGACAAGATCCCGGATATCGTGAACGATATTATCAAAAACGTGCTTGCCTGCCCCGATTATACCATTGCCGCGCTGGTGGAGCTCTTTGTGCCGCAGGAATACAAAGAACCCAAGTGCATCTGGTGGCAGCACGGCGGACAGTCGAGCAACCCCGCGAAATGGACCTACAACGAATACTGGACCTCCGCAAAAGCCGACTATCTTGTGGGCAATCTGCCCGCGCTGATCGACAATATCCTCGGCATTGCGAATCTTGAAATTGCGGGCGTAAAAGCAAGCAGCCTTTCCGGCTTGCTTGACGGCCTGATCAATTCGTTTATCAAAGCCGAAACGCTGAACAATCTGGCGAAAACGGTCAACGACGCTGTGGGAGGCATATCGCTGCCTGAGGCGCTGCTGAATCTTCTTAAAGATCAGTTGGGTGTGGATCTCAGCTATTGGGGCACCTACAAAGCCGAATTTGCCGACGGCGACAAAGCCGGCTTCAGGGACGCGTTGGTGAAGTTTGCGAAACCGGCGCAGAAGGTTCTGAATTTCCTGCTGGCAGACGAGGATCTGACGCTGACGATCTCTAACGACAAGGGCGAAAAGCGATCGCTGCTCACGCTGCATGGCGCCGACGACTATTCCTCCGCCTTTATCCCGCTGCTCGAAGCGCTGGGCGCCTACGGTCTGCCCTCGCCCGACGCGCTGAAAAAAGACAAAGACAATTCGCTGGGCATCATTGTTGACGCGCTCTTCGGCATCATCGACAAGCTGGTGAAGGATCCCTACGGTCAGCTCGTGGTGCTGCTGCCGAACATCCTCTGCTTCCTGTATTTCGGCGGTTTGCCCTCTTTGATCGCGAACGCGCTCTTCCCTGTCAACATCGTACTGGATATCATCCGTCCGATCTACAACTTCAGTATTTACGGTCTTGTTAAAGACTTTGACCTGCGCTTCAAATGCACCGATCCCATCTCGCTGCTGGTCGGCCTGCTCTCGAACGTGGTAAAAGAGAATCTGGGCTTAACGCTCAACCTCAACTTTACGACCGCTTCACTGTATCACGCACTGAACACCGGTACCGTTGAGATCTTCAAATCCGCCAACGGCTATTGCTCTTACCGCGTGCCGCCGGAAAGCGTCAACAAAGCCGATACGGTTTCGATCATCTTTGATTTCCTGATCAGAGAGCTGCTGCTTTCGGCAAACAGCGACGGCTACCTCAATTTCGCAAAAGAAAAGCTGGGGCTCGACGACAAGGTGTTCAACATCATCAAGGGCGTTGTAAATCCCATCCGCGAATCGGAAGCGAAATATCCCGCTTCCGGCAAGGCGCTGTTCTTCTGGGTCCTCTTTGTAGCCGACAGCGTTTTGAACGCAATGAAAGAAAGCGGCTTAGACATTAAGAATATCGACGTGAAAGCGGTGCTTACGCTGCTCACAAAGCTGGGGAACAAAGATAAATGCAACTTTGCAAAATCCGAGTTTGTAGCCGATCTGCAGAAACCGGGCTTCTCAGATATCCTTGTGAATATCGTAAAATCTGTTATCTCAAGCCTGATGTAATCCGATAACCGCCGATCAACAAACAAAATAAAAAGCACACCGTCTTCAAAATGAGGGCGGTGTGTTTTTATGATCTGTCGTGTATATGTGTCCTACTCCAGCAGCATCCGATCGTTATCGAGCGTTTGCGCTGTTTTTTCTTTGAACAGCGTCATGAGCTCCTGCACGGTCATTTTGGATCGGGCGTCGCCTTTCAGTTCCAATGCGATCTGCCCGTCGTTCATCATAATGGTGCGGTTGCCCAGCGCCAGCGCGGAAGAGATGTTATGCGTGATCATCAGGCATGTGATCCCGTTTTTCCGGATGATCTCGTTCGTTAAAGCCAGCACCTTTTCGGCCGTGGCAGGGTCCAGCGCGGCGGTGTGTTCGTCCAGCATCAATAGCTTTGGCGTCACCACGGTGGCCATCAATAGCGTGAGCGCCTGCCGCTGTCCGCCGGAAAGCAGCCCCACAGGCTGATGCATCCGGTCTTCCAGTCCCAGCTCCAGCTGCGCGAGCTGCTCGCGGAACCGCGCCCGGTCTTTTCGGTTCACACGGGAAAGCGGAGACGTTTTTTCGGAGGCGCGCAGATAGGCAAGCGCAAGGTTTTCTTCGATGGTGAGGTGCGGCGCTGTGCCCTTTAACGGATCCTGAAAGAGCCTTCCGATATGCTTAGCGCGCCGGTATTCCGGCAAAAAGGTGAGATCACGGCCGTCCAGACGGATCGAGCCGAAGTCAGCAAAATAGGTGCCGCCGATTACGTTGAACAGCGTGCTTTTGCCCGCGCCGTTGGAGCCGATGATGGTAACGAAGTCGCCGGCGTCCAGATGCAGGCTGACGTTTTTGAGGGCCGTTTTTTCGTTGACGGTGCCGGGGTTGAAGGTGAGGCTCACGTTTGCTACGTCAAGCATTTTTCCGCGCCTCCCTTCTTACCGCGCCCTTCCGGTTCTGGAAGGCAAGCCATTTTTTCACGGTGGGGGCGGCAATGGCAAGCCCCACAACGATGGCGGTGATCAGCTTTAAGAAGTCCACCGAAACCACCTTGGTGTAGAACACGATGGCGTAAATAAAGCGATAGATCACCGAGCCCAGCATCACGGCGATGATCCCCTTGAGCACCGAGCGGCGGCC
>DBVY01000014.1:38369-38609 GCA_002308575.1 Christensenella sp. UBA1252
ATGCCGGTGCCGGAGTTGATATCCACGGTTTTTTGATACTGCCCCACCATCACGCCGGAAAGCGCCGTGAGGGAGTTGGAAATGCAGAGCCCCAGCGTAATGGTATAGGTGGGATTCACCGAGCTTGCGCGCACCATATCGCGGTTGTCGCCGGTGGCGCGGATAGAGAGCCCCAACCGCGTTCCAAGGAAGAAATAGAGCAATACGCCCACCGAAACGGTGACCGTCGCCGCCAGCAGC
>DBVY01000014.1:38687-39112 GCA_002308575.1 Christensenella sp. UBA1252
TTGATGGTGTAAAGGCCCGTATTGGTCACAATGCCCGCAAGGATAGAGGGCACGCCCAGCCGGGTTTGCAGAAACGCGGTTACAAACCCGGCGGCAGCGCCTGCGAGCATGCCAAGCGGAAAAGCAAGCAGCGGATGCCCGGCGGCGCACACGGTGACCCCCACCGCGCCTCCCAATACGAAGCAGCCGTCGGTGGTGAGGTCGGCGATGTCAAGGATGCGGTAGCTCAGGAACAGCGCCATGGCTACGGGCGCGTATAAAAAGCCGAGCTCCAGCGCCGTTTGAATGATCAGAAACATGTCGGTAACTTATTCTTCGGTGGTTGTCACTTCCACCAGCTCGCCCATCGCGGCCAGAGGAGCGGTATCAAACTGCAGCAGCGCCGCGGTTTCGGTGTTCACGGTGATGATGCCGCCGTCCATCAG
>DBVY01000014.1:39162-39299 GCA_002308575.1 Christensenella sp. UBA1252
GTATAGTTCACGCCGCAGGTGGCGAAACCGCCATTGCGCACAAAGGAATCGGCGCCGGTATAATGCGGGATGCCCGCATTTGCAAGGTCCTCATAAATAGCGAGCTCCGCCGCCATGATCACGTTGTCGGTGGGGGT
>DBVY01000014.1:39338-39529 GCA_002308575.1 Christensenella sp. UBA1252
TCGTCGTTGGTGTTGGCGGTCTGCTCCACATAGGCAACTCCCTTTGCATCCAGGTATTCTTTGGCTTCGGCAATGGGCTTGGCGGAGTTAGGCTCCGAAAGCGAATACAACAGGCCCACCTTTGCGGTGTCGGGCTTCTGCGCAAAAATCATATCCATAATAAAGGCGGTGTTCAGCGCGTCGCTGGTGCC
>DBVY01000003.1:0-1260 GCA_002308575.1 Christensenella sp. UBA1252
CGCCATCACGTAGCGGACGAAATCGAGGTCGCCGAACGGCACGCGCGCTTCGAGGGAGTTGACGCTGATGCAACGGTCGGCGCGCAAGACGTCGTACATATACAGTTCGTCCACGCGTTTGACCGCTTCTTGCTGAAACGCCTCGTTGGACGGCGCGAAATCGGTGTACTTATAGCCGAACAATTCGTCGCTGATCTCGCCGGTCAGGAGCACGCGGACGTCGGTCTGTTCGTGGATCGCTTTGCAGACGAGATACATGCCGATGCTGGCGCGGATCGTCGTGATATCAAACGTTCCGAGCAAGTGGACGACGGGCTCCAAAGCCGCGAGGACGTCCTCTTTGGAGATGATGACCTCGGTGTGCTCGCTGCCGATATATTCCGCGACCTGACGCGCATATTTGAGGTCGATCGCGTCGATATCCATGCCGATCGCGAAGGTGCGGATCGGTTTTTTCGAGAGCTTTTGCGCGACGGCGCAGACCAAAGAGCTGTCCAAGCCGCCCGACAGCAGGAACCCGACGGGGGCGTCCGCGTCCAACCGCTTTTCGATTCCTTTTACGAGCTTTTCGCGAATGCTTTTGCAGATCTCGTCGAGATCGCCGCGGATATACTTTTCGACGCGCGTTACGCAAGCGTAGCGGGTAAAGCAACCGTCCTTATAGTAGTAGCCGGGCGGGAAGGGCAGGATCTCATCGACCAGCCCGACGAGGTTTTTCGCTTCGCTCGCGAATGCGATTTCGCCGTCCGACAGATAGCCGTAAAACAGGGGTCGAATCCCGATCGGGTCGCGCGCGGCGATGAATTCGCCCGTTTCGTCGTCGTGGATCAGGAGCGCGTATTCCGCGTCCAACATTTGAAACATGTCGACGCCGTGCTCCGCGTAGAGCGGAAGCAAGAGTTCGGAATCGCTGTCGCTCGTAAACTTATAGCCCTTTTTGATCAATTCTTCTTTGAGCGGGCGGAACCCGTAGATCTCGCCGTTGCAGACGACTTTTTTACTCCCGAGGGAGAAGGGTTGCATGCCTTCCGGGTGCAACCCCATGATCGCGAGGCGGTGGAATCCGAGGATCCCGCCTTTGACCTCTTCGACCTTCGTCATATCCGGACCGCGGCTTTTCGTCCGTCCGAAACATTCTTCAAACGTTTCAAGGGAAACGCTTTTCCCTTTTACGCCCATGATCGAACACATATTTTCTCCTTATTCAACGTCTTGTAAGGCGTCGTAACCTTCTTCGCCCGTGCGCACTTTGACGACGTT
>DBVY01000003.1:1276-2453 GCA_002308575.1 Christensenella sp. UBA1252
CGTCGCCGATATGTCCGGTGTAAAGCGCCTTCTTCGCCGCTTCGATCGCCGCCGAAACGGGGATCTTGCTGACGACGACGTCCACCTGTACCTTCGGCAAGAGGTTGACTTCGATCGGAACGCCTCTGTAATACTCGGGCGTGCCTTTTTGCATGCCGCAACCCATCACGTGCGAAACGGTCATACCCGTAACCCCGAGCTCCATCAAGGCGTTCTTCAATCCTTCGAAGCGGGATTCTTTGCAAACGATTTCGAGCTTGGTCATCTTAACGCCCGCTTTCGGCGCTTTGACTTTGACCGCGACGGGAACTTCTTCCTTCTTGACGGGGATCGCTTCCGCGATCGGCGTATCGCCCGTTACCGCAGGCGCCGCCATGCCGCCGAAAGAATAGGTGGTTGCGACCGCGGGCGCGAAGTCCGCGTAAGCGCTCGGAAGTCCGTGTTCGGATTTATCCAAACCGACGATCTCTTCTTCGACCGAGCAACGCAAGCCGTGCGTCTTCTTGATGATCAGGAACGTTGCGATCATCAGCGCCGTCGCCCAAGCTCCGACCGCCACAATGCCGAGGAGCTGCAAACCGAGCTGACGGAAAGATCCCGTGTAGAAGAGGCCTCTGAGTCCTGCGGGTGCGTTCGGCGAAGCGAGTAAGCCGACCGCGATCGTGCCCCAAATGCCGTTGGACATATGGACGGCGACCGCACCGACGGGATCGTCGATATGCATTTTCAGATCGAGGACTTCGACGACGACCACGACGAGGATGCCCGCGACGACGCCGACGACCGTTGCGCCGACCGCGTCAAACGCGTCGCAACCCGCCGTTACCGCAACGAGCCCCGCGAGGGAAGCGTTCAGGCACATCGAAACGTCCGGTTTCTTGTTTTTGATCCAAGTAAAGATCATCGTGGTCACTGTGGCGACCGAAGGAGCGATCGTCGTCGTCAGGAAGATCGAAGCGAGTTCGCTCGCGCTCGTTGCCGCCGCGCCGTTAAAGCCGTACCAACCGAGCCACAGGATAAAGACGCCGAGGGCGCCGAGGGGGATCGAGTGACCGGGGATCGCGTTTACTTTCGTAACCTTGCCCGCCGCGTCGCGTTCGTACTTGCCCGTCCTCGCGCCGAGGATGATCGCGCCGATCAAAGCCGCGATACCGCCGACCATATGGATCGCGCAGGA
>DBVY01000003.1:2475-18255 GCA_002308575.1 Christensenella sp. UBA1252
CCGCCGCCCCAGATCCAATGCGCCTCGATCGGGTACACGAAGAGGGAGATCACGGCGGAATAGATGCAGTAAGACGAGAACTTCGTCCTTTCCGCCATCGCGCCCGAAACGATCGTTGCCGTCGTGGCGCAGAACACGAGGTTAAACACGAAGAGCGAAGCTTCGGTAAATCCGTCCGCGGGGCTTTCGATAAACGCTTTGAAATGCGCCCACAGATCCATGTTCGGAAGCCCGACGAGCCCGGCGAGTGAATCTTCGCCCATCATCAGCGTATAGCCGAGGAGTGAGAAGACCACCGTGCCGATGCAAAAGTCCATCAGGTTTTTCATGATAATGTTGCCGGCGTTCTTCGCGCGGGTAAAACCCGTTTCCACCATAGCGAATCCGGCTTGCATCCAAAATACCAGCGCGGCGCCGATCAAGAACCAAAATTCAACTGTCATCATAGTTTTTGTTCCCCCGTTATTTCACCGAGAAAAGCAAGTCGCCGTAAGAGGGGTAAGGCCACTTCTCCGACGGAACGACCGTTTCGAGGTCGTCGGCAATTTCCCTTGCTTTCGCCATATCCGGGATCAACACGTCTTTGCAGAAGTAGGAGATCTCGGAGTAATCTGTCATCTTTTCCGCTTTTTCGAGATCCTTTCCCAAGGTTTCGGTCGCATCGAACAGCGCGTCCGTGCCTTCGGAAACCTTTTGGAGCATCGCCTTTTCGTATTTCGCGCTTGCCTTATAGCTTTCTTTCGCGCAGAGGATGTGGGCGATGTCTTTCTGGTAGGAGCTGACCGCGGGAAGGATATCCGTTTTGAGCATCGTTAAGGCGGTCAACGCCTCGATGTGAATGACTTTGCAGTAGTTTTCGAGGGCGATCTCGTAACGCGCTTTCGCTTCGGTTTCGGTCAGGACGCCTTGCTTCTTGAAGAGCGCGAGGTTCTTTTCCGAGATGTAATAGGGCAGCGCGTCGGGCGTGGTTTTGAGGTTCATAAGACCTCTCGCTTCCGCTTCCTTGATCCACTCGTCGTCGTAGCCGTTTCCGTTGAAGATAATGCGCTTATGTTCGGTGATCACCTTTTTGACGAGGGCGTTTAAGGACGCCGTGAAGTCTTCTGTTTTTTCGAGGTAGTCCGCAAACTCTTCGAGCTCTTCCGCGACCGCCGTATTCAAAATGATGTTCGCGCAGGCGATCGAAGCGTTCGATCCGAGCATACGGAATTCGAATTTATTGCCCGTGAAGGCGAAAGGCGAAGTCCTGTTTCTGTCCGTCGTGTCGGTCGGGAACTTCGGAAGCACGTCCACGCCGATTTTAAGCTGTTTGCGCTGTTTCTTGTCGTAATGCTTGCCTTCTTCGATCGCGTCCAAAACGCCTTGGAGTTCGTCGCCGAGGAAGATCGAAACGACGGCGGGCGGCGCTTCGTTTGCGCCGAGCCTGTGATCGTTGCCCGCGCTCGCCACCGATACGCGGAGAAGATCTTGATATTCGTCCACCGCTTTGATGACCGCCGCGAGGAAGAGAAGGAATTGCGCGTTCTCGTCCGGCGTGTCGCCCGGTTCCAAAAGGTTGATGCCGGTGTCGGTGGAAATCGACCAGTTATTGTGCTTGCCGCTTCCGTTTACGCCCGCGAACGGCTTTTCGTGCAGGAGGCACGCCATACCGTGCTTCGCGGCGATCTTGCGCATAAGTTCCATCGTCAGCTGGTTGTGATCGGTCGCGATGTTCGTCGTCGTAAAGATCGGGGCGAGTTCGTGTTGCGCGGGAGCCACTTCGTTATGCTCGGTTTTCGCAAGGATGCCGAGCTTCCAAAGCTCCTCGTTGAGTTCGTTCATAAAGGCTTGCACGCGGGTCTTGATCGCGCCGAAGTAATGGTCTTCGAGCTCTTGTCCCTTGGGGGGTCTGGAACCGAAAAGCGTCCTGCCGGTGTAGATCAAATCCTTTCTCTTTTCATAGAGCGCTTTGTCGATCAGGAAGTACTCCTGTTCGGGGCCGACCGTCGTTTTGACGCTCGTCGCGCTCTCGTTTCCGAAGAGTTTCAAAATGCGGAGAGCCTGTTTGTTGATCGCTTCCATACTGCGAAGAAGCGGGGTCTTTTTATCCAAGGCTTCGCCGCCGTAAGAACAGAACGCAGTCGGGATATACAGGCATTTATCTTTAATAAACGCGTAACTCGTCGGATCCCAAGCGGTGTAGCCGCGGGCCTCGAAGGTTGCGCGAAGGCCGCCCGACGGGAAGGACGACGCGTCCGGTTCGCCGCGAACGAGCTCTTTGCCCGAGAATTCCATAATGACCGCGCCCGTCTTGGTCGGGGAGATAAAGCTGTCGTGTTTTTCGGCGGTCACGCCCGTCATCGGCTGAAACCAATGGGTGAAATGGGTCGCGCCGTGTTCGGTCGCCCAATCCTTCATCGCATTCGCAACGACGTCCGCGACGCTTCTGTCGAGTTCCGAGCCTTTTTGAATGGTCTTTTGTAGTGCCTTATAGGTGTCCTTGGGTAGACGCTGACGCATCACCTCATCACCGAATACCAATGAGCCGAATGTTTCGGGAACGCTTTTCATAATCAAATCCTCCTTATCGCGTTTTCGATCGAAACAGCCCTATAAACGAAAAAGGGCGCCACGGAAATACTCCGCAGCGCCTTTGCTGTTTCAATGCCCATAATTTAGCACCGTCGAAAGCGCTTGTCAAGAGGTTTTCACAAATTTTTTCAAATTTTTTCAAAAAAGGTGCGTGCCGATAAAGCGTTTTTAATATCCTTATAAATGCCCTTTATTTCGGGATTTTTTATAAAAAAATTTTGGGAAAACCATTGACAAAGGCGCTCGGTCGACCTATAATTCACATATACGAACAAAGGCGTTCGTTTCGAAATATCGCTATGCGTAAAAGGCAAAAAGCGGCGTTTCGAAACGGGCGCTTTTTTTGTTTTATCCGATGTCAATTCGGAAAGAGAGGTGAACTATGTTATTGGAAGGAGAATTCAGAAATCCCGCGGGTTGTGCGATCTCGGCGATCTTCGATAAGACCGGGGCGCGCTTTTCGGGCGCGGACATCATCGATTCTATCGCGGTGATGCGCGACCGTTCCAACGGGCTCGGCGGCGGCTTTGCCTGTTACGGCATTTATCCCGACAAGAAAGATCTGTATGCGTTCCACGTCTTCTTTACGATCCACAGCGCGAGGAAGGATTTCGAGGAATACATCGCCCGCTACTACGAGATCGATTCCGACGAGGATATTCCGACGCGCAAGATCCCCGAGATCGTGGACGAGCCCGAGATCCGTCGGTATTTCGTCTATCCCAAGCAGCAGTATATCGACTTTGTAAAGACGGGGCCCGACGAATGCGTGTTCCGCACCGTGTTCGCGGTCAATACCGAGATCAAGGGCGCCTATATCTTCTCTTCGGGCAAAAACATGGGCATTTTTAAGGCGGTGGGCTTCCCCGAGGACGTAGGACGGTTTTATCGTCTTGAAGAGTACGAAGGTTCCTTATTTACCGCGCACGGGCGCTATCCTACGAATACGCCCGGTTGGTGGGGCGGCGCGCATCCGTTCGGGCTTTTGGGCTTATCCGTCGTCCATAACGGCGAGATCAGTTCTTACGACGCCAACCGCCGCGCAATGGAAATGTACGGTTACAAATGCACCCTTCTGACCGATACCGAGGTCATCACCTATATCCTCGACTATCTGACGAGGAAAAAATCGCTGACCTTTGAAGAGAGCGCCGAAGTCATCGCCGCGCCGTTTTGGTCGAGGATCGACCGTATGGGCGAGGAGGAAAGGGCGCGCGCCACGTATCTGCGCGACGTCTTCTCGGCGGAGCTCGTGACCGGACCGTTCTCGATCATCGTCGGTTTCGACGGCGGCGTGATGGCTTTAAACGATCGTTTAAAACTGCGCACTCTCGCCGTGGCGGAGAAAGGGGATAAAGTGTATATGGCGAGCGAGGAAGCGGCGATCCGCCGCGTGTGCCCCTCGTTTGATAAGATGTTTTACGCGGAGGGCGGCAAGCCCATCGTGTACCGCGTGAAAGGAGGCAAGCAATGATCGATTTTAACGTGGCGCCCTTCGAAGTGGTGCGCGATTACGACAAATGCGTGAATTGCCGCGTGTGTGAACGGCAATGCGCGAACGAAGTTCATCATTACGAGGAAGGCTTCGGCAAGATGATCTCGGACAGCACCAAGTGCGTGGATTGTCAGCGTTGCGTCTGCTTATGCCCGACGAAGGCTTTGAAGATCGTTCCGAACCGGAATTCCTTCCGTCCGAACGCAAACTGGCAACAGAAGTATCTGACCGAGATCTATAAGCAGGCGGAATCGGGCGGCGTTCTTTTGTCCTCGATGGGCAATCCGGAGCCGTTCCCGGTCTATTTCGACAAGATCCTGATCAACGCTTCGCAGGTCACGAACCCGTCCATCGACCCCTTGCGCGAACCGATGGAAACCCGCGTGTTCCTCGGCGCGAAGCCGCAGACGATCCAAAGGAACGCGGAGGGAAAAATCGAAACCAAGCTCCCGCCCCGCTTAAAGCTTTCAATGCCCGTGATGTTCTCGGCGATGAGTTACGGATCCATATCTTATAACGCGCATGCGGCGCTTGCCCGCGCGGCGGAGAAGCTCGGCATCTACTACAATACGGGCGAGGGCGGATTGCATAAGGATTTTTACAAATATTCGGCGAATACCATCGTGCAAGTGGCGTCCGGCCGTTTCGGCGTGCATAAAGATTACCTCGAAGACGGCGCGGCGATCGAGATTAAGATCGGGCAGGGCGCGAAGCCGGGTATCGGCGGACACCTTCCGGGCGCGAAGATCGTGGGCGACGTCAGCAAGACGCGTATGATCCCCGAAGGAAGCGACGCGGTTTCTCCCGCCCCGCATCACGACATTTATTCGATCGAAGACCTGCGTCAGCTCGTCTATTCGATCAAAGAGGCAACCGAATACAAAAAGCCGGTCATCGTCAAGATCGCGGCTGTGCATAACGTGGCGGCGATCGCGAGCGGCATTGCCAGAAGCGGCGCGGACATCATTGCGATCGACGGTTTCCGCGGCGGCACGGGCGCGGCGCCTACGAGGATCCGCGACAACGTAGGTATCCCCATCGAACTCGCCCTCGGCAGCGTGGATCAACGCTTGCGCGAGGAGAATATCCGCGATAACGTTTCCTTGGTCGTTGCGGGCAGTATCCGTTGCAGCGCGGACGTCGTTAAAGCCATCTGCCTCGGCGCGGACGCGGTCTATATCGGATCGGCTTCCCTCGTGGCGATGGGCTGTCACCTCTGCCGAACCTGTAACTACGGCAAGTGCAACTGGGGTATCGCCACGCAGCGCCCCGACCTCGTAAAGAGGCTGAATCCCGATATCGCGGCGGAGAGGCTTATCAACATGCTGACCGGTTGGAACCACGAGATCCAAGAGATGATGGGCGGTATGGGCATCAACTCGATCGAGGCTTTGCGCGGCAACCGTTTGATGCTCCGCGGCGTCGGGTTGAACGAAAGAGAACTCGCGGTGCTCGGTATCAAGCACGCGGGGGAGGTGTGATATGAAGAAGATCTACGTAAAGGAAGAATGGTGCCTCGGATGCCACCTGTGCGAATACGAATGCGCGTACGCGAACAGCGGCGTTTCGAATATCGTCCTTGCTTTGAAGGACAAGGAGATCGATCCGAACGTCAAAGTGCAGACGGACGGAAAGATCACGTTTGCGGTTTCCTGCCGCCATTGCGACGAGCCCATGTGTATCTCCGCCTGTATCTCGGGCGCGCTTTCGAAGGACGAAACGGGCGCGGTCACGGTGGATAAAAGCAAATGCGTCGGGTGCGGCAGTTGCGTGATGGTTTGTCCGTACGGCGCGGTGCGCATCACCAAAGAGGGAACGGCGAATAAATGCCAGCTTTGTATGAACAATACGTTCGGCGAGCCGCTCTGCGTCAAAAAATGTCCCAACGGCGCGATCGTTTTCGAGGAGAAGTAATATGAAAAAGTACGTTTTGATCGGCGGATCCATTGCCACGGAAGGCGCGATAGAAGGGATCCTGTCTGTAAATAATAAGGCGGATATTACCGTGATATGCGGGGAAAAACGCCCCTTGTATTCCCGTCCTTTGATCTCCTACGCTTTGGAAAAAAAGACGACGGACGAAAAGATGTATTTCCACGGGGAAGACTTTTACGAGAAAAGGGGAGTCAAGGCGATCTATGCCGTGGCGGATAAGATCGATCCCGAGAAGAAGATCGTTTTCGCAGAGGGCAAAGAGTATCCCTACGACGAGCTTCTCGTCGCAACGGGGTCCAAGCCGTTCGTGCCTCCCATCAAAGGGTTGGAGAGCGTTTCGAAAAAGCACACGTTTTACACGATGGATGATATGCTCGGGCTTCGCGCGGACCTCGAAAAAGGAGGCAAAGTGCTGATCGTCGGCGCGGGTTTGATCGGTATGAAATGCGCCGAAGGCGTCAAGGAGTATATGGACGACATCGTGATCGCCGATATGGCGCCCCGTCCGCTTCCGGCGGCAACGACGCCCGAAGCGGGTTCGATCGTGCAGGAAAGGCTTTCCTCGATCGTCGATTTCCGTTTGAGCGCCGCGCTCGATCACTTCGAGGGCAACAAAGCGGTCTTCGGAAGCGGCGAAGAGGTTTCTTTCGATATCTTGGTTTTGGCGCTCGGCGTGCGTCCGCAGGTCGGGCTTTTAAAGGAGATCGGCGCGGAAGTGAATCGCGGCATTCTCGTAAACGAGAAGATGCAGACCAACCTGCCGCATATTTACGCCGCGGGCGACGTCGTGGAATCCTACGAAGCCGTAGGGGAGAGCAAGCGCCTCTTGCAGCTCTTCCCGAGCGCCTTCCTCGGCGGTAAAACGGCGGGTAAAAATATGGCGGGAGAAGAGAGCCTTTTCCTGACCGATATTCCGATGAACGCAACGAACCTTTTCGGCGTGCGCATCACGTCGGCGGGGCTTTTCGTCGGAGAGAAGACCGAGGTGACGGTGGGCGAGGATTATCGCGCGCTCTATACGGAAGGCGGTTTCATCAAAGGATTTATCTTGATCGGCGATTCCGCGCGTGCGGGCATTTTGACCGACTTTATTCGCAAGAAACGTCCGATCGGAGGCGTTGACGCAAAGGAACTTTTGGCAGGACGCGATCTGTCTTTGTATCCCGCGGAGGAAAGAAGAGCGGCGCTCGGAGGGAAGTATGAAATATAACGGAAAAACGTATTTGGCAAACGAGATCAACGACCAAATCAAAGCGGCGGGCGGAACTGCGACCTTGACCGAAGTCTTGGGCGAAAGGTTTATCGCTTGCGGGCTGAAAGAAGGCGTCGTTACGATCGAGGGAACGCCGGGCAACGCGCTCGGCGCCTATCTCGACGGCGCGAAGATCGTCGTCAAGGGCAACGGACAAGACGCCGTCGGCGACACGATGAACGAAGGCAAGATCGTGATCCACGGTTCGGTCGGCGACACGCTCGGCTACGCAATGCGCGGCGGCAAGATCTTCGTTCGGGATAACGTCTGCTATCGCGCCGGCGTTCATATCAAAGAGTACGGGGAAAAAGTGCCCCTCATCGTGATCGGCGGCAAAGCCGGGTGTTTCCTCGGCGAATATATGGCGGGCGGCATCATCATTGTCTTAAATAAAGACAATGCACCGGACCCGATCGCGGATTATACCGGCGTCGGAATGTACGGCGGAAAGATCCTCGTTCGCGCCGAATCGCTTGACACCGTTCTCCCCGAACAAATAAAATGTAGGCGTATGGAAAAAGGCGAACTTTCGGCTTTTACTCCTTATATAAAGGAGTATTCGGCGGAATTCGGAATGGACGAGTCGGCGCTCGTTTCGGGTACGTTTTATCTTTTGGAACCGGACAGCAACAACCCGTATAAACGGCTTTACACGAACAATTAGGAGGATAGTATGAACGATTTCGGCGATTTTGCGGCATTCGTCAAAGAAGGTGACGTGAAATTTATTCGCTTGTCTTTCGTTGACCTTGCGGGCAGGCAAAAGAACGTTTCCGTGATGGCGGAGGCCTTTGAAAAGCACCTCTCGGACGGCGTTGTCATCGAAGGAAAAGGGGCGGGGTTCCCGTCCGAAGCGGAGATCCGCTTGGTTCCCGATATGGGTACGGTGCACATTTTGCCTTGGCGTCCGCAACACGGCAGAGTCGCGAGGTTCCTTTCCTCGATCAAGAGCGTTTCCGGCGAGGCGCTTCCCTTCGATACCCGCAAGGTGCTCGCGGACACGGTCGCCGTCCTAAAAGAAAACGGCTACACCTCCGAGCTCGGCACGGATAGCGAATTCTATCTCTTCCAGCTCAGCGAAGCGGGCGATCCGACTTTCGCCACGCAGGACAAAGCCGGCGCTTACGACATCGCCCCTCTCGACAAAGGCGAGAACGTTCGCCGCGAGATCTGCCTGACGATGGAAGAGATCGGTATCGACCCCCTTTCTTCGCATCACGAGCAAGGACCGGGGCAAAACGAGATCACTTTCGCGGAGCGTTCTCCGCTCGAAGCGTGCGACAATTACGTGATCTTCAAGTCGGTCGTCAAGGCGATCGCTTCGCGGAATGGGTTGTACGCTTCTTTTATGCCCAAGCCGCTTGCGGATCAGCACGGTAACAGTCTGACGATCAATTTCGATATCAAGAAGGATAAAAAATCCATCTTTTCGGAGGACCCGAAGGCGGCGGAAGCCTTTGCCGCGGGCGTTCTCCGTCGGGCGCGCGACTGTGCGATCTTTGCGCAGTCGATCCCCAATTCTTACGACAGATTGTCCGCTTATCCGTATATCGCGCCGATCGCGCTCGGAGAAAAACGCGACAGCTTTATGCGGTATACGCGCAAGCACGGCGACGCAAGGCTCGCGCTTCGTTCGCCGGACAATGCCGGCAATTTGTATTTGACCGTTTCTCTCGCGCTTCGCGCAGGGCTTGAAGGGATCCAAGACGGTTTGCGCCTTGCGGACGTTCCCGCTTCGTCGCTCGCGCTCTCGATGAGCGAGGCGATAAAGGACGCGGAAAAGAGCACGTTCTTGAAAGAAGTGCTCGGCGAGGCGTTGCTTTCCGCTTATCTCGAAGAAAAGAAAAAGGCGCTCGAAGAGTACGAACGGGATAACAAGGCATATTTCCAAAAGGAATTCGAAAGGCTGTAATAGGAAGTGAGAAACGCATTGATCGTGACGCCGCGCGCCGAAGACCTCGAATGGTTTCGGGAAGATCTGGCGAAGCTGAATATCGAAGAAACGCAAGTTGCGAGGTCCGCGGGGGAGGCTCGGCGGATCCTTATCGAACGCGTTTTCGATCTTCTGGTGATCAATGCGCCTCTTTCGGATGAGAACGGAGTTCGTCTTGCGGCGGACGTGATCGGAGGCAATGCAAATCAGGTGATTTTGATGGTCAAGCGTGAGTACGCGGACGAGATCGCCGCCAAGGTCGAAGATTACGGCGTCTTTACGGTGGAAAAACCGCTGACGCACGCGGCGTTTTGGCTCGCTCTCAAAATGACGAACGCCGCCTTTAATCGCACGAGGAGCTTTATCAGCGAAAACGATCGCTTGAAAAAGAGCCTTGCGGATATTCGTTTGGTGAATCGCGCCAAATGTCTTTTGATCGAGAAACTCGGTTTTTCGGAAGAGCAGGCGCATCGGGAAATGGAAAAAATGGCGATGAACGACCGCCTGGAAAAAGTGGAACTCGCAAAGAGAATCATCGCAAAGTACGAGGATTGAACTATGGAAAAGGACTGTGTGATCGTAGGCATCGATTGGGGCGACGAAGGTAAGGGCAGGATGGTGGATCTCATCACGTCGGACTATGACGTGGTGGTTCGCTATCAGGGCGGCGGCAACGCGGGGCATACCGTAATCAACGAATACGGGAAGTTCGCGCTTCACCTTCTGCCGTCCGGCATTTTCAGAAAAGGAGTCGTAAACGTGCTCGGCAACGGCGTGGCGTTGGACCCCGAGAATTTGCTGAAAGAGATCGAAACCGTGCGCGAAAAAGGCATCGAAGTAACGCCCGAGAATCTCAAAATCAGCGATCGCGCCTCCCTTCTTTTCCCTTGGCACAGGAAGCAGGACGAGCTCGAAGAAGCGCGCCTGAAAGATAAGAAATTCGGCTCCACCAAGCAAGGCATCGCGCCGTTCTATTCGGATAAATATCAAAAGAAGACCGTGATGTTCGGCGAACTCTTCCGCCCCGAGAAGGCGAAAGCGCATATCAAAGATCTTTTGGAATGGAAAAACCTTTTATTCGGCGGAATGTACGGTGCGGAACCCTATGCCTTCGAAGAGATCGAGGCATGGCTTAAAGAATACGCCGAAAAGCTGTTGCCCTTCGTTTGCGACGCGGGCGCCTTTTTGAAGAACGCGAAGAAAGAGGGAAAACGCATTTTGTTCGAGGCGCAACTCGGCGCGCTCCGCGATCTTGATTTCGGCATTTATCCCTACACGACTTCCTCTACCACGCTCGCGGCGTACGCACCGATCGGGGCGGGGCTGCCTTCCCTTTCTCCCGAACGGGTGATCGGCGTCGTCAAAGCGTATTCGACCTGCGTGGGCGAAGGTCCTTTCGTTTGCGAATGGTTCGGCGAGGAGGCGGAAAAGCTTCGGGAAGCGGGCGGTGAATACGGCGCCAAGACGGGCAGACCCCGCAGAGTCGGTCCTTTGGATCTCGTTGCCACTCGTTACGGCGTGGAGCAACAGGGAGCCACGGAGATCGCGCTCACCAAATTGGACGTTTTGAGTTATATGGACGAGATCCCCGTCGTGACGGCGTACGAGGTCGAGGGAGAGAAAACGAAGGATTTCCCCTTCCCGTCCGTTTTGGACGAGGCGCGCCCCGTCACCGAGTACCTGAAAGGGTGGAAATGCGACGTTTCGAAGGCGCGCAAGTGGGAAGAGCTTCCGAAAGAGGCGCGGGATTACGTCCTTTATATCGAGAAAGAAGTCGGCTGCTTTATTTCTTACGTTTCGGTCGGACCGGAGCGCGAAAGCATTGTCGTTCGTTCGAAAGAAGATCGCTGACGGAGGAACTATGGATACGATTCTGGTATTGGATTTCGGCGGGCAGTACGATATGCTGATCGCAAGGCGCGTCAGAGAAAAGCACGTTTACGCGGAAGTCGTGAATTACGATAAGATCACGGCGGCGGAGATCAAATCGCGCGGATACAAAGGGATCATTTTTACGGGCGGCCCGAACAGCGTTTACGAGGCGGGTTCCCCGACCTTTTCGGCGGACGTGTTGTCGCTCGGCATTCCCGTTCTCGGCATTTGCTACGGGATGCAACTGATCGCTTATCTTGCGGGCGGCAAGGTCGAAAACGCGGCGGAAGGAGAGTACGGAAAGGTGGAGATCGCCGCCGGCGCTTCGCCGCTTTTCAAGGGCGTTCCCGAAAAGAGCGTCGCTTGGATGAGCCATCGCGATTTCGTTTCGAAAGCGCCTGCGGGCTTCAAGGTTATCGCGACGACGGACAAATGCCCCACGGCGGCTTTCGCCTGCGAGGAGAAAAAGCTGTACGGCGTGCAATTCCATCCCGAAGTTACGCATACCGCTTACGGCAACAAGATGCTTGAAAACTTCATTTTCGAGGTTTGCGCCTGCCGCGCGGATTGGAGTATGGAGAGTTTTATCGACGAGTCGGTCGCCAAGTATCGCGCAAAATGCTCGGGCAAGAAAGTGCTTCTCGCGCTTTCGGGCGGCGTGGACAGTTCGGTGGCGGCGGCTTTGATGCACCGTGCGGTCGGCGACGCGTTGACCTGCGTCTTCGTAGATCACGGACTTCTTCGCAAAGGGGAAGGCGACCTCGTGGAAAACACCTTTAAGCATAAGTTCGGTATGAACCTGATTCGCGTGGATGCGGAAGACCGGTTCCTGAATAAGCTTGCGGGCGTTACCGAACCCGAGAAAAAGAGAAAGATCATCGGCGAAGAATTCATTCGCGTCTTCGAGGAGCAGGGTCGCATCCTCGGCAAAGTGGATTATTTGTGTCAAGGCACCATTTATCCCGACGTCATCGAGAGCGGAAAGGGCGCCGCAGGCACCATCAAAAGCCATCATAACGTCGGCGGATTGCCGTCCGTCATCGATTTCGAGGAGATCGTTGAGCCGCTCCGCGACTTGTTTAAGGACGAAGTACGCGAAGTGGGGCTGAAACTCGGGCTCCCGCCCGACCTCGTGTGGAGGCAGCCGTTCCCCGGTCCGGGGCTTGCCGTTCGGATCATCGGCGAGATCACCAAGGAAAAAGCGGATCTTCTTCGGGAAGCGGACGCCATTTTCCGAGAAGAGGTCGCCGCGGCGATGAAGACCCCGCCCAATCAATACTTCGCGGTCCTTACGGACACGAGAAGCGTGGGCGTGATGGGGGACGCGAGAAGCTACGGTTACGTGCTTGCCTTGCGCGCGGTTACGACGGACGATTTTATGACGGCGGATTGGACGAGGATTCCGTTCGACGTGATCGAGAAGGCGAGTTGCCGCATCACGTCCGAAGTCAGAGGGATCAACAGGGTAGTTTACGACGTTACGAGCAAACCGCCCGCAACGGTGGAGTGGGAATGACTCCGAGAGAGGTTGAATTATGAAATACATTTTCGTTACAGGCGGCGTGGTATCCGGGCTCGGAAAGGGCATCGTGGCGGCGTCGCTCGGCAGACTTTTGAAACTGCGCGGACTCAAAGTCGCGGCGCAAAAACTCGATCCTTATATGAACGTGGATCCCGGCACGATGAGCCCCTATCAGCACGGCGAAGTTTTCGTGACCGAGGACGGCGCGGAAACCGATCTCGACCTCGGGCATTACGAGCGTTTTATCGACGAGAATCTGACCAAGTATTCCAACCTGACGTCGGGCAAGGTCTATTGGAACGTTTTGAACAAAGAGAGAAACGGCGAATACCTCGGCGAAACGGTGCAGATCATTCCGCACGTTACGAACGAGATCAAAGCGTTTATTTTAAAGAACGCCGAAGTCACCGAAGCGGACGTTTTGATTACCGAGATCGGCGGCACGATCGGCGACATCGAATCGCAACCATTTTTGGAGGCGATCCGTCAGCTTTCTCTCGAAGTAGGCAGAAGAAACTGCTTGTTTATCCACGTTTGTTTGGTGCCGTACATCTCGGGATCGGACGAATTCAAGTCCAAACCCACCCAGCATTCGGTCAAGGAACTCCAAGCGATGGGCATTCATCCCGATATCATCGTCGCGCGTTCGGATAAGGACGTCGGCAAAGAGATCCGCAAGAAGATCTCGATGTTTTGCAACGTTGCGGAGGATTGCGTGATCTCGAACACGACGTTGGATTGCTTATACGAAGTGCCGGTGATGCTGCATAACGAAGGAATGGACGAAGTCGTTTTGCGCGAACTCGGACTCTCCATGCCCAAAGCGGATATGCGCGATTGGCAAAATATGGTGGATTCGGTGTCTGAGAGAAAGGGCGAGGTCAAGATCGCGCTCGTCGGCAAGTACGTCAAACTGCACGACTCCTATCTCTCGATCGTTGAAGCCTTGAACCACGCGAGTTTCGTCGTCGGAAAAAAAGTCAAGATCAAATGGGTGGAAAGCGACAAGCTGACCGAAGAGAACGCGGCGGAAGTCTTTAACGGGATCGGTGGAATTCTCGTGCCCGGCGGTTTCGGCGACAGGGGAATCGAAGGCATGATCACCGCTTGCAAATATGCGCGTGAGCATAAAATTCCTTATTTCGGTATCTGCCTCGGTATGCAGATCTGCGTGATCGAATACGCGCGTCACGTCCTCGGTTTCCGGGACGCCAACAGCCGCGAATTCAACGAGAAGAGCACCCACCTTGTGATCGACTTGATGCCCGATCAACACGGCGTCATCAAGGGCGGCACGATGCGCCTCGGCGCCTACCCCTGCAAAGTTAAGCCGAACACCACCCTGTATGCCTGCTACGGTGAAGACCTGATCAAGGAGCGCCATCGCCACAGATACGAATTCAATAACGAATACAAAGAAGCGTTCGAGCAGGGCGGATTGACGCTCAGCGGAACGTCCCCGTCGGGGCATATCGTGGAAACGGTGGAGCTTTCGGATCGCGACTTTTACGTCGGCGTGCAGTTCCATCCCGAATTCAAGAGCCGCCCGAACAAACCCCATCCTCTGTTCGTAAAGTTCGTTGCTTCCGCGGCAAAGAAGGATTAAAGACAAGCGCAAACGCACAATCGAAAATATGAAAAGCGAGCCCAACAAAAAAATCATAACGGAAGACGGCGGGGTGTACTATGGGTACGCCTTCGGTTCGGATGAAGAACGGGTCCTCGAACTCGTTTTCAACACCTCTCCGGTCGGTTATCAGGAGATCTTGTCCGACCCGTCTTACACCGACCAAGCCGTCGTGATGAGCTATCCTTTGATCGGTAATTACGGTATGGCGGACGACGATTACGAAACGGACGCTCCGTCGATCGGCGCCTTGATCGTGCGCGAGTATAACGACGAACCGTCGAATTTCCGCGCGGCGAAGACGCTCGCCGAAGTTATGAAGCAATACGGGATCCCCGGCGTTTCGGGCGCGGACACGAGAAAGCTCGTGCGCTCGATCCGCGATCAAGGGAGCCGCAAGGTGCTTTTGACTGCGGCGGATACCCCGCTCGAAGAGGGCTTGCAAAAGATAAAGGCGTACGAAATGCCGAAAGACGCCGTTCAGAGGGTTTCCTGCAAAGCGGCGTGGGAAGCGGGAAAAACGGGCGCGAAATATCACGTCGTCGCGATCGATTGCGGGATGAAAAAGAATATCGTCCGCTCTCTCGTGGCGCGAAACTGCCGCGTGACCGTTCTCCCTTGGAACGCAACCGCGGAAGAGGTGAAAGCCATTTCTCCGGACGGTGTTTTTCTTTCCAACGGCCCCGGCGATCCGACCGACGTGCCGCAAACGATTCAAACGGTCAAGCGCTTGCTCGGCGCCGTTCCCATATTCGGCATTTGCCTCGGGCATCAGATCTTGTCCTTGGCTTACGGCGCGAAGACCTACAAACTCAAATTCGGTCACCGCGGCGGCAATCACCCCGTAAAAGACCTCTTGACGGGCAGGATCGAGATCACGTCGCAAAACCATTCCTACGCGGTCGATCCCGCGAGCCTTGCGGGAACGCCCCTTGCGGTCACGCACGTCAATTTGCTCGATAAAACGATCGAGGGCGTCGAATGCGAAAAGGACAAGGCGTTCGGCGTGCAATATCACCCCGAGAGCGCGCCCGGCCCGCAGGACAGCGGGCATCTGTTCGACCGTTTCATCCAAAGGATGGAGGAGGGAAAGCGCCATGCCTAAAAGAACGGATTTGAAAAAGATTCTCGTGATCGGATCGGGTCCGATCGTGATCGGACAAGCGGCGGAATTCGATTACGCCGGCACGCAAGCCTGCCTTGCTTTAAAGGAAGAGGGGTACGAGGTCGTCCTCTGCAATTCCAACCCCGCCACGATCATGACGGATACGTCGATCGCTGACAAAGTGTATATGGAACCGTTGACGTTGGAGTACGTCGCGAAGATCGTTCGTTACGAACGCCCCGACGCGATCCTGCCCGGCATCGGCGGACAAACGGGCCTCAATATTGCGGTGCAACTCGAAAAGAAAGGCGTTTTGAAAGAATGCCGCGTCGAACTGCTCGGCACGAAAAGCTCATCGATCGAGCAAGCGGAAGACCGCGACCTTTTCAAGAAGCTTTGCGAGCGGATCGGAGAACCTATTCTTCCGTCCGAAATCGCGAACGACGTCGAAGAAGGCATTGCGATCGC
>DBVY01000003.1:18340-24805 GCA_002308575.1 Christensenella sp. UBA1252
CCTTTCCCCCGTGAAACAGGTTTTGATCGAAAAGAGCGTCAAGGGCTATAAGGAGATCGAGTACGAGGTCATTCGCGATAAAAACGACACCGCGATCACCGTCTGCAATATGGAGAATTTGGATCCCGTCGGCATTCACACCGGCGATTCGATCGTCGTTTGCCCCTCGCAAACGTTAACGAACAAAGAATACCATATGTTGCGCGACAGCGCGCTCAAAATCATCAGAGAACTCAAAATCGAAGGCGGTTGCAACGTGCAATTCGCGCTCGATCCCAATTCTTTCCAATACTATTTGATCGAAGTCAACCCCCGCGTTTCGCGTTCGTCCGCCCTCGCTTCCAAGGCGAGCGGCTATCCGATCGCGCGCGTTTCGGCGAAGATCGGCGTCGGTATGACGCTGGACGAGATCCCGCTTGCGAACACGCCCGCGTCCTTTGAGCCCGCCCTCGATTACGTCGTCACCAAGCTCCCGCGTTTCCCGTTCGACAAATTCGCGGATGCAAACAATCATCTGTCTACGCAGATGAAAGCGACGGGCGAAACGATGAGCGTCGGCAGGACGTTTGAGGAAAGTTTATTGAAAGGCATTCGCTCGTTGGAGATCGGCGCCTATCATTTGCATCTGCCGAAATTCGACGGCGCGCAAAAAGACGACCTTTTAGGGTATATCGAAGAGGGAACGGACGATAGGATCTTTGCGATCGCCGAGCTGTTCCGCCTCGGCGCCACCGTGGACGAGATCTTCGATCGCACGAAGATCGACCGCTTCTTCCTGCGGAAAATCCGCAATATCATCGAAGAAGAAAGGGAGATCCGAAAAGCGAAAGGCGACCTTGCCGCGCTCAAAGACGCGAAAAAGATAGGCTTTTCCGACCGCGAGATCGGTTTTCTTTGGGGCGTTTCCGAACGTGTGGTCTACGACCTGCGCGCCGCAAACGGCATCGCGCCCGTCTATAAGATGATCGACAGTTGCGCGTCCGAGTTCGACAGCTATATCCCGTATTTTTATTCGACCTACGAGGAGGAAAACGAATCCGTCGTTTCGGATAAGAAAAAGATCCTCGTGCTCGGTTCGGGTCCGATCCGTATCGGGCAGGGCGTGGAGTTCGATTATTCCACCGTCCACGCGGTCAAAACGATCAAGGAAGCGGGCTACGAAGCGATCATCATCAACAATAACCCCGAAACCGTTTCCACCGATTACACCTGCTCGGATAAACTGTATTTCGAGCCCCTCTGCATCGAGGACGTGATGAACGTCGTAAACCTCGAAAAGCCGGACGGCGTCATCGTAACGCTCGGCGGACAAACCGCGATCAACCTCGCGGAGCCCCTTTTCGCGCACGGCGTCAAGATCATCGGAACGGATTGCGAAGCGATCGCGCGCGCCGAAGACCGCGACCTCTTCGAGCATTTGCTGTTAACGCTCGGGATCCCGCAACCCAAAGGCGAAGCGGTCACGAGCATTGAGGCGGGGTTGGAAGCTGCCCACCGCGTCGGCTATCCCGTTTTGGTGCGCCCGAGTTTCGTGCTCGGCGGCAGGGCGATGCAGATCGTTGCGAAGGACGCCGATATGAGGAACTACCTGAAAACGGCGGTCGAGATCGACGAGGACAAGCCCGTTTTGGTGGATAAGTATATTCGCGGCAAGGAAGTCGAGGTGGACGCCGTTTGCGACGGATCGCGCGTGTTCGTGCCCGGCATTATGGAGCTCGTCGAACGGACGGGCGTGCATTCGGGCGACAGTATCAGCGTCTATCCGCCTTACAGCCTGTCCGACCGCGTCAAACAAACGATCTTGGATTACGCCGAAAAGCTCGGACTCGGGATCGGGATCGTCGGTCTTTTCAACATTCAATTCATCGTGGACAAAGAGGAAAACGTCTATATCATCGAGGTCAATCCGCGCTCATCCCGCACCGTGCCCTTTCTGTCGAAAGCGACGGGGTACAGCCTCGCGGATATCGGAACGCGCGTGATGCTCGGCGTTTCGCTCGCGGAAATGGGCATTTTGAGCCGCTATCCGAAAGAAAAATCGCGCTACTACGTCAAAGTTCCCGCGTTCTCGTTCTCGAAACTCCGCGGTATGGACGCCTATCTCTCACCCGAAATGAAGTCCACGGGCGAAGCGATCGGATACGACGATAAACTGCACCGCGCGGCGTATAAAGCGCTGATCGCATCGGGCGTAAACCTGAAAAATTACGGCACGGTCTTGGTCAGCGTTGCGGACGAGGACAAGGAAGAAACGATCCCCTTGGTGCGCCGCTTTTATAATATGGGATTCAATATCGAAGCGACCAGCCTGACCGGCGAAGTCTTGAAAGCGAACGGGATCCATACGAAGATCCGCCATAAGCCGAGCGAGGGCAGCGAAGAGGTTTTGGATTCGCTCCGCGCGGGCTACGTCAGTTACGTGATCAACACGCGCGCGATCCTTTCCGGTATTCACGAAGGCAACGGCGTTGCGATCCGACGCGTCGCCGCCCAAAACGGGATCCCGATGCTGACCTCCCTCGACACCGTCCGCATCCTTCTGGACGTCCTCGAAGAAACCACGATCGGGATTTCCACGATCGGTTGAGCTTTTCGCACAGCCTAAACCAAAAGGGACTTTGGATTTAGCAGAGTTAGTACGATCTGCGATTCGGATCATACGAGTATTGAAAAGGTGAAATTTTACAAAAATAATATTTTTTTACGCCGTTTTTGTGGGGACTTAAAGTATGAGGAGATATCTTTTAAGGCTATCGGATAATAAGCAAGTTTGCATCTTTGCCGAAGAAGGTTTAATGGGAGGGGCGAATGAAAGGCGCGATCATCGGTGATCTCGTAGGGAGTCGGTTTGAATTCAATAATATGCCGGAGTGGGAATGGGACTTTGATTTTTTGCATCCGCTTTGCCGCTTCACGGACGACTCCCTGATGACGATCGCCATAGCGAAGACCTTGGTGGAATGCCGGTTTGATTCGGCGGCGATTCGCTCAAGGGTTGTGGAAAATATGCGGGAAATCGCGCACAGACATCCTAACGTCGGGTGGGGCGCGCGGTTTTACAAGTGGCTGTTTCAGGACGAGTATCCGATGCCCTATAACAGCTACGGAAACGGCTCGGCGATGCGCGTCAGCCCCGTGGCGTGGGTGGCAAAAAGCGAAGAAGAGGTGAAAGAGCTTTCTCGCATGGTGACGGACGTTTCCCATAACCACCCGGAAGGCATCAAAGGCGCCGAAGCAATCGCAATGGCCGCCTATCTTGCGAGGATCGGAAAGAGCAAAGAAAAAATCCGCGAACGGATGATCGCGTATTACCCCGAGCTTGGCGACCCCGGGTTCCGCATCAAGAAGATCCGTCCGTTTTACGGGTATGACGCTACGGGAAGATGGGTGACTTGTCAAGGAAGCGTACCGCAGGCGATAGAAGCGTTCCTTGACTCCACGGATTTTGAAAACGCGATCCGATTGGCCGTTTGGCTCGGCGGCGATACGGACACGATCGGCTGTATGTGCGGTTCGATCGCCGAAGCGTATTACGGGATCCCCGAGGAAATAGAAAAGCGCTTCCCTGATTTTCTGTCGGAGGATCTTTTGGAGATCATAAAAGAATTTTCTGTCGTGAGAAAAGACCGCGTAAAACGATAAAATCGTCTTGTGGGAAGACTCTTTTACGAACGGGAGAGCAAATGTTTCCTCGGCAACGCGGATGCAACCAAACTGAAATCGGGCGATATGTATCTCTTGACTTCCGGCGAAAAAATTCGGCTTCACGTCCCCTTTTTTTATAAAAAAGATCTTTGAAAACGCGATAATCGTTTACACGGAATCTTTATCGGGAAAACTATAAACCAAACTGTTGACTTGCTTCGCGCGTTCCGTTACAATAATAACAACGATGCTTTTAAGTCGATACGGAGAGATCGGCAAGGCGGTAAATAGGGCGCGGTCTATGCGCGCAAACCTCGTTTTTTCGTCTTGCTTCTCGGCAAGACTTTTTTTTCGGAGGGAGCTATGCGCAAGGTTAAGATCATGGATAAAGAAACCGTAATGCGTTCGCTTGCGAGAATGACGCACGAGATCATCGAGCGCAACGACGGCGCGGATTCCCTTTGCCTGCTTGGGATCAAAAGCCGCGGGATCTTTCTCGCCGAAGTGCTCGCCGAAAACCTCAAAAAGTTCGGCGGAATGGAGGTTCCATGCGGGTCGATCGACGTAACGCCGTATCGCGACGATTTCTCGCCGGAAGAGAAGAAACAAAAGGCGGTCGGCAGTTCGATTCCCTGCGACATCAACGGCAAGACGGTCGTTATCGTGGACGACGTTTTATACACGGGTCGCACGGCGCGCGCCGCGATGGAAGCGGTTTTCGCGCTCGGTCGCCCGAAGGCGGTGCGCCTCGCCGTTCTCGTGGACAGAGGGCATAGAGAGCTTCCCGTTCGCCCCGACTATATCGGCAAAAACATTCCGACGTCAAGGCAGGAAAAGATCGCGGTCGTGATGAGCGGCGACGAAGAAGGCGTTTTTATCGTCAACGAGGCGGAATGATGAACGGGCGCGAGAAAATCAAAAACGTAACGATCGTTTCGGGCGCGGAAAGAGTCGCCTGCTTGTCGGAATGTGCCGACCGTTTTCTCGGTTTTTCGCAAAAATCGATTTTCGATCCCCAAAAAGAATATTTCGTATTTCCCGGTTTTTCAGACGTGCACGTGCATTTCAGAGAGCCGGGTTTTTCTTATAAGGAAACGATCGCTTCGGGTTCCCGTGCCGCCGCGCGCGGCGGGTATACCGCGGTTTGCACGATGCCGAATTTGAATCCCGTGCCCGATTCGCTCGCGGCATTAAAAATGCAACTGGATATCATCGAAAAGGACGCCGTGATCTCCGTTTTTCCCTATGCGTCGATCACCAAGGGGGAAAAGGGCGAAGCGCTTTCGGATATGGACGAATTGAAGGACGCCGCGATCGCGTTTTCGGACGACGGCAAGGGCGTGCAAAGCGAAGAGATGATGCGCCGCGCGATGCAAAAGGCGAAATCGCTCGGCAAGATCGTCGCCGCGCATTGCGAAGTCAATGAACTTTTAAAGGGCGGTTATATCCACGACGGCGCCTACGCGAAAGCGCACGGACACAAGGGGATCTCGTCCGCGAGCGAGTACGTGGAGATCGAGCGCGACCTTCGCCTCGCGAAAGAAACGGGCGCGGCGTTTCACGTTTGCCATATCTCGACGGCGGAAAGCGTGGCTTTGATCCGCAAAGCGAAAGCGGACGGGGTGGACGTTACTTGTGAAACCGCGCCGCATTATTTGATCTTGGACGAAACCGATCTCAAAGAAACGGGCGATTTCAAAATGAATCCGCCGCTTCGCGGAAAAAGGGACAGGGAAGCCTTGATCGAGGGCGTGCTCGACGGAACGATCGATATGATCGCGACCGACCACGCGCCGCATTCCGCCGAAGAAAAAGCGAAGGGGCTTGCGGGCAGCGCGTTCGGCATCGTCGGACTCGAAACGGCGTTCCCCGCGCTTTACACGCACCTCGTTAAAAAGGGGATCCTTTCCCTCGAAAGGCTCGTGGATTTACTTGCGAACAATCCGCGCAAGCGTTTCGGCATTTCGCAGGACGGGTTTTCTATCTGGTCGCTTTCGGAAAGCGAGGTTATTGACCCCGCCGCCTTTTTATCCAAAGGAAAATCGACGCCGTTCGCGGGAGAAACGCTGTTCGGCGTCAACCATATGACCGTTTCGGGCGGTCGTATCGCGTATAAAAAATAAAACGAAAAAGTCGTTCAAAGGAGAAGACGAAAATGGCAAAGAGAACGGACATTAAAAAGATCTTGATCATCGGATCGGGCCCGATCGTGATCGGGCAAGCGGCGGAATTCGACTACGCGGGCACGCAAGCCTGCCTCGCCTTGAAGGAAGAGGGCTACGAGGTTGTGCTCGTAAACTCCAACCCCGCCACGATCATGACGGACACGCAGATCGCGGACAAAGTATATATGGAGCCTTTGACCTTGGAATACATCGCGAAGATCCTGCGTTACGAGCGCCCCGACGCGATCGTCCCGGGCATCGGCGGACAGACGGGACTGAATATCGCGATGCAACTCGAAAAGAAAGGCGTCTTGAAAGAGTGCCGCGTAGAGCTTCTCGGAACGAGCAGCACGAGCATCGAGCGCGCGGAGGATAGGGAGCTCTTTAAAGAGATGTGCGAGAGTATCGGCGAACCCGTGATCCCCTCCGAGATCACGTTCGACGTCGAGGCGGCGGCGCGCGCGGCGGAAAAGATCGGTTATCCCGTCGTTTTGCGTCCGGCGTTTACGCTCGGCGGCACGGGCGGCGGCTTTGCCTACAATGAAAACGAGCTTCGGGAGATCGCGGCGAACGGTTTCGCGCTTTCTCCCGTCCACGAGGTTCTCGTCGAAAAGAGCGTCAAAGGTTATAAGGAGATCGAATTCGAGGTCATGCG
>DBVY01000003.1:24833-36047 GCA_002308575.1 Christensenella sp. UBA1252
CCCGTCGGCGTGCACACCGGCGATTCGATCGTCGTCGCGCCGATCATGTCCTTGAACGAGCACGATCTGAAAATGTTGCAAGACAGCGCGATCAAGATCATCAGAGAGCTTAAAATCGAAGGCGGTTGCAACGTGCAATTCGCGCTCGATCCCAATTCGAGCAAGTATTATCTGATCGAGGTCAACCCCCGCGTTTCGCGTTCGTCCGCTCTTGCTTCCAAAGCGAGCGGCTATCCGATCGCCCGCGTGACCGCGAAGATCGCCGTCGGTATGGAACTCAAAGATATCCCCGTTGCGGGCGGTACGGCGGCAACCGAGCCTTCTTTGGATTACGTGGTCGCGAAATTCCCGCGCTTCCCGTTCGATAAATTTACGAACGCGTCCAATATCCTCGGAACGCAGATGAAAGCGACGGGTGAAGTTATGGGCATCGGTTCCACGCTGTCCGAGTGTTTCTTAAAATCCATTCGCTCCCTCGAAACGGGCGTTTGCCATGTCCACCTCAAAAAGTTTGACGAGATGTCGACCGACGCGATCAAAGATTATTTGGGCGAATTCCGCGCGGACGGGATCTTCGCGGTTGCCGAAGCGATCCGCCGCGGCGTTTCGATCGATGAACTCTATAAGCTGACGATGATCACGCCGCTGTTCTTGGAGTGCGTCAAATCCATCGTCGAAATGGAAAAGATCCTGAAAGCGAAGCCGTTCGATTTGAACGCGCTGAAAGCCGCGAAGACGATGGGCTTCTCGGATAAATACGTCGCGAGCCTTTGGAACGCAAACGAGATCGAGATCTATTCGCTCCGCAAGCAAAACGGCTTTACGCCCGTCTTCAAAATGGTGGACACCTTGCATACGGGCAAATATATCGCCTATCTGTATTCGACCTATTTGAACCTGTTGGACGAGAACGTTAAAAACGAATCGCGCCTGACGGACAAAAACAAACTCGTCGTGCTCGGCGCGGGTCCGATCCGTATCGGGCAGGGCGTGGAATTCGACTATTCGACCGTGCACGCCGTGCAAACGATCAAGCGAGCGGGTTACGAGGCGATCATCATCAACAACAACCCCGAAACCGTTTCGACCGATTACACGACGGCGGATAAATTGTATTTCGAGCCGCTGACCCCCGAAGACGTGATGGCGATCCTCGATTTCGAAAAGCCCGAAGGCGTGATCGCGTCGCTCGGCGGACAAACCGCGATCAACCTCGCCGACCCGCTCTATGCGCGCGGCGTTAAGATCGTCGGCACCGATTGCGCGGCGATCGACAAGGCGGAAAACCGCGACTTGTTTGAAAAATTGCTTTCGGAACTGAATATCCCGCGCCCCGAAGGAACGGCGGTCACGAAGATCGAGGACGGCGTGAAGGCGGCGGCGAAGATCGGCTATCCCGTTCTTGTGCGCCCGAGCTTCGTCCTCGGCGGCAGGGCGATGCAGATCGTCGGCAACGAAAAGGCGCTTCGCCATTACTTGAAGACCGCGGTCGAGATCGACGAGGACAAACCCGTCTTGGTGGATCGTTACGTCGTCGGCAAGGAAGTCGAAGTGGACGCGGTGTGCGACGGCGTGGACGTCTTTGTGCCCGGCATTATGGAGCTCGTCGAGCGCACGGGTATCCACTCGGGCGACAGCATCTCGGTCTATCCGACCTTCTCGATCTCGGACAAGGTCAAAGGCACGATCCTGCAATACGCGAAAAAACTCGGCCTCGGTATCGGGATCAGAGGTCTTTACAACATTCAATTCATCGTGGACAGAAACGAAAAGGTCTATATTATCGAGGTCAACCCCCGTTCTTCGAGGACGGTGCCTTTCCTCTCCAAATCGACGGGCTTTTCCCTCGCGGACATCGCGACCGAAGTCATTATGGGAAAGAGCTTGAAGGAGCAGGGCATTTTCGGGATCTACCCCGAAGAGAAAAAGCGCCACTACGTCAAAGTGCCGGTCTTCTCGTTCAACAAGATCAAGGGATTGGACGCCTATCTCTCGCCCGAAATGAAGTCCACGGGCGAAGCGATCGGTTACGACGACAAGCTCAACCGTGCGCTCTATAAAGCGATGCAAGCAGCGGGTATGAAACTGCAAAACTACGGCACGGTGTTCGCAACGATCGCGGACGCGGACAAGGAAGAAGCGCTTCCTTTGATCCGCCGCTTCTATAACCTCGGCTTCAACATCGAGGCGACGTCCGGCACCGCGAAATTCTTAAAGGAGAACGGGATCCGCACCCACGTTTTGAAAAAGATCAGCGAGGGCAGTTTGGAGATCCGCGATTCGATCCGCCAAGGGCATATCGCGTACGTGATCAACACCTCGTCCGTCGGCGCCGAAAGCGCGAAATTGGACGGCGTCGAGATCCGCAAGTACGCGACCGAATCAAACGTTACGATGCTGACTTCGCTCGACACCGTGAAAGTTCTTTTGGACATTCTCGAAGAAACGACGCTGACGATCTCCACGATCGACGCGTAAAGGAGAAAGATGAAACAAGTTGTTTTGGAAGTGGAAAAGACGGAGCCCCTTGCGGACGGCGTCTTTAAAACGGTGTTTCGCGGCGACGTTTCGGGCGTTAAAAGCCCCGGGCAATTCGTAAACGTCAAGATCCGCGATCTGTATCTGCGCCGCCCGATCTCGGTCTGCGATCTGGGAGAGGACGCCTTGACCCTCGTCTATAAAGTCGTCGGCAAGGGAACGGAAAAACTCTCCGAAAGCAAGTGTGGCGACGCGTTCGATATGCTGACGGGTCTCGGCAACGGTTACGATCTTTCGCGCGCGGGCGATAAGCCGCTTTTGATCGGCGGCGGCGTCGGCGTGCCGCCCCTCTATTACCTTGCGAAAAAACTCGTCGAAAGGGGAGCGAGCCCCTTCGTCGCGCTCGGCTTCAACCGCAAAGCGGACGCGTTTTTCGTTCGCGAATTCGAAGAGATCGGCGCGAAAGTCGCGGTCGCTACGGTGGACGGATCGCTCGGCGAAAAAGGGTTCGTTACGGGCGTGCTTCCCGAAACCTATTCGTATTTTTACGCGTGCGGCCCCGAACCGATGCTGAAAGCCGTGTTCACCGCAACGAAGACGGAAGGCGAACTTTCTTTCGAAGAAAGAATGGGGTGCGGGTTCGGCGCGTGTATGGGCTGTTCGTGCAAAACGATCGCGGGCAATAAGCGTATTTGCAAGGAAGGGCCCGTTTTGAAAAAAGGGGAAATACTATGGTAGCATTCGATTTGACGACGGAACTTTGCGGCGTCACGCTCGACAATCCCGTTATCCCGGCGAGCGGCACGTTCGGTTACGGTTACGAGTTCGCCGAACTTTACGATATCAACGTGCTCGGCACCTTTTCCTTTAAGGGAACGACGCTGAACGAGCGCTTCGGCAACCCGACGCCGCGCATCGCGGAATGCGCGTCCGGTATGTTGAACGCGGTCGGTCTTCAAAATCCGGGCGTGCAAAAGGTTGTTTCGGAAGAGTTGCCAAAGCTCAAAAAAGCGTTTCGCAAGCCCGTAATGGCGAACGTCAGCGGGTTCTCGGTCAAAGAGTACGTCGAAGTGTGCCGCATTTTGGATCGTGAGCCGCAGGTCGGCTGGTTCGAAGTCAACGTTTCCTGCCCGAACGTGCACGGCGGCGGCCTGAGTTTCGGAACCGATCCATGCGTGGCGGCGGAAGTAACGCGCGAGGTCAAAAAAGTTACGACGAAACCCGTGATCATCAAGCTTTCGCCCAACGTAACGGATATCACCGAGATCGCGAGAGCGGTCGAGGGCGAAGGGGCGGACGCGGTTTCTTTGATCAACACGCTGGTCGGTATGCGCTTGGATCTCCGCGCGCGGAAACCGATTTTGAAAAACGTAACGGGCGGTCTTTCGGGCCCCGCGGTCTTTCCGATCGCGCTGAATATGGTGTATAAAACGGCGAAAGCGGTTTCGATCCCCGTGATCGGAATGGGCGGAGTGTCGACGGCGGAAGACGTCCTCGAAATGACGCTCGCGGGGGCGGCGGCGGTCGAAGTCGGCGCGGCGAACCTCGTGGACCCGTTCGCCTGCAAAAAAATCATAGAAGATCTGCCGAGAGCGATGGAAAAGTACGGCATTCGGTCGTTAAACGAAATAAGGGGGAAAGCATAATGGCAAAAGACGTAATTATCGCGTGCGATTTCGACAGCGCGGAAAAAACGCTCGCGTTTTTGGACCTTTTCAAAGGAAAAAAGCCGTTTGTAAAGATCGGAATGGAGCTCTTTTACGCGGCGGGGCCGGACATCGTTCGCGCGATCAAAGAAAGAGGGCATAAGGTTTTTTTGGATCTCAAATTGCACGACATTCCGAACACCGTGAAAAAGAGTATGGCGGTTTTGTCCTCGCTCGGCGCGGACATTTGCAACTTACACGCCGCGGGCACGAAGGCAATGATGACCGCCGCGCTCGAAGGGCTGACCCGTCCGGACGGAACGCGCCCCCTGTTGATTGCGGTCACCCAGCTGACGTCCACGGACGAAGAGGCGATGAAGCGCGACCTTTTGATCGAAAAACCGATGAAAGAGGTCGTTCGCCATTACGCGATGAACGCGAAAGAGGCGGGATTGGACGGCGTCGTTTGCTCGCCTCTCGAAGCGGGCGAAGTGCACGAGGCTTGCGGGAAAGAATTTTTGACCGTGACCCCGGGCGTTCGGTTCGCGGACGGCGACAAAGGGGATCAAAAGCGGGTCATGACGCCCGCGGAAGCGAGAAAAGCGGGTTCGGATTATATCGTCGTCGGTCGCCCGATCACGGCGGCGGCGGATCCCGTTGCGGCGTACGAACGGTGCGTAAAAGAATTTTTGGAAGCATAAAGGAGAAAGAAAAATGGATATTTCGATTCAAGTTGCGAAAGCGTTACTCTCGATCAAAGCGGTGTTTTTCCGCCCGAACGAGCCTTTTATTTGGGCGAGCGGGATCAAAAGCCCCGTGTACTGCGATAACCGCCTGACCCTGACCGCGCCCGAAGCGCGCCTGATCGTTGAAAACGGACTCGCGGAAACCATTCGCCGAAACTATCCCGACGCGGAAGTTTTGATGGGAACCTCGACCGCCGGCATCGCGCACGCCGCGATCACCGCCCACATCATGGGGCTCCCGATGGGTTACGTTCGCTCGGGCGCAAAAGATCACGGCAGACAGAACCGCATCGAGGGCAAACTCGAAAAAGGGCAAAAGACGGTCGTCGTTGAGGACTTGATCTCGACGGGCGGCAGCGTGATCGACACGGTCGAAGCCTTGCGCGAAGCGGGCGCGGACGTCCTCGGCGTCGTCAGCATCTTTACGTACGGCATGCAAAAAGGACTCGACCGCCTTGCGGCGGCGAACGTCAAAAACGTTTCGCTGACGAACTTCGACGTGATCGCGAAAGTCGCGGCGGAAGAAGGGTATATCGCGGCGGAAGACGTCGCGCGGCTGATCGCCTTCCGCAACAATCCGTCCGACGAAAGTTGGATTCATTAAGGGAGAAACCATGAGAAGCCTGATCGACATTTGCGATTTGTCCAAAGAAGAAATCAACGAGATGATCGCCGTGGCAACGGATATCATCGCCCGCCCCGACGCCTATTCCGAGAAGTGCAAGGGAAAGAAGATCGCAACTTTGTTTTTCGAGCCGTCCACGCGGACGCGCCTTTCCTTCGAAGCGGCGATGTACGAGCTCGGCGGAAACGTCTTGCCCGTTCCGGGCGAGGCTTTATCCTCCGCGGCGAAAGGAGAGAGCGTGGCGGATACCGTGCGCGTGATCTCGTCCTACGCGGACATCATCGCGATGCGTTCCCCGAAAGAGGGCGCGGCGTTCGTTGCGGCGGAGAGCGCGAACGTTCCGATCATCAACGCGGGCGACGGCGGGCATTGTCATCCGACCCAAACGCTCGCCGACCTCTTTACGATCTACCGCGAAAAGGGAACGTTCGATAACCTGACCGTCGGCTTTTGCGGCGACTTGAAGTACGGCAGGACCGTGCATTCTTTGATCACCGCGCTGTCGAGATACCAAAACGTCAAGATCGTTTTGATCTCCCCGGAGGAACTCAAACTGCCGAATTACGTAAAACTCGGCGTGATCGAAAAGACGGGCATGGCGTACGAGGAAACGACCGACCTCGAAAAGGCGATCCCCGATCTCGACATTTTGTATATGACCCGCATTCAGCAGGAGCGCTTTGACGACCGCGCAGAGTACGAAAGGTTGAAAGACGCCTACGTCCTGACAGCGGAAAAGATGCAAGCCGCGAAAAAGGACGCTTGCGTGATGCACCCGTTGCCGCGCGTAAACGAGATCAGCGTCAAGGTGGACGCCGATCCGCGCGCTTGCTATTTCAAGCAGGTCGAAAACGGAAAATATATCCGCATGGCGCTGATCTTGAAGCTCCTCGAAGAGGCGAAGAACCCCGCGCGCGAAAATCTCCTCGCGGGAACGGACGTTTTCGAATCCGAAGAAGGGTGCGAGAATCCGCGCTGTATATCGAGGACGGAGCAGGAGTTGCCGAGATTGTTTAAGGTAGTAGACAAAAGCGCAGGCGTGTTTCGTTGCGTATATTGCGAAAAAAGGAAGCGTTTTTGATGAACGGCAACCTTATGGTTGCATGAACCGCGCCGCCGGCGCGTGAATTGCCCTTTGGGCATGAATTGCAATTCTTTCGAATTGCGTTATGGATAAACGATTTAAACGTCCGTATCCAAAGCCGCTTGATTAAAAAATATAAAATGAAAGCAGATGCGAAAGCGTCTGTTTTTGTTATATCGGAAAATCCTTTGAGCGAAGCGGGAATTCGTTCTATGCGGCGATCTCTCCGTTCCGGTCGAGATGACGGAATAAAAACACAAATTTACAATTCAAAATCGTGGGGTCGGGAAGGACTCGGGCGCGGTATGCCGAAAAAGTTCGGTATTGACAATCGCGCCTTTTTTATTTTATTATAAAATATGTGTTAGCATTTTCTTTTTTTTCGTGGCGCGCGTAAACACAATCAAAAAAAATCCATTTGGGAGGAACCTAAATGAACAAGATGAAGAAAGCGATAGCAATCACCCTTTGCCTTATCACCATTCTTTCTTTGATTCTCGTTGTAACCGCTTGTTCGAAAGGCGGCGACTTGAAAGTCAATTTCGAGGTGGACGGGAAAATCGTAAAGACCGTCAAGACGGACGGAACGAAGATCTCGATGCCATCGAATCCATCGAAAGCGGGTTACGTGTTCGACGGTTGGTATCTGGATAAGGACGTTTGGACAAAGCCGTTTACGGCGTCCGGCGTGTCGTCCGCTCCGTTTACCGGAAAACAGTTGACCGTTTACGCGAAATGGAAGATCGTTGCGACGAGCATTCGCGTCATATCGGAAACGACGGAGTACGTGGCGGGGCAGTTCTCGGTGGACGGTCACGTGATCGAAGTGGAGTACAGCAACGGCACGACGACGCAAACGCCCCTTCTCGAATCCTATTTTGCCGACAAAGAACTGTTGAAGACCTACAAGGTCGGCGAACAATCCCTCGTCGTTAAGTACGAGGGTTTGGAAACGAGGCTCGTCCTTCAAATCGTGGCGTCCGGTTCTTCGGGTACCGATACCAAGGCGGACTTCGAGGGGCTTCTCTTCCAAGGAAAAGCCGTTACTTACACGGGGTCGCCGTTCAGCGTAACGGTACAAAACGTTCCCGAAGGCGCGACCGTTCAATACGAACCTTCGAACACCCAAACGAACGCGGGCACCTATTCGATCACCGCGACGGTTTCCAAAGAGGGTTACAACACGGCGGCTTTGACCGCAGTCCTGACGATCGAAAAAGCGGCGGTCACCGAGCCTTCGCCCGATTTGAGGACCTTTACCTATAACGGTTCGGCGCAAACCTACAATATCGCGACGAGCGAGCTTTATACGGTCGCGGGCAACGTTAAAACCGCGGCGGGCAGCTACACCGTTACGGTTTCGTTGAAGGACACCGCGAACTATAAGTGGTCTACCGCGAACAACTCTTCCGATCTTTCCTATCCGTTTACGATCAAAGAGTCCTCGGGCGGAAACGGCGGCGGAGATACTCCCGTTTACGGCGACAAAGAGCTTTCGATCCACTTTATGGAGCTCGGCAATAACTACACGGGCGACAGCACCTATATCAAAGCGGGCGACGTCGATATTCTGATCGACGCGGGTTCCCGCCAAAACAGCTCGGACACGATCGCGACGTACGTCGATCAATACTGCACGGACGGTAAGCTCGAATACGTGATCGCGACGCATGCGCACCAAGACCATATAGCGGGCTTTACGAGCACGAACACCCGTCCGAGCATTTTCAAGCGTTACGAGTGCGAAACGATCATTGATTTCGCGCGGACGAACGCGACGAGCGCCGTTTACAACAACTACGTTGCGGAGCGCGACGCCGAAGTTGCGGCGGGCGCCAAGCATTACACCGCGCTTCAATGCTGGAACGAAACGGACGGCGCGCAGCGCGTCTATCAACTCGCCGAAGGGATCACGATGACGATCCTGTATCAGCGCTTCTATTCCGAAAAATCTTCGGACGAAAACAACTATTCGGTCTGCGTCCTGTTTGCGCATGGAGATAAGTACTTCCTGTTTACGGGCGACCTTGAAAAGGAAGGCGAAGCCTCTCTCGTCGAGAGCAACAGTTTGCCGCAGGTAGAGCTTTTCAAAGCGGGTCACCACGGCTCCTACACCGCGACGACGGACACGATCTTGGCGGCGATCCGCCCGAAGATGGTTTGCGTTTGTTGCTGCGCGGGTTCGATTGAGTACACGCAAAATCTCGAAAACACCTTCCCGTCGCAGGCGTTCGTCAACCGCGTTGCGCCCTATACGCAAAAGGTGTACGTAACGACGGTCGGCACGATCGAGTTCGATAACGAAAAGAATAAGTACGTCGATAAAGGCTTCTCTTCGTTGAACGGCAATATCAACGTAAAGTGCATTCAAGGAACGGTTACCGTTCAATGTTCGAACAACAACACGCTTTTGAAGGATACCGAGTGGTTTAAGACTTACAGAACCACGCCTTCCGCATGGGAAGGAAGCGGCGGAGGCGGCGACACGCCTCAACCGACGGGCGTTCCGATCCCCGCGGCGGACACGCGGACGTTTACCTATACGGGCGCGGCGCAGACCTATCAGATCGCGGCAAACGATAAGTACACGGTCACGAATAACGTCCAAACCAACGCCGGCGAGTACACCGTTACGGTCGCGTTGAAGAATAAGACGGCGGACGCTTGGTCGGATTCCACGACCGCCGATAAGACCTTTACGTTTACGATCGCCAAAGCGAAAGTAACCGAGCCTGCGGCGGATACGACGAAGTATCTTTACACGGGCGCCGCGCAAACCTATCAGATCGCGACGAGCGAGCTTTATACCGTCAGCGGAAATACGCAGACCGCGGCGGGCACGTACGACGTTACGGTCGCGTTGAAGGATACCGCGAACTACGTTTGGAAGAGTGCGGGCAATTCGGACGATCTGACCTTTACGTTTACGATCCGCGCGTCCGTCGTGATCCCGCACGCCGATACCTACGGTAGCGGAACCTTGGAATTCCACGTTTTGCATATCGGTTCGGGTTCGAGTTCGTTCGGCGAATGCGTGTACGTCAGGGCGGGCGATATCGATATCTTGATCGATTCCGGCAGATCGACGGCGGCAAACGTGACGGCGCTTACCAATTACCTGTCCGATAAGATCACGGGCAAACTCGATTACGTGATCCTGACCTATAAGAACGACGCCAATATGGGCGGCTTCTACGCCAATAACGGCGTTTTTGCAACGTACGAATGCGGCGTCATCATCGACGGCCTTGTCAAAACGGACGCTACGTATTACAAAAATTACAAGACGGCGCGCGACGCCGAAGTGACGGCGGGCGCCAAACATTACACGGCGTTGGATTGCGTAAACGGCGCGAACGGAGCGCAAGCGACCTATTCCCTCGGCGAAGGAATGTCGATGACGATCCTGTATCAACCCAATTACGAAACGGCGAACAGCACCGAAGCGAATAATTCGGTCTGCGTGCTCTTCAACCACGGCGATAAGTACTTCCTGTTTACGGGCGCGTTGAAGGACGAAAGCTTGATTCTCGAGAATAACAGCCTGCCCGAGATCGACGTCTTGAAGGCGGCGAACCAAGGTGCGGCGGATTCCACGAGCGCGGCGTTCCTCGAAGTCATCAAACCCAAGATCGTCGTCATCAGCGCGTATGCGAACGCCACCGTTCCCGCGCAAGACTTTATCGACCGCATCGCGACGTATACCGATAAAGTGTACGTAACGGGTCAAAAACCGGCGTCCTCGGTCAGCCCGATCAACGGCACGATCGTCGTTACGAGTAACGCGGGCACGATCACGGTGACCGGTTCGAATAACAGCACGATCCTCAAAGAGAGCGACTGGTTCGCGGCGAACCGCACGAAGCCCGGCCCGTGGAAAGAGCCGCAGGTCTTCGATATCCCGGAGGCGGATCCGACCGTCTTTACCTACACGGGCGAAGCGCAAACCTACTTTATCCCCGCGAACGATCTTTACACCGTTACCGGCAACGTCCAAACCGCGGCGGGCACGTATGAAGTTACGGTCACGTTGAAGTACGACGTCGACTCTTGGAGCGACAGCACGAAAGCGCCCAAGACCTACACGTTTACGATCGGAAAAGCCGTCGTGGCGATCCCCGAAGCGGACACCACGGTCTTTACCTACGACGGAACGGAAAAGGTCTATTCGATCGCGGAGAATTCGCTCTACACCGTTACGAATTACAGAAAGACGAACGCGGGCACCTACGACGTAACCGTTGCTTTGAAAGATAAAGAAAGCTCGACTTGGACGGATTCGACGACCGCGGATAAGACCTATACGTTTACGATCGGAAAGGCTTCGGTCACGGAACCTTCGGCGGACAACACGGAATTCATCTATAACGGCGAAGAGCAAACCTATATGCTCGCGACGAACGCGGCGTACACGATCACGGGCAACAAGCAAACGAACGTCGGCACGTATGAGGTAACCGTTGCGTTGAACGAACCCGCGAACTATAAGTGGGAAGGTCGCGGCGATTCCGAGAACCTGAAGTTCAGCTTTGTGATCCACGCGATCCCCGCGAGCGGAACGATGTCAATCCATATCCTGCGCACCGGCGGAACCACAACCTCCAACAGTGACTGCGTCTATATCAAAGCGGGCGA
>DBVY01000037.1:0-12034 GCA_002308575.1 Christensenella sp. UBA1252
GTCGTTCCGGACGTGTACTGCATATTGCAGACGTCGTGTTTATTGACCGCCGCCGCCATACGCAAGACCTCTTCCTGCTTGACCTTTTCGGAGAGTTTGATCGCTTGGCTCCAAGTTAAGCAACCGGGCTGACGATAGCCGACGGTGATGACGTTTCTGAGGAAGGGAAGGCGCTTTGCGTGCAACGGATCGGAAGGTTTCTTTTCCGAAAGCTCGGGGCAAAGCTGCGCGATGATCTTGCCGTAATGGCAATCTTTCGAACCTTCGGTCATGATCAACGTGTGCGTGTCGGACTGCTTCAAAAGGTATTCGACCTCGGCGATCTTGTACGCCGTGTTGACCGTCACGAGGACGGCGCCGATCTTAACGGTCGCCCAAAACGCGATATACCATTGCGGAACGTTGGACGCCCAAACCGCAACGTGCGAACCGGCTTTGACGCCGAGCGCGATCAAGGTGCGCGCGAATTCGTCCACATCTCTGCGGAACTCGGTATAGGTGCGGGTGTAATCCAAAGTCGTGTACTTAAACGCGTATTGATCGGGGAACTCTTCGCACATTCTGTCCAGAACGGCGGGAAACGTTTCGTCGATCAAAATCTCTTTTCTCCAAACGAATTTTCCGGTATGCGCACGGTTGTAATAAAGGGTCTTTTCTCTTTTCGCCGTATCGCCGAATTGCTTCATAAATCCGACGAATTGCGCGAAAATGATCTCAATGTCTTTGAGCTCCGAACACCAATCGGGATTCCAAACGAGGGAGATAAAGCCGTCGTAATTGACGGAAGAAAGCGCCGCCATCATATCTTTGACGGGGAGATCGCCTTCGCCGAGCAGGCAGTACTCGACCTTGCCGTCTTCGGATTTTTTCGCGTCGTTCAAATGCACGTGCTTGACGTACGCGCCGAGGTTCTCAATGACCTTTTCGGGCGCTTCGCCCGAGCCGAAATAGGCGGCGGAAAAATTCCAAAGCGAAGCGAAGGTGTCGCTCGCAAAACTTTGCAACAAGTCGCGAAGACGGGCGCTGCTGACGTAAAGCCCCGCCGTTTCCGCAAGGATCGTCACGCCCGCTTTTTCGGCGGCGGGAAGGATCTCCGCGATCAAAGAACGAACGCGCGCGTCCGCGCTTTCGAAATCGGCGTGATCTTCCGCGCGAACGCGAACGTACGGGATATGCAAATTCCGCGCGATCTCGATGCACTTCAAAATCTCTTCGACGACGGCATCTCTGCCGTTTTCCGCCGCGATATCGCAGATCGCGTCGATACAGGGCAAAGAAAGCTTCTTCTCATAAAGTTTTCGAAGGGTCGCCGCGGCGGCATAATCGTGAAATGCGCCGTCTTTATCGGTAAAAAGCCTGTTATGAATATTATGCGGCTCTACGCCGTCGAATCCGAGGTCGCAGGCGTAAGCGCAAAAATCATCGAAGGTTGCGTGATGCCAACCTTTCGTGGAAAAGGAAAGTTTCATCGTTATTCCTCCTCGTACGCGATCTTATTCGCCGCGTTCAGATACGCCCGGATGGACGCTCCGATGATATCCGTGGAAATTCCTTTTCCAGAATATAGTTTTCCGTCCTTACGGAGCTTGACGAGCGCCGAACCCATCGCCTCTTTTCCTTCGGTCACGGATTGGATCTCGAAATCGTCGAGCTCGTAATGGGTTCCGATCATACTTTCAAGGCAAAGGAAAGCCGCGTCGATCGGTCCGTTGCCCATCATGATGCCGGTCAGCGTTTCGCCGCCCTTTTGCAGCGTGATCTGCGCGGACGAACGAATGATGTTGCCGTTATTGATTACGTAGCTGACGAGTTTATAGGTCGCCGGAACTTGCAAGGCAGCGGACGCCACGATCGCGTCCAATTCTTTCGCTCCGACTCTCTTTTTCTTGTTCGCAACGCGCAAAAACTCTTCGTAGACCTTGGTTTGATCTTCGTCCGAAAGGTCGTAGCCGAGCTTCGCCGCCGCTTCGATCACGGCGTTTTTATCGTCGTTTTCGTCCAAATTCACGAACGGAACGTCGCTGATGCCGACGCTCGCCGCTTTCTTTTCTTCGCCGCCGTTCAGAATGCTTTTGATACGGGTCATCGTGCGATTGAGTTCGGTAAACGTAACGCCGACGGAAATGCCGTTTCTCGCGCCGCTGTTTTTAACGGATTCGCCGAGAATCTGCAAGTCAATGCCGTCGCCGGTCAAAACGGTCTTTACGGCTTTGACGCCTTTCTTGACCGCGAGCACGGCGGAAGAGAGCGCGAACCCGCTCTTATCCGACACCGCAACGCCGATCGGAATATTGATGATTTTTCCGTATTTTTCCGCAAAAAGCGCGTATTCGTCGGGGAGCATTTCGCCCGCGTCGTCCGAGAGATAGACCGCTTTCGCGCCCGCCTCTTCGGCGGCGAGCAGCGTGCTCTTCAAAAACTCTTCTTCGGCGCGCGTTGCGTCGAGGGCGCAGAAATACACCTTTTGTACCTTGGACGCCGCGTAAGAAACAAGCTCCTTGATATACTCTAACATCTTCGGGGGCTTTCTGTGATGGAAATATTCCATACCGACCGGAGAAACGCTGAGTTCGACGCGCAACGCGGCGTTTTTCGCCGCCGAAAGCGCTTCCGCCGCTTCATCCGCTTCCGCTTTGGAGAAAACGGGAACGGAAAGCACGCTCTTTTTGATAAAAGACGCACAAGTACGAATCAATAGGGCGTCTTCTTTGTTCCCCGATAGCACGGGGAACTCGATCACGTCCACGCATAGCTTTTCCAGCAAGCGCGCGATTTCGAATTTCTCTTTAAAAGTCAGTTCGTTTTCATTTCCGCAAAGCCTTGCCGCGATTTTTACCTGATTCATACCTGTACTCCTTACTTGTTTTGTTTGCCGTATTATTTATTTAACGAGCATCGTCCAGCCGAACGGATCTTCGATCTCGCCCCATTGAATGCCGGTCAACGTGTCGTATAACTTTTGCGTGACAGCGCCGATCTTTCCTTCGTTGATCGTGTACTTCACGTCTTTATAGCAGAGTTCGCCGATCGGAGAAACGACCGCCGCCGTTCCGCAGCCCCACGCCTCTTCGAGCGTTCCGTTCTTCAAAGCATCGCCGAGCTCTTCGACGGAAAGCAATCTCTCTTCGACGGTGTATCCCTCTTTCTTCAAAACTTCGATACAGCTCTTACGCGTGATACCCGGAAGGATCGAACCCGTAAGTTTCGGGGTCACGATTTTGCCCGCGATCTTGAACATAACGTTCATCGCGCCGACTTCTTCGATGTACTTCCTCTCGACGCCGTCCAGCCAAAGAACTTGCGAATAGCCCTTGTCTTCCGCCTTCTTACCGGCGCGGTTGGAAGCCGCGTAGTTACCGCCGCACTTCGCATAACCCGTTCCGCCGCGCACCGCGCGCACGTCTTCGGATTCGATCATGATCTTAACGGGGTTGATACCCTCTTTGTAGTAACTGCCGACAGGCGACGCGATGATCACGAATTTCGCGTGATGCACGGCGTGCACGCCGAGCGTTTCGTCGTTTCCGAACATAAACGGACGGAGATAGAGAGAGGTTCCCTTCTTATGCGGCGTCCAAGCCTTTTCCGAAGAAACGAACGCGAGCAACGCTTGCAACGCAAGATCTTCGGGGATCTCGGGGAGGCAGAGCCTCTCGGCGGAATTATTCATTCTGCGGATATTCTCCATCGGGCGGAAGAGTTGGACTTCGCCGTCCGCTCTTCTGTACGCCTTCAATCCTTCGAATATCTCCGAGCCGTAATGCAACGCGGTGCAAGCCGGATGGATCGAGAGGTTCTCGAAAGGAACGATGCGGAGATCATGCCAGCCTTCTTCCGAAGACCAATCCATGATCAGCATATGATCGCTGAAATATTTGCCGAAGCCGAGCGTATCCTCGGCGGGCATCGTTTTGGGGTTCTTGGTTTTGATATATTTGATTTCCATAAAACTTACCTCCTTAAGAATTCGCGCCGAGGTCGATCGCCTTGCGGTTCACTTCCATCATATCGGCGTGCTTCGCGCTGATGACTTTTGCCAGCGCGGCTTTCAAACTCTCGTCGTTGTACTCGCCGAGCTCTTTTAAGATCTTTCCGACGAGGATCATGTTCGCAAGCGTCGGGAAGCCGTTATCGGACGCCATTTGCGTGGCGGGAAGCGCGAACACCGTAACGTCCGTCCTCTCAACCTTGCGCTCGATCAACGAAGAATCCAAAAAGATGATGCCGCCGGGCGCGACCTTGCTCTCGAAACGATCGAGAGAAGGCAGATTCATCGCAACGAGGACGTCGGGATTGTTAACGATCGGGGAACCGACGGGTTCGTCCGAAATGATAACGCCGCAACTCGCCGTACCACCGCGCATCTCGGGGCCGTAAGAAGGAAGCCAACTGACCTCTTTATTTTCGATCAAACCCTTATACGCGATGAATTTTCCCGCGAAAAGGATGCCTTGTCCACCGAAACCGGAAAAAAGAAACTGTCTTGTGCTCATTCTTTCTTGCCCTCCTCGTTTGCGCTTCTGTCCTTATAAACGCCGAGCGGATAGTACGGGAGCATTTTCTCCTCGATCCACTTCAACGCGTTTTGCGGCGTCATGCCCCAGTTCGTCGGGCAGGAAGAAACGACTTCGATCAAAGAGAAGCCTTTGCCCGCGATCTGATTTTGAAACGCTTTTTTGATCGCCTTTTTCGCGGCGCGGATATGCGGAATGCTGTTGACCGTGACGCGCTCCAAATATTCGGGACCTTCAAGCTCGGAAAGGAGCTCGCAAACCTTGATCGGGTAGCCGCAGAGTTTGGGATCTCTGCCGTACGGAGAGGTCTGCGTAACCTGTCCTACGAGCGAGGTCGGCGCCATTTGTCCGCCCGTCATTCCGTAGATCGCGTTGTTGATAAAGATCACGGTGATGTTCTCGTTTCTCGCCGCGGCGTGGACGGTTTCCGCCATACCGATCGACGCGAGGTCGCCGTCGCCTTGGTAGGTAAAGACGATCTTCGAGGGATCGCCTCTTTTGACGCCCGTTGCAACCGCGGGCGCTCTTCCGTGCGCCGCCTCGATCATATCGCAGGCAAAATAATCGTACGCCATAACCGAGCAACCGACGGGAGCGATACCGATCGTTTCCCCTTCGATGCCGAGTTCGTCAATCACTTCCGCCACGAGCTTATGCACGATGCCGTGCGTACAGCCGGGGCAATAATGGAGAGGCACGTCCAAAAGCGCGTGCGGCTTATCGTATACTATCATTCTTGCTTACCTCCGTTCTTACTTACTTGCTTTTACGATCGCGTCCAAAACCTGTTCGGGCGAGGGGATCATTCCACCGACGCGATTGCAGAGAGAAACCTTGACTTTGCATTCCGAAGCGAGGCGCACGTCCTCGATCATCTGACCCATCGAAAGCTCTACCGAAATGAATTCTTTTACGTGTTCCGCCGCTTTCTTAAAGGGCGCGTCGGGGAACGGCCACAGGGTGATCGGACGGATCAAGCCCGCTTTGATGCCTCTCTTTCTCGCTTCTTTTACGGCGTTTTTCGAAACTCTCGCGGCGATACCGAAGGCGGCGATCGCGATCTCCGCGTCGTCCATCATATACTCTTCGTACATCGTTTCGTTCTTCTTTACGAGGTCGTAACGCTCGAAACGCGCGATGTTGAGTTTTTCGAGTTCTTCGGGGATCAAAGACAAAGAATTCACGACGTTGTGTTTGCGTTGCATCTTCGTTCCCGTCGTTGCCCACGGCTTTTCGGGCGCGGGCTTAATATCGAAGTTCAGGTCGACGGGTTCCATCATTTGACCCATCGTTCCGTCCGCGAGGATCATCGCGGTCATTCTGTACTTATCCGCAAGTTCGAAACCTTTGACGGTCAGCTCCGCCATCTCCTGCACCGAGGAGGGCGCGAGGACGATCAAATGATAATCGCCGTGGCCGCCGCCGCGCGTCGCTTGGAAATAATCGGATTGGCTGGGCTGGATTCCGCCGAGGCCGGGACCGCCGCGTTGCACGTTAACGACGAGGGCCGGAAGATCCGCGCCCGCGAGATAACTGATGCCCTCGCCTTTCAGGGAGATGCCCGGGCTGGAAGAGGAAGTCATCGCGCGAAGTCCCGCGCTCGCAACGCCGTACACCATATTGATCGCCGCGATCTCGCTCTCCGCTTGGAGGAAGGTTCCGCCGATCTTCGGCATTCTCTTCGCCATATACGCCGCGACTTCGGTCTGCGGCGTGATCGGATAGCCGAAATAATGTCTGCAACCTGCTTTGATCGCCGCTTCGGCGATCGCTTCGTTACCTTTCATCAAAACTTTATCTGCCATACTATCACCTTTCCACCTTTATAATCGAATCGGGGCACATGATCGCGCAGGAGCCGCAACCGATACATTGGTCGGGGTTCGCGGCTTCAACGGGATGATGCCCTTTTTTGTTTATCTTATCGGGAGCAAGACGCAGAACGTCTTTCGGGCAAACGTCCACGCATAGTCCGCAGCCCTTACAGTAGTCGGTTTTGAAAGTCAGTTTTGCCATAAGCCATCTCCTTTTTCAAATTTTACTCTCTATAAAGTTTTTCTGCAAAGTCAGCGGAAAGAGGTTTTCCGCTTTTCCTTCGAGTTCTTTTACGAGTTCCTTTTTGACCGTCGTCATCACGATCGGAAGCCCGGTCAGACGCGCGATCTCGCGCGCATAATATAGCGAATCGAGAACGGTTTCCGCGGTCGTTTCCGCGCCGAGGTTGGAATTGTTGATAATGCCCGTAAAGCGCATATTCGCCGCCGCTTCGATCTCCGCCATCACTTCCAAACAGGAAGGCGCGTCCTGCGTCAACGGACGGTATTTGTTGATCACGAGAAGCATCTCGTAATTGTCTTCTTCCACAAGCCCGGGGCGAAGCCTGCCGAGCACGAGGGCGCCGCGGTCGTCGCCGCCGATATCGAGCACGCAGGTCATGCTCTTATCGTCCGTCACCGCGTACATATCTTGCGGAAGCGCCGGAATGTCAAGGTTCGTGTTCGCGTACTCCGAGGAGATCAGGCGAATGCCCGCTTCCTCGATGACCGATAAACTGTCCTTCGTGCGGAAATACGGATTCACGATGTCGAGATCGGCGATCGCAACTTTTTCGTGCGTTTTTTTGAGGGCGAGCGCAAGGTTTACGGCGATATTCGTCTTGCCGCTTCCGTAATGTCCCAAGATCAACGTAACGCGTTTTTCGCCCATTTTGTTCCCCTTTCGCTCACGCCTTCGCGTATTTTTTTATTATAAAACTTATTTTTCGTTCTTGTCAACAAACGCGCGCGGGTATCAAAGCTTATTCCTTTGGATCTTGCCGCTCGTCGTTTTGGGAAGTTCGTCGCGGAAAACGACGACTCTCGGATACTTATACGGCGCGGTGTGTTGCTTGACGTAATTTTGGATCTCTTTGACGAGTTCGTCCGACGGTTCGGTTCCCTTCGTCAAAACGATGCTCGCCTTGACGATCTGACCTCTGACTTCGTCGGGAACGGCGGAAACGCCGCATTCCAAAACGTACGGAAGTTCCATAATCACGCTTTCGATCTCAAACGGTCCGATGCGATAACCGGAAGACTTAATGACGTCGTCCGCTCTGCCGACGTACCAATAGAAACCGTCTTCGTCGCGCCAAGCGAGGTCGCCCGTGTGGTAATAGCCGTCGTGACGCGCTTCTTTGGTCTTTTCGGGATCGCGGTAATATTCGGTGAAGAGTCCGTTCGGCGAACCGTTTTTCAAGCTGATCACGATCTCGCCCGTTTCGCCGTCGCCGACGATCTTGCCGTCCGCGTCCATCAAAGCCACGTCGTAGATCGGAGCGGGCTTACCCATCGAGCCGATCTTATGCGGCGCGCCGACGAGGTTTCCGATGATCATCGTGCTTTCGGATTGACCGAAACCTTCGAGGATCTGCAAGCCCGTCGCTTTCTCGAATTGGCGATACACTTCGGGGTTCAACGCCTCGCCCGCCGTCGTCATATGACGGACGGAAGAAAAATCATATTTGGAAATGTCCTGCTTGATCATCATGCGGAGCATCGTAGGCGGCGCGCAGAACGTCGTAATGTGATACTTCGCGAACATCGGCAGAATGGTCGCCGCGTCGAAACGATCGAAATCGTAAACGAAGGTCGCCGCTTCGCACAGCCATTGTCCGTACAGTTTGCCCCACATCGCTTTCGCCCAACCGGTGTCGGAGATCGTAAAGTGCAAGCCGTCGGGATCGACGTTGTGCCAATATTTCGCGGTATGGAAATGCCCGAGCGCATACTTGTAATTATGCGTCGCGATCTTCGGATAACCCGACGTGCCCGACGTAAAGAACATCAACATCGTGTCGTCGCCGCCCGGAGAAGATTCGGTGCGCTTGAAGTGTGTGCTGTACAGCGGATATTCCTCGTCGAAATTGCGCCAGCCTTCGCGCGATCCGTTCACGATCAATTTGTTTTTAAGAGAAGGACAACGCGGCGCCGCAAGGTCGACCTGATGCGCGGTATCGCCGTCCGCCGTGCAGATCACGGTGCTGATCTCCGCCGAATTGAAGCGGTATTCGAAATCGTGCTCCAACAGTTGGTTCGTACCGGGGATCGCGATCGCGCCGAGCTTATTGAGTCCGAGCATCGCGAACCAAAATTGATAATGCCTTTTGAGGACGAGAAGCACGCGGTCGCCCTTCTTGATGCCGAGCGATTTGAAGTAATTCGCGCAACGGTTGGACGCCTTCATCATATCGAGGAAGGTGAAACGGCGCTCGGTCATATCCTTGGAAACGTGCAACATACACATTTTATTCGGATCGCGCTCCGCAACCGCGTCCACGATATCGAACGCGAAGTTGAACTTCTCGGTGTTTTTGAAATTGATAAAGGTCGGCGTGCCGTGTTCGTTCTCGACGACGTCGATGAATTTTTTGTAGGCGCGATCCTTCGTGTCGCCCTTTTGGACGTTCTCGTCGACGATCGCTTTGACGGGTTCGAGCTCGGGAATGGGTTCGCCGCTCGGATTCAGGACGATCGCGTAAAAGGTGCAATCCTTTCCGCCGACCGCGATCATGCCGTGGGGCGTGCCGCTATCATAATAAATGCTGTCGCCGGGATATAAAATTTCCGTGTGGCTGCCGACTTGGACCATCAAGGCGCCGTCGATCACAACGTCGCATTCCTGTCCGGCGTGAGAAGTGAGTTCAATCTCGCTTTTCGCCGCTTTGTCCGCGTCGTAAACGCTCTTGACGAAAAGAGGCTCCGCGATACGGTTTTGGAACGCGTACGCAAGGTTATAGTAGGTCATACCGTGCGCCTGTGCGATCTTTTGACCCGATCCGCCGCGCGTTACGGTGTAGGAATTCAGCATCGGAGAATATCCTTCGATGATATCCGTAACGTTGACGCCGAAGGCTTTCGCACAGCGATAGATAAAGGTAAAGTTCAGATCGCTTTCCCCTCTCTCGCACGTTGCGTACTCTTCTTCGGAAACGCCGGTCTTTTCCGCCATCTCGGAGATCGAAAGCCCTTCGATCTCTCTGAGCTCGCGGATTCTTTCCGCCATTTCTTTGATCTTTCCGTCCAAATCTTTTCTTTCCATGTTTACTCCACCGAAATTATAATTTGTTTCTTTGTATTTTCCCGCTGATCGTTTTGGGAAGCTCGTCGCGGAAGACGACGATTCTCGGATACTTGTAAGGAGCGGTGTGCTTCTTTACGTAATCCTGAATTTCCTTTTTGAGTTCTTCGGTCGGCTCGGTGCCTTTGGTCAAAACAATGCTCGCTTTGACGACCTGCCCTCTGACCTCGTCCGGCGCCGCGGATACGCCGCATTCGACGACGTACGGCAATTCCATGATCACACTTTCGATCTCGAAGGGCCCGATACGGTAACCCGAAGACTTAATGACGTCGTCCACCCTGCCGACGTACCAATAGAAGCCGTCCTNNGCCAGGCGGTGTCGCCCGTGTGGTAGTAGCCGTCGTGCAAGACCTCTTTGGTCTTTTCCTCGTTCAGGTAGTACCCGAGGAACAATCCGCGCGGAACGGACTCGGACACCTTGACGCAGATCTCGCCGGTCTCGCCGTCCGGAACGGGAGTCCCTTCGGGAGAAAGGATCGTTACGTCGTAGCCGGGAACGGGCTTGCCCATCGAACCGACTTTATGCGGCGCGCCGATCAAATTCGCGATCATCAGCGTAAGTTCGGTTTGTCCGAACCCTTCGTGCGTTTGAAGACCCGTCGCTTTTTCGAATTGATAATAGACCTCGGGGTTCAGCGCTTCGCCCGCCGTCGTCATATGACGAAGCGAAGAGAAATCGTACTTCGAGAGGTCTTGTTTGATCATCATTCTGAGCATCGTAGGCGGCGCGCAGAAGGTCGTGATATGATATTTCGCAAACATCGGCAGGATATCGCTCGCGTCGAAACGATCGAAATCGTAGGTAAACACCGCGCTTTCCGAAAGCCATTGTCCGTACAGTTTGCCCCAAAGCGCTTTGCCCCAACCGGTGTCGGAGATCGTAAAATGCAAGCCGTCCACGCTGACGCCGTGCCAATACTTCGCCGTCATATAATGCCCGAGCGGGTACTTATAGGAATGTTCCGCAATCTTCGGATAACCCGTCGTTCCCGACGTAAAGAACATCAACATCGGGTCGTTGCCGCAAGGCGCGTCCTTCGTTCTCGCGAAGTGGGTGCTGAACAGCGGAAATTCCTCGTCGAAATCGTGCCAACCGGGGCGGCTTCCGCCGACCAGCATTTTAATCTTCAAAGTCGGGCAGGTCTTTTCGGCGATCTCGACTTGCTCCGCCACGTTTCCGTCGCCCGTGCAGACGATAGCGGAAACGCCCGCCGCTTGAAAACGATACTCGAAATCGTGCGAAAGAAGCTGGCAAGTCGCGGGGATCGCGATCGCGCCGAGCTTATGCAAGGCAAGGATCGAGAACCAGAATTGATAATGGCGCTTTAAGACGAGAAGAACGCGGTCTCCCCTTTTGATGCCGAGCGATTTGAAGTAATTCGCGCAGCGGTTGGACGCCTTTTTCATATCGCGAAACGTAAAGCGGCGCTCGACCTTATCGCGACTGATATGGATCATCGCGAGCTTATTCGGATCTTTTTCCGCGATCTTATCCACGACGTCGAACGCGAAATTGAACGCGTCGTCATTGTGAAAATCAATGGAAAGCGGATAGCCGCGATCATCTTCTTTAACGGTGATGAAGTCGGACGCGACGACCGGCTCGGACGTCGTTTTATTCGGGATCAACGTGTCGCGGATCACGTTCTCTTCCTGATCCACGCCCGGAAGCACGACCGCGAGGAACACGCAATCCTTTCCGCCGACCGCGATCATGCCGTGCGGCGTCGAGCTGTTGTAATAAATGCTGTCGCCCTCTTCGAGGTACTCGACGTTCTCGCCGACCTGCACTTTGAGTTTGCCGCTCATCACGAAGTCGAATTCCTGACCGGAGTGCTTCGTTAAGTGGATCGGTAATTCTTGAAGCGAAGGATCGTACTCGTAACGAACGTAATAGGGCTCGGCGATCTTGCTCCTGAAAAGGGGCGCGAGGTTTTGAATGTCGATGCCCGGCTCTTTCGCCGTCTCCATTCCCATTCCCTTGCGCGTTACGGTGTAACTCGAAAGGTGGGCGCTTTGTCCTTCGAGAAGATCGGTAATCGAAATGCCGAACGCAAGCGCGCATTTATGAAGAAAGGTAAAAGGAAAATCCAGTTGCCCTTGCTCATACATCGAATACTCGGCGATCGTGACCTCGGTCTTTTCGCTCATTTCCTCCTCGGAATAACCGAAGATTTCCCGAAGCTCCTTGATACGCTTTGCGACTTCCGACATTTTTTGATCTTGATTGGTGGTCATACCTTATCCTCCTTTCTTACGCGCACGTTTTTTATTGAGCGACTCGTGCGCTGCGGCACCGCTGATAGCGCGTCCGTTTCGAGGAAAAACAAAAACCCGCCTCAAAACATCTGCTTTGAGACGGGTGTTATCCCGCGGTACCACTCAAATTGCGAATAAAA
>DBVY01000037.1:12139-12389 GCA_002308575.1 Christensenella sp. UBA1252
CGGATCTCTGAAAGACGTTTACGATCAAGACGGACTTCGTCATAGCCTTTAAAAGTATATTCTGTTGTAAGCGTATCTTACCACGATTCAAACGCTCTGTCAAACGTTTTTCGAAAGTTTTGTTCCTCGCGTAGAATTAAAATGCGCGCGCGTAAGAAGATACGCGCCCGTTGCGATAATCTCCGTTCGTCGTTTGACAGATTCGATTCGTTGTTGTAAAATATTGAATTATGAAAGTCGTTATCGTTGG
>DBVY01000037.1:12473-12755 GCA_002308575.1 Christensenella sp. UBA1252
GTCGGACGCGAAAGGCGTCGTCGGCAGCGGTTTGGACAGGAGCGTTCTCGAAGACGCGGAAGTCGGCAAAGCGGATTGCTTTTTCGCCTGCACGCTTCGCGACGAGCTCAACATCATCTCCGCCGTCCTTGCGAAAAAGATGGGCGCGAAACATGCCGTTGCGAGAGCGCGCGATCCCGAATACTTCAAATCTTTGGAAGGCTTGACGTCCGAGCTCGGCGTGGACATGGTCTTCAACCCCGAACACAGAACGGCGATGGAAATCGCCCAAATTTTGAAATT
>DBVY01000037.1:12824-17822 GCA_002308575.1 Christensenella sp. UBA1252
CCTCTCGCGGGGCTTACCGTTATGGAAGCGGCGAAGCGCTCGGGTGGCAATCTTCTCTTCGCGGTCGTTTCGCGCGGCGGCAAAGTCGTGATCCCGAAAGGCGATTTCGTGATCGAAGAAGGCGACCTCGTGCACGTGGCGGCGGAAGAAAACGGACTTTTGGAATTCTCCAAAAAGATGAAGATCTTTAAACAGCGCGCGAAATCGGTTATGATCGTNNATCGTCGGCGGCGGCAGGATCGCTTATTATCTTGCCAAGGAACTGCTTGCGGACGGCGTCAAAGTCAAGATCATCGAGATCAACGAAGATCGTTGCCGGTATCTTGACGAAGAACTCACGAAAGCCACCGTGATCTGCGCGGACGGAACAGACACTTCCGTTTTGGACGAAGAAGGCATTCGCGAAGCGGACGCGATCGTTACGATGACGGGTGTGGACGAGGAGAACGCCGTCGTTTCTCTGTACGCGGCTTCGCTCGGCGGCGCGAAAGTCATTACGAAGATCACCTCTCCCCCGCTCGCGAAAATGGTTATGAAACTCGGGTTGGACACCGTCCTTTCCCCTCGCGACGTGATCGCCGATCACCTCGTTCGTTTCGTTCGCGCGCATCAAGTCGAGGACGGCGCGGGCATCAACGCCCTGTATCGGATCCACGATAAAGCGGAAGCGATCGAATTTACCGTCCACGAAGATTTCCCGAAAATCGACGTGCCTTTGAAAGACTTGAAACTCCGTTCGAACGTTCTTTTGTGCGGGATCGTTCGCGGAGAAGAATTTATTCTTCCGTCGGGCGATACGGCGCTTCAACTCGGAGATAAAGTCCTCGTTGTGACCGCCGTTAAACAAGTCGCCGAACTCAAACAAATTTTGCGCTGATATGAATTGGAAAACGGTCGTTAAAACTCTCGGAAAGATCCTGATCATGGAAGCAGCTATGATGCTGATTCCTCTTATCGTAGCCGCGATCTACGGAGAATCGACCAACCTCGGATTCGTAATCCCGATCGCGATCCTTCTCGTCCTTTCCGTTCCCTCTTTTATCATCAAAGCCGAAGGCGTTGAAACGAATATTTACGCGAAAGAAGGTTTTGCGATCGTTGCCTTTTCTTGGCTCGCGATGTCGCTTGTCGGCGCGATCCCCTTCGTTTTGACCAAAGCGATCCCGAATTACGTGGACGCCCTGTTCGAAACGATCTCCGGCTTTACGACGACGGGCGCTTCCATTCTTTCGGACGTGGAAAGCCTGCCCCGTAGCGTTCTTTTCTGGCGTTCCTTTACGAACTGGATCGGCGGCATGGGCGTTCTCGTTTTCATCCTCGCCGTTCTTCCGAAAAGCAGTTCGGGCGCTATGCACGTCTTCCGCGCCGAAGCGACGGGGCCTTCCGTCGGCAAACTGACATCGAAAATGGGGCGCACCGCGCGCATTCTGTACGGGATCTACATCGCGCTGACCTTGATCGAATTTGCTTTCCTTGCGCTCGGCAAAATGCCGATCTTCGACGCGATCACGACTGCGATCGCAAACGCGGGCACGGGCGGTTTCAGCGTCCGCAACGCAAGCATCGCTTCCTACAACAGCCTGTACGTCGAGATCGTCGTTTCGGTCTTTATGTTCCTCTTCTCTTTGAATTTCAACCTGTATTTCCTGCTTCTGACGGGTCACGTTTTAAAGGCTTTAAAAAGCGAAGAAGCGATCTCCTATTTCGCGCTCGTCGCTCTCAGTATGATCACGATCGCGTTCAACGTCCTCCTTTCGACGGAAACCGCGATCACGTCTTTCAGCGAAGCGCTTCGCTATTCCTCGTTCCAAGTTTTGTCCCTTTCTTCCACGACGGGCTTCTCTTCGATCGATTATAATTCTTGGCCCACCCTCTCGAAAACCATTCTCCTGTTTTTGATGATGACGGGCGGTATGGCGGGATCCACGGCGGGCGGTATCAAGATGTCCAGACTTTTGATCCTCGGAAAATCCACGGCGACGGATATTCGCAAAATGGTACATCCGCGCGAGATCATCACGGTAAAACTCGAAGGCGAACCGATCGGCGAGGGCGTCATCAACAGCGTGCGCGTCTATTTCATCACTTGGGTCGCGATCCTGATCACCTGCTCGCTCCTGATTTCCATTGAAGGATACGGCGGCTTTTTGACGAACTTCTCCGCATCCGTTTCCTGCGTCAGCAACATCGGTCCGGGCTTTGACCTCGTCGGCCCCACCGCGAATTTCAGCGGTTATTCCGCTTTCTCCAAGATCATTCTTTCGATCGAGATGTTGTTCGGCAGGTTAGAAATATTCCCGCTGATTGTATTGTTCAGCCCGTCAACTTACAGAAAATAAGAGAGCGCGTATAACGGCGCATATACGTCGCTGACTACCTCGTTTTCGCGCAGTTACGTGCCAGCCCGCCGCCTCGGAGAGCGCTCGTCTTTGCAACCTTCTCTGTGCTCGCACGCTTTAAAACTCGATTTCGATTTTTTTGTGAGAATTCTGTGATATAGAGATTGTTTCTTTGGTTTCGTTTTTCATCCGTTGGTCGGAAATTACAGAATAAAAAAGCGGTTCGTGTGAACCGCCTTTTTTAGGATTATTTTTCTTTATAGTACAGCATACAATGGCAATACCCTTCGAACGAAGGATCGGCGATCTGATCGCGGAATTCTTTACACATACACTTCGTTTCTTCCGTTCGCTCGCGGCGGCAGGGACAATATCCGCCCGATTGCGCCAGCCCTTCTTTTACGATCTTTACGACTTCTTCGTTTTCATTGAATCTGATCTTCATAACCTACCTCTCGTTTAGTATATCGCAAAAATGCGGAAATAGCAACCCGCTTTCCTTCACATTGAGAAATCGCCGACCATATATTGGTAGAGAAAGCGACAGCCGAAAACCTCCGCATCCGCTTTTACATACGAAACAATCGCGTATGTCCTAACGAAGTCGTTATGGGAAAAAGGAGGTTATTATGTTCGGTTGTTATCAAGGATTCAATTCGGGGTGTTTGTTCGGAAACAGGTGCAGCTGCGGGATTCCCGGTCCGATGGGGCCGCAAGGTCCGGCGGGACCGATGGGAGCAATGGGGCCGATGGGGCCGCAGGGTCCCCAAGGACCGCAAGGACCCGCGGGACCGACGGAAAAAGCTTCTCTTCTCGGAATCGAAACGTCCCTGACCGGAAGTTCCGCAGGCTCGATCGCAGACGATGCGCCCATCGCGTTCGACACCGTCGATCTGAATAACGCAAACGGCATTTCCTATTCCGCCACGAGCGGCACTTACACCTTTCAAAACGCGGGAACCTATCTCGTGAATTGGTGGGTCGCCCTGCAATGCACGCAAACCGTGACGCAGATCGCCTTTGCCGTTTCGGTAAACGGAACCGACGTTTCCGCGGCTTACGCCGATGTCGGCGACGGGCAAGTCAGCGGAACGGCGCTCATCCAGATCACGTCCGCCCCCGCCACCGTGCAACTTTTAAACGTATCGGGCGGTGCGGTCACCCTCGCCGCGGTTGCGGAACAAGCCGGAGCCACGATCCTTCAAATCGCATAAAAAAGGGAGTTGCGGTGTATTTCTCAGGGAATACACCGCAGCGATATACGGTCCGGCGGAATTTGCGAAATACCGCCTTCGCGACGCGAAATGCTCTTCGGGCACGTAATATCCCTATCGAGATGTTAAAGAATTTATATCATATCGCATTGCGTAGCAATATATCGCAAAAAAAATGACGCCGAGTTCCCTCGATGTCATTTTCGGTATTTGATATTATCAAAAGACCTGTCTTGCAACCGCCTTTTTGAGCGCACGACGCGCTTATTCTTTCTCTTCGGACTTTGCCGCTTCGGCTTTTTCTTCGACTTCCTCGGCGGGCGCTTCCTCCGCTTTTGCGTCTTCGATCGGCGCATTTTCCGGAACGATCACGACTTCCGGTGCAGCGGGCGCCGCTTCGGGCTCTGCGAGCGCTTCTTTCTTTTCGGGCTTATCAGACTTGCGGAGAATTTCTTCTACCGAAGCGCCTTCGAACAAGGCATCCACTTCGTCCTTGAAGATCGTTTCTTTCTCGTACAAAAGCGTTACCATCTTTTCCATAACGTCGCGATGTTGCAACAAAATGCCGAGCGCGCGCTTATAAGCTTCGTCGATGATCTTCTTGATCTCCTCGTCCACGATGCCGGACATATTTTCGCTGACGTCGCTATGCTGTCCGTAGGTCTTGCCGATAAAGATCTCGTGATCGCTTCCGAGATACACGTTTCCGATCACGTCGCTCATACCCCATTCGGAAACCATCGAACGGGCGATCGAAGACGCGCGCTGAATGTCGTTGCTCGCGCCGGTGGAGATATCTTTGATCACGATCTCTTCCGCCGCTCTGCCGCCGAGCATCATACAGATCTCGTCCAGCAACTTGTTCTTCGTTACGTGGTTGTCGTCCGTTTCGGGGCGCGTCAGCGTGTAACCCGCCGCCATACCGCGGGGAATGATCGAAACCTCCTGCACCTCGTCGCAGTTTTCGAGGACTTTCGCAACGATCGCGTGACCGCTCTCGTGATAGGCGGTGATGCGCTTATCGGTTTCGGTTACGACGCGGCTCTTCTTTTGCGGCCCCATAATGACCTTATTGATCCCCTCCAAAATATCTTGCATAAGGATCACGCGCCTGTTCGCGCGCGCGGCGAGGATCGCGGCTTCGTTCAAAAGATTCGCGATATCCGCGCCCGTAAAACCGATCGTCAGCCTTGCGACGGTCTTGAAATCGATATCGCCCGAAAGGGGTTTATTGCGCGAATGCACGCGCAGAATTTCTTCTCTGCCCTTGACATCGGGCGTATTTACGAAGATCTGACGATCGAATCTGCCCGGACGGAGGAGCGCCGGATCGAGAATATCCGCGCGGTTGGTCGCCGCCATTACGATCACGCCGTCGTTCGGTTCGAAGCCGTCCATTTGCACAAGGAGCTGGTTCAACGTCTGCTCTCTCTCGTCGTGTCCGC
>DBVY01000012.1:0-22196 GCA_002308575.1 Christensenella sp. UBA1252
ATCAGTTCCTTTGTAAAAAACAAGTAAAAACGGATTTAAGAAACGAAAACGAAAAGAAGCCGTCAAAGCGTTTGACGGCTTCTCTGTTTTTTTTGTTTTTTTGTCTGTCTTGCCGGAAAAAAGCGAATTGCGCGACCGCAAACCCGAGTTGCGGACAATTTGTCGACAGCTGAAAAAGGCGAAAATCAGAATTTTCGAATGAAATCGGCAACCTGCTTCGAGCAGACCTCGATGCCCGCTTCGGTCAAATGGATCTTATCGTCGCTTCGGATATACTTCTCAACGTCCTTCTTCACCAAGGCGTTTAAGTCGTTTACGGCAAAGCCCATTTCTTTGAGTTTCGGAACGAGGATCGCGTTGAAGCGATCGATATCGGCGTTATTATTATGCGGATGATCCGCTCGGACGGGCGTCGTCGTTGCGAAAATAACGTTGGGCGTGATCTTTTTCAACAAACCCGCCACGCGCAACATATTGCTCGCGTATTCTTCGTCGGAAGAAAAGGGTTCGCCGTCGTCGAAAAGGAGGCTGCAATCCCAAAGCCCGTTGTTCCAATGGATGATGTCGCAACCTTTCAGCTCGTCGGCGTAATCGAAAAGCATACGCAAGGTGTTTTTAACGAAGCGGCAGTTCTCTTTCGGTTGAAAGACCTCGTAATCCTTCCCGAGAAGTTCGGGCACTTTCGTTCCATATCCGATTAGGCGGATGGAATCTCCCAATAACGCGACTTTTTTCATAGGTGTATTATAGCACGTTCCGATAAAAAAGAGCCACCTATTTTGCGAAAAAACGACGCGCAAAAGCGCGTGATTCGGCACGATCTTACAAAGGGCAACGCGAGAATCGGCACAAAGGCGTTGATTTTCGCAATAAAACCTTGTGATCGCGCCCGCTTTGTGATATAATTGACGCAAGGAAAAGGTATGCGCAAAACATCAATTCGCTTTTTTGAAAACATCCCCGTCCGCGCCGTTTGGGAAGAAGAAAGTTCCAAATGGGATTTTTGCGCGACGGACGTTGCCGAAGCTCTGACGGAAAGCAAAAATCCGCGCGTATATTGGGCGACGATCAAGCGTAGAAATCCTGAGTTGATTGCAATTTGCAAACAACTGAAATTAAAAGGCGGGGACGGAAAGCGTTATAAGGGTCAAAAGCCGGTAATCCGGTATAAAAAAGGAATCGCCGTATGAAAAAACTCACGAAAAAAGACGTTTTATTCGGGATCGTTTGTCTGGTGCTCGTTGCCGCGGTTGCGACGTTTGCCGCGCTGTGGGCGCTTGCCGCCCGGAAGGTTGAGGACACGGATACTTTTTATCGCAAAAAGTGCGCGGCGTTCGCTTTGGAAAATAAGCACCTGTCCAAAGGACAGATCGTTTTTATCGGGGATTCGATCACCGATTATTATCCGTTGGACGCGGCTTACGCAGACCTTCCGCTCGCCGCTTATAATCGCGGCATTGGCGGCGATATGACGAGCGGGGTGCTTGCGCGCCTCGAAGTGTCCCTTTTCGAGATCGAACCCTCGAAGATCTCCCTTTTGATCGGAATCAACGACGTTAATCGCGGGGTGTCGGACGAAACGTTGCTTGCGAACTATAAAGAGATTTTGGATAGGATCCAAACCCGCCTTCCCGCGACGAAGGTTTTTTGCATTTCCATTCTTCCGATGAACGCGAAAGCCGCCGAAATGAAGCTCGATTACGAAAGCGCGACCGAGAGGATCCCCGCGCTGAACGGCGCGATCCAAACGCTTGCGGAAGCGCACGGCTACAAGTTTGTTAACTTGTACCCGCTCTTTAAGGACGAAAAAAATCATTTGATCGAGGCGTACAGCGTGGACGGTTTGCACCTTTCCGCCGAGGGTTACGCGATCTTTACAAACACACTCAAACCTGAATTAACGTAAGAAAGAAAATCCGCAAAATATGGGAAAAAGGGGATTCGAATCCGAACGTTTTTTTGAAAAGAAAAGGAAACGTTTTTTGATATTATAAAGAAAAATTGATATTTTTTTAAAAAAGTTGTTCTATAAAGTTGCCTTCTTGTGCGCAACCAACGTATAATACGTATTACAAGGGAAAAAGGAGCGAAGGATCGATGGTTTGTGCGATAGACAAAACGAAGAGACCCGAAAACACCTCGCGCGCTTCGCTCTTTTTTACCGATTTTACATTTTTTCGAGGCTGAATCAGATTGCAGGTCGTTGCGGAAAGTTCCGCGCGACCTTTTTTATACGCGCGGGCGTGTCGCGCGGCGCAGGCAATCCAAAATAATAAACGGAAACAAACGCGGAAACGCGAAAAGGAGTTTTTTATGAACAAGCGAATTGCAATCGTACTGGTATTGCTTTTGTTGCTCGTTGCCGTCTTTGCGGCGTGCGACGCGGAAGAGGGCGGGCTCGCGCTCCCCGAATACGAGTTGCCGACCCTGACGGCGGCGTACGGGCAGACGCTCGGGGATATTACGCTTCCCGAAGGATTTTCTTGGCAGGACGAATTGACGACGTCCGTCGGAGAAGTCGGAAGCCGCGTCTTCCTCGTGACGTACACGCCGTCGGATCCGTTGAAATTTAAGACGGTAACCGATCTCCAAGTTACGATCACGGTCACGAAAGGCGAAACGACGCCGAGCGCGCTCACGACCCTGACGACGACTTATGGGACGTTTCTCGGAGACATCGAGCTTCCCGCAGGCTTCGCTTGGGAAGATCCCGAGGATACCTTGGTTGGGGCGGTGGGCGAAAGGACGTTTAACGTTTTCTTTACGCCGGCGGACACCGAGCATTACGAAGTCGTCAGAGGGCTCCCCGTTACGCTGGTCGTGCAAAAAGCGACCTACGATATGACGAATATTGCTTTTACGGACGATGGCTTCATTTATGACGGCACCGAAAAAAGTCTTTTGATTTTCGGCGCCCTTCCCGAGGGCGTGACCGTGGCGTATGAAAACAACGGCAAGACCGCGGTCGGCACCTACGACGTCGTTGCGCACTTTACGGGCGACGCCGACAACTATAACGCGATCGAAGATATGACCGCGACCTTAACGATCGTCAACGCAACGTTCAGCGGGATTACCTTCCGCGACGTGACCGTGACCTACGACGGCGCCGCGCACGCGATCGCCGTGGCAGGCGCGCCTGCGAACGCTACGGTTCATTACACCGCGGCGAACGAGCAAACGAACGCGGGCGTCTATTCCGTTACGGCTGAGATACAAAACGAGAACTACGAAACGTTGCAACTGACCGCGACGTTGACGATCGAGAAGGCGACTTACGATATGTCGGGCGTAACCTTCGCGAACGCGGATTTCGTTTACGACGGCACCGAAAAAACCATCGTGATCGCGGGCAACCTCCCCGAAGACGTGACCGTTTCTTACGAAGGCAACGCGCTGACGAAGGCGGGCAAGACCGCCGCGACCGCGCGCTTTACGATCGCGGATGCGAAGAACTACAACGCGATTGCGGATATGACCGCCGAATTGAGGATCGCGAAAGCCTCTTACGATATGACGGGCGTTACGTTTACGGATAAGACCGAAACCTACGACGCAACGCCGAAGAGCGTTTTGATCGCGGGCGAACTTCCTGCGGGCGTGAGCGTGGCGTACGACCACAACGTGCAAACGAACGTCGGAAGCACGGAAGCGACCGCGCGTTTCACGGTTGCGGACGAAGAAAACTATAACGTTCCCGCGAGCATGACCGCAACGTTGACCGTGGAAAAAGCCGCCGCGGTGATCGACGTTTCGGGCGTCCTGACGCAGTTTACCTACGACGGGGAAGAGAAGAGCATTTCGGGCGCGACCGCGATGGGAACGACCGCCGTCACCTACGAGAACAATGCGTTTACCGACGCGGGCACCTACGAGGTCGTCGTTTGCAGCGCGGCGTCCGACAACTATCTCGCGGGCAGAGTCACGGTCGTCGTAACGGTCGAGAAAGGCGACGCGACGCTGAACAAAGCGAACGCGACGACGGCGTACACCTACGACGGAAAGTCGCACACCCTGACGGGGCTTGTCGCTTCCGGCGAAACGACGTTTACCTATAACGACGAAGCGTTCGAAGGCGCGAAGAACGCGGGCAGCTACGGTATCACGGTTTCCGTTGCCGAGAGCAAAAACCGCCTCGCAGGCACCTTTACCGTCTATTTGACGATCGCGAAGAAGCAAATCACGATCGCCGCGAACGCGCAAACGAGCGTGTACGGCGAAGCGCTTGCGGCGTTGACCGCGACCGCGGAGCTTGCGGAAGGCGATGCGGCGGAAAGCGTCTACACCCTGGAAAAGGAAGCGGGCGACACCGTCGGCGAGTACGAGATCTCGGTGAACGTCGTTCCGAACGATAACTACGAAGTTACGCAAACGGCGAACGCCCGTTACACGATCACCAAGGCGACCTACGATATGACGGGCGTCACGTTCGCGAATAAGACCGTGACCTACGACGGATCGGAAAAGACGATCACGATCTCGGGCGATCTGCCCCAAGGCGTCAGCGTGGATTATCAAAACAACGCGCGTACGAACGCCGGCGAAATCACCGCGACCGCGTCCTTTACGGGCGATGCGCAGAACTATTTTGCGATCGAAGACATGACCGCGAAACTCACGATCGCGAAAGCGACCTACGATATGTCGGGCGTTACGTTTGCGAATAAGGCAGCGACCTACGACGGCGCCGAGAAGAGCATTGAGATCACGGGCGATCTGCCCCAAGGCGTCAGCGTGCGCTACGAAAACAACACGAGGACGAACGCCGGCGAAACGACGGCGACCGCGATCTTTACGGGCGACGCGGAAAATTACACCGCGATCGAAAACATGACCGCGACCTTAACGATCAACAAAGCCGCGGCGCGCCTTTTGAACGATCTCTGGACGAAGAGTTATACGTACGACGGCCACGAACATTGGCCGGCGGGTATGATGGCGAGCGGTTCGATCAAAGAATTCAGATACAACGGAGAGGTTGTCACGGGCTTTACGAACGTCGGCGTTTACACCTTTGACGTTTATGTCAACGAGAGCGCAAACTTCTTGAGCGGCGTTATCGAAGGATTGACTTTCTCGATCACGAAAGCGCCGCTGACCGTGCGCGCGGATAATAAAGAAATCTCCTACGGCAGCGAAGCGCCGACCTTTACCGCATCGATCAGCGGTTTCGTAAACGGCGAAACCGAAGCGGTCCTCGGCGGCGCAGTTGCGTTCGCGACGAGCTACGAAGTCGGCAGCAACGTCGGCAATTATGCGATCACCCCGAGCGGCTACACGAGCGACAATTACGAGATCACGTTCCAAGCGGGCAACCTGCACGTCTGCAAAGCGGATCCCGCGCTCGTCGTTACCCCGATGACGAAAGAGTACGACGGCTATCCCGCAACGATCAACGTTACGCACCTCGGAAACGCGGAACCGACCTTCCTTTACAAGCTGACCGGCGCGGAGGACGAAACCTATACGGAAGACGTTCCGAGCGATAAGGGCGATTACACCGTAAAAGTAACGATCGCGGAAACGAGTAATTATCTCGGCGCGACCGCGACCGCGGATTTCCGTATCACGAACACCTGGCAAACGATAACGATCACGACCGATCTTTCCAAGGATTACGACGGAGCTCCCGTCGGCGCGCCCGAATTTACGGGCAAGGAGAGCACGGGCCCTGTTACGATCGAATATAAACGCGCTTCGGCGGGCGACAATACGTACACCACGACCGCGCCTACGGACGCGGGCGAGTACGTCGTGCGCGTAATCGTGGTGGGCGACGCGAATTTCGATACGGGCATCGCAACGAGAGCGTTTACGATCCGTCAGATCTTCGATCCGTCGTACGTGCTTCCGGCAGGATTGACCTCTATGTATAAAAAGACGTTAGCGGACGTCGAACTTCCCGAAGGCTGGGCGTGGGATGAAGGAACGGACGCGTACGTCGGCGACGCGGGCGACCGCACGCACGCCGCGACCTTTTTGCCGAGCGACCTCGTCAACTATAAGACGGTCATGCTCGACCTGACGATCGCCGTTGCGAAAGCGCATTACGCCGCGCCGACCTATTTCAGCCTTTACGCATACGACAGCGACGCGACGATCGCGGAGATCATTCCGAATTCCGTTTTGCCCGAAGGCTGGTCTTGGAAGGACGGAAACACCTTTAAGCCCGCTTCGCAACTGCAATTCGCCTCCGATAATGCGGCGTACTACGATTGCACGGGTCACCAAAACGCGTACGTAACCTGCCCCGGCGACGCGAACCACGACGCACAAGCTAACGTCTGCGTTACGTTGCATATCGTAAAAGTGACGCCCACGCTGACCTTTACCGGCAGCCTCGACACGCTTTTCGGTTACGATGCGGGCTCGACGAAAATCGACGCGCCGAAGACCGTTTCCGATCAGAGGATCGGAATGGGCAACAGCCCGAGCGAGAACGGCATTTACGGCGGCAATATGCCGATCCACCTCTTCGAGGCGAACGACAGCGTCGTTACGCTTTTCAAGCAAAGAGGCGTGGGCGGCGAGGGAAGCTATTCGAGCACGAAACCCACTGCCGTCGGACAATACACCTGCAAAATGTACGTCAATTCCAATAAGTACCATTTTGCGGCGAACGCCATTTACGTGGATTTCGAGATCGAGAAAGGCGAGGCGCTCATTGCCTTCGATACCAACGCGACCGGCTATAATCAAACGACGGGCTTCTTCGAGGCGGAAATGGAAAGCAACCCCAAAAACTACGTCAACGTCACGATGTTCGGCACGCACGGCGTCAGCGGCGGCGCGTTGACGTATACGTACGTGTCTTACGGCGCGGACGGCGTGTTCGGAACGGCGGACGACGGCGAAGAAACCGCAACGGCGCCGACGACGGCGGGCAAATATCACGTCCGTTGCGAGCAAGCCGAAACGAGCACGTTCAAAGCCGGCGAAGCGACTTGCGAATTGGAATTGAAAAAAATGATGCGCGAAGCCTATACGTACGCCGCCGAGTATACATACTGCGTCGGCGAACCGTTTAAGGCGGAGTATCAAGTGTCTTTGGTGAAAGCAGACGATGAATGGGACATATTCCCCGGCACGGTGAATTATAAACCGCTTGCCGCCGAAGATTCGGCGTACACGGCAACCCTTCCGATGAAACCGGGCGTTTATTCTCTGCGCATTACGATCCCCGAAACGTCCTATTTCTACGGGCAGACGCTCTACGCAACGATCACGTACGAGATCTTTCATCCGTCATACTACTATCAAGGAGAGGATTACACGCTTTTGTTCGCGACGCCCGGCGAAGATTATACGATCAACTATTTGTGTTGCTACGTTTACGAAGGCTTGCACACGATCGAGGAGTGCTTGCTGATCGACGCGATCGAATACGTTGAAAACGTGTACGTGAAAACCGGAAAAGACTTCTATATCGAGTACTATCCCTACGACGAAACGTTGGGCAAGTGCGTCGAAACGTATTTTGAAATCAAAGACGAAGCGACCGGCGAATTGATGCTCTTCCAAAACGGCACGGCGCAGTACGTCTTTACGACGGTGAGCCTCTTTGACGGAGAGGAAAAGGCGGAGACGCTCGTCTTTACCGACGCGGGCGGCGTGCTGCGCGTGATCTGGTTCGAGGGTGCGTTCACAGTCGAAACGGTTCCGGGCGAGGACGGCGAATACGTGGGCATTTGGGCGTTTGATAACGAACAAGAAACGAGGATCCGCATCGTGGAAAGTTTCGATCTGAAAAACGTGCTGTTCGAGATTCTTCCGAACGGAAACGCTTTGAAGATGATGACGGGCGAGATCGAGTACCTTTGCGTTTTCAACGCAGGGGAAGAGCAGAACCCCGTTTGGGAAACGGTCACGTTCAACGTTCTGAACGGCAGAAAGGTCTCCTTTCATTACGCAGGCGCTTTGACGAAAGAGAACGTCGGAGCGGCTACTCCGATGCTGCTCGGCACCGAATGGACCGCGTATGAAGGCGCGGAAGCGATCCTCGAAAGCGTGACGTATTTCGGGAGCTATTTGTATTTGATCAACGAGAACGGAACGCTTACGCGTTTGGAGTCGAGGACCCTTGAAGGCGTTTGCGAACATGAAAACTACGATTTTTGGAATTATTTCTATTTCTATTCGTACGATTCGAAATACGACGTGTACACGACGACGACCGTGTTCATTACGGATTATATGGGGGATCCCCGCGGAAGGCGCACGTACGCGTACCGCGTTACGGCGCAGGGAACGCCCGCGAAACCCTTTACGCTCGGCGAGCTCTTGGACGCCGAATTCAGGGCGGCGCATATGGATGCGTTCTTGACCGTCACGTTCGCGGTCACCGATGAATGGGACGGTATTACGCTCGAAGGAATCGACTCGGGCATCTTCTATTACGATCAGAACGAAACGTTAACTTATTATCCGGGCTTGCAAAATTGGTATTACGAAACGAACGAAGGAGAAAGAGCGGGTTACCTCTATGCGGAGAAAAACGGCAAGATCACCGTGCGGTACTTCGACGGCTTGTTTGACGAAACGACGGTTTTGCACGCGTTGGCGAGCGATCCCGGCTTTGGGGGCTCGACGTTCCGCGCCGAAACGTACGGCGATTATCTGTACGTTCTGAATAAGAGAGAAGGATATGCCGAGAGCATTTACGGTATTTTCGTTCTTGACGGGCACTTGCTCTCGATCCCCGAGCTCGGCGATCCGGTTTACGTGTACGGCGAGAATTACGGCACCGAAAACGATCCCAAGTGGGAAACCGTCGGCTTCTACGTACTCGGCAAATACGGGTGGGCAATTCCTTACGAGATCGCGCCCACCGCGCTGAACGGTTACGAAGGACAATGCGACGCGGCGAAGCGCTGGGAGAAAGAGGGCGATTACCTTTACGTCTGTTTCGACTACGGCGACGTGCTTGCGTTTGCGGTTGACGGAAACGGCGTCGTTACCAAGGCTCCGATCACGGTGGAGCGCGTCGTGGTCGAGTACGACGAAGGCGAAGGCAAGAACGTTACGACCGCTTACGTGCTCGTCGGAAACAAAGGCTTGATCCGCTTCTACTATGAGGAATTGGATGCCGCTGCGGTCCTGATCAACCCCGAGTGCGAGCTTTGGGGAACGTGGGTGAGGTCGGAAGATCTCGTGTTCGAGTACGCCTTCGACGGCGCTTTGACCGGCGTTTGGAAGGTCGTGACGGACGGAAACGGCGACGAGCAATGGACGCGCACGTATGGCGACGTCATCTATTTCGCGAATCGTCAAACGGGTGAAAACGCTTTCGAAGTATACGTCTTTACCGAAGTCGGCGGCGTAAACGCCGCGTTCCTCTTCAACACGGCGGAGGCTGCCACGGCGCAAACGATCGAAGCGCTCTTCGTAAGAATGCCCGATATGATCTATACTTGGGCGCTCGATACGGACGGCTATCTTTGCATTTACTGCGGCGAAGAGTGCGTCGTCGCCTTTGAGGAAAAGAACGGCGCTTGGGTGGAAAGCTACGGCAAACCCGTGTACTTCTGCATAATAGCGCAAGGAAAAACGTATTGCACCTTGCTCGTGCTGACCGAGATCGGCAACCTCAGGAAGTTCTATTATGTGGAAATAGAAGGCGCATTTTCGACCTTGGCCGATATCGCGCTCGACGGGTATGTGAACCTGATTGGCGTTTGGGAACGCGGAGATCCCGGTTGGGTCGTCATTTCCGTCGGCCCGTCGATGCGTTTCCCACTCGAAATCCTCTCCGAAGAAACGGGCGAGTTGATCAACACGCTGATGGCGGGTTGATCAACACGCTGATGGCGAATTGATCAAAGCCTATAAACGAAAAAGAAGTCGTCAAACGTTTTGACGGCTTCTTTCTTTTAAGGGCGCGGCGAGAACGGTTGACCCCAAGGGATCGTGGCGGTATAATGAAAAAAGAAAGGAAAGGAGAAAACGGCGATGTGTTTCATTGAGAAAAACGATTACAGATTTTGGATCAACATAGAAGGGTACGATCAAAAATTGTTGCTTCAATTGCAGAGATCTCCCGATAATCGCGGCTACAACGATTATTTTTCGATCGATCGTCCGCTCGGGCGCGGTCAGGGAATCGAAAGAGTGTTTACGTTGCCGTTTCGCGAGGTCGAGGCGATCTCTTATACGCCCTCGGACGGAAACGCGCCGTACACGATCCGAATCGACGCGATCGGCGGGGATTACCGCCTCAAAGAGATCAAGATCGAGAAGCATTGCTTTAATTATTTCGAATTCCGCGAGATCCAAAAGATCTTCAAAAAGAGTAAGGCGAAGCTGGGGCTGTAAGGCAAGGGAAAACGGGCGCGTTTTTTTGCGTCTTTACTTTTCTACGAAAAAAATGTATAATATATATACGTCATCGTTTTGACGCCTACCATGACAGCAGAAAAATTCGCTCGGCGAAGCCGCTTTTTTTGAGTCGGCGCGCGGGCAAAAGAGAAGGGAAGCAAATGAATTTCTTGAAAAAAGTCCGTAATTACGTTTGTTATTGCGGAGTCGAAAAAGAAGAATTCAAAGAACTGAAAAAGGGCGCTTACGCCTCGAATTACGAGGTTTGGAAGATCCTGCATTTTATGATGCTCGGCTCGTTCGCCTTTTTGTTCGTCGTTTCTTTGCTCGTCAAATTGTTTTTCCCGAATCGGATTTTTTATTTGGCGCTTTTCATCTATTCGGCGGCGGCGACCGCTTCTTTCTTTTTCCTGAAAAAGGATTCTTTGATCGCGCAGTTGATCATCTATCTTTCGATCTCGATGCTGTTCCTGTTCAGCGCGTTGATCACGCAGAACAAGCCGGACATTCCCGCCACGACCTTCGTCGTGCTTTTGTTGATCACGCCGATGTTTATGATCGACCGCCCCTACTTTATGGCGATCGAGCTGACCGCGGCGTCCGTCGTCTTCCTCGTTTGGATGTACTTCGTTAAACCCTATGAGATTTGGGTCATGGATCGAACCAACGTCATCATCTTTTGGTTCGTCGGTATCTTTTTGCACGTCGTCGCCAATTCCATTCGCATCAAAGAGTTCGTCTTGACGAGAAAGATCAACATTCAAAAGGACACGGACGATATGACGGGTCTTAAAAACAAAGGCGCGCTGACGGCGGCGATCAACGCTTTTTTGGCAAGCGACGCAAAGGAAAAGAAAGCGATGATGATCCTTTTGGACATCGATCATTTTAAAAAGATCAACGACACTTACGGGCATGACATCGGCGACACCGTGATCCGCCAACTCGGCGACTATTTGCTCGAAATGTTTACGGGGGGCGAGATCGTCGGGCGCTTCGGCGGCGACGAATTCATCATCTTTATCAAAGACCAAGGCGAAGTCGCGTTTGCCGAATCCGTCGCGCTCAAGATCGCCGAGGGCGCTTCCAAGTATATAAAACTGCCGAAAGAAGGCGAGAAGGTCAGCGTTAGTATGGGCATCGCGTTCTATAACGGCGTTGAAAAGAACTATTCCGAGCTTTTCAAAGAAGCGGATATCGCGCTTTACCAAGTAAAAGCCGACAGAAAGATCAAATTCCGCATTTATCAATAAGGGATCCCGTAAGGGAATATTCGCCCCGCTCGAAGCGGAATCGGAACCCGAGGAAGAAGAGAGCGGGATTTTGAAATAGATCTTGCGTAAAAACGCGTAAAAAAGGGCGACGGAATTCGTCGCCCTTTTTCGTTTGAGATAAGGATCAATAATTCTCGCAGTTGATCTCGAAATAGGATTGCGGGTGCGCGCAGGTCGGGCAGATATCCGGCGCTTTTTCGCCGACGACGATATGCCCGCAGTTGCGGCATTCCCAAACCTTTACGCTGCTCTTTTCAAAGACCGCGGCGGTTTCCACGTTTTTCAAAAGGGCGCGATAGCGCTCTTCGTGGTGCTTTTCGATCGCGCCGACCAAGCGGAAGCGCTTCGCAAGCTCGGGGAAGCCTTCTTGTTCGGCGGTTTTTGCGAAGGATTCGTACATATCCGTCCATTCGTAGTTTTCGCCGTCCGCGGCGGCGGCAAGATTTTCCGCCGTGCTGCCGATCCCTTTCAGCTCTTTGAGCCAAAGTTTCGCGTGTTCCTTTTCGTTCTCCGCGGTCTTTAAAAACAGCGCCGAGATCTGCTCGTAACCTTCCTTTTTCGCAACGGAAGCGAAATAGGTGTACTTGTTTCTTGCCTGCGATTCGCCGGCGAACGCCGCCTCGAGGTTCTTTTCGGTTTGCGTTCCCGCGTACTTATTCTTTTCAGTCATGTTTGTTTCTCCTTTTTTCGTTTAAGCGTTTCGGCAGGGGGTTTTCCGCGCCGCTTTTTTTATTATAATCGAGATCGCGCGGTCCGTCAATGCCCCTCGGCGCCGATCCTTGCTTCGCAAGCCGGTTTTTCTCTTGATGATTTTGAATTTTTCCGAAAAAATTTTCGAAAAACCCTTGACGGCGAATACTGTGCAATGTATAATATGGTGCAAAGAGCAGTATCGAGGTGAAGCATGGACGCGCAACTGAAAAAAGGACTATTGGAAATCTGCGTGCTGTCGGCGATCGAGGAGGAGCCGTCGTACGGATACAAGATCATATCCGATCTTGCGCCGCACGTCGTCATATCGGAATCGACGTTGTACCCGATCCTGCGCAGACTCGAAAAAAGCGGAGCGGTCAAAACGAAAACGGTTGCCTATAACGGCAGATTGCGGCGCTATTTCTCGATCACGGAAGAGGGCAAAAAGCGGATCGACGATTTCATTGAAGTCATGGATCAATTCGATAAAATCAAAAGTTTTCTGTTAAGGGGGAGAGAATGATGACCTATAAAGCATGGGAGCGAGCTTTAAGAAAAGAGCTTCACGTGGTATCGCGGATCGAATGCGAACGCACGCTCGAATACTACCGCGAAATGAAGGATGAAAAGCAGGCGAACGGCGAGAGCGAAGAAACGATCGTTGCGGAATTCGGTTCGCCTCGGGAATGCGCGAGAAGGGTCGCCTTGGCAAACGGCGTCCGCCTCGAAGACAGGGCGGAAGAGGAAACGCCGGGCGTCGGCGAGATCGTGAAGCGTTATTCGCCCGCCGAACTCGTCGGGCTTGGGTTTGTGACTTTGATCCTGATCCTGCCGCTGTTCTCGGTGCTGTTTTCGGTTCTCGTAGCCTTTGCGGCGGTTACGGCAAGCGGTTTCGGAATCGCGATCGGCGGAGTCGGGTTTGCGATCGGTGCGCCCATTATGGGAGTCGCCTCGGGCATTGGGCTTCTTGCTTACGTCGGCGCGGGGATCGCGATGAGCGGCTTGGGGATCTTGCTCTGCATCGGCTTTGCGTACGCAACGAAATATACGGCGATCGGCATGAAAAAGCTTTTGATCGCGATCTACGTTCGGAGGTAATCAAAATGAATAAAACGATAATGATTTTGTTGATCGTGGGCGTTTGCTTGCTGCTCCTCGGCGGCACGGTGTTTACGATCGCGATGGCGAAAACGGGATGGGATTTTTCGGCGCTCTCCAACGTCGTCTACGAAGAAAAGACCTTTGAAACCGCCGCCGAAGGCGTTTCGAAGATCGCGATAAAGGCAAACACCGAAAACTTCTCGTTCGTTACGTCCGAGGACGATAAGATCCACATCCTTTATTACAACAAGTTCGATAAAAAGGGCAATTTGTTGACCTCTTTCGAGCCGACGGTTGCGAACGGCTCGCTGAATTTGACCGCGAACACAGTCAAAAAATGGCATATGGATATGGGCGTTACGACGTCGAAGACCTTCGTGATCTCCCTGCCTGCGGGAAAGAAGGTCGAAGTGTCCGCGGACGTCGACACGGGCGATATCAAACTCGGCGAAAGCGGAAAAGAGTGGGCGTTCAGCGCGCTGAACTTAAAATCGGACACGGGCAACGTTTGCTTCCTCGGCGCGGTCACCGTGGACGCGGGCGTTGAGATCCGCGTGCATACAGGCGACTTAAAGATCTCGGGCTCGCTGACGGTTGCGGAAACCTTGCATTTCAAGGCGAGTACGGGCGAATGCCGAATCGGGGCTGCCGTTTCGGCAAAAGCGGTCAAGCTCGAAACGAACACGGGCGATATCAAGATCACCGCCGCCGTAACGACCGAAACCTTCGAGGGCAAGACGAACACGGGCGACGTAAAAGCCGACGGGGCGCTTACGGCGAATTCGATTACCGTCAATTCCGATACGGGCGACGTAAAACTCTTGCTTGCGGGGCATAAAGAGGACTACACCTGCTTGCTCTCTACGGACACGGGCAGCGTTTCTCCGAAGTCTTACGTCGGCGGCGCGAAGAACGTCAAAGTCGACACCGACACCGGCGATATCCGCATTCGCTTCTCGGCGGAATAAAGCGAAATTTTATCCCTTTCGATCTCGGTCGCGAGTCCTCGCGATCGAGATCTTTTTTTTGCGATTTCGCTCGAAAAAACCGCCGTTTTCGAGGAAGAAGTCGGGCGTGTAAAATGGGCGAATTTCGGGCGAATCCTATTATTCTACGCGCGTGCGCGCGCGGAAAGAAATTTTCGGTGGAAAAAAATTTGCGTTTCCGCTCGTATTTATTTGACACGAAAGGAAAGATATATTACAATAAAATCACAAAAGAATATTGCCAATATAATCAAGGATAAACGGCCCTTAGAGTTTCTACCGCACAGCCTGAACGTGCGACTATTGGTGGATCGACGCGCTTTCATTTAGCGCCGTTTCGAGGTTGATTGGCAAGCAAGTTAAGGTTTAACTTGCTTTTTTGATTATTCTTTTGCGGGCAAAAGCGAGCGGTCATATGAAATTACTGGAAGAGAAAATTCTGAAAGAAGGTAAGGTCTTGGACGGAGGCGTTTTGAAGGTGGACGGGTTTCTGAACCACCGGTTGGACGCCGCGCTTCTTACCGCGCTCGGAAAGGATATCGCGTCCAAGTTCGAAAAGAGCGGCGCGACTTTGGTTCTGACCGTTGAATCTTCGGGCATTGCCGTTGCTTTTGCGGCGGCGCAAGCTTTGAACGTGCCCGTTCTCGTTGCGAAAAAACATAAATCGGTCAATATCGCGGACGGCGTGTATGCGGCGCCCGTGTTTTCTTTTACGCATAAGACGGAAAATACCGTCCTCGTTTCCGCGGAATACATCGGCGAGGGGGATAAAGTCCTCGTCGTGGACGATTTTCTCGCAAGCGGAAACGCGGCGATCGGGCTTCTTTCTCTGATCGAGCAGGCGGGCGCGACCCCGGTCGGCTTTGCCGTGGCGATCGAAAAAGAGGAGCAGGGCGGCAGGGCGCTCATCGAAAAGAAAGGCGTGCCCGTTTATTCGCTTGCGCGCATTCAAAAAATGAGCGCGAACGAGATCATCTTCGGATAAATTTTGCCGAAAGGCAGGGAGGAAAAAATATGAAAAAGTTACTCACCATTATTATGGCACTCGCACTCGTTGCGGCTGTCGCAGTCGGAATGGTCGCTTGTGGCAACAACGACATTAAGGACGCAGAAGAAGTCGAGCTTCCCGCTTTGACCCTGACGCCCGATATGGATTACTCCAATGTCAACATTGCCGGCAGCTTCAAGATCGGTATGATCTGCTTGCACGGCACCGAGTCCACCTACGACCTCAACTTCATCAATGCGGCGAAGGCGGCGGTCAAAGAGCTTGGCATGGCGGACGGTCAGTTGATCATCAAGACCGGTGTTCCCGAGGGCGAAAAGTGCTACGAAGTCGCTACCGACCTCATCAGGAAGGACGGCTGCAACGTGATCTTCGCGGATAGCTTCGGTCATGAGGATTACATGCTCAGAGCGGCAAGAGAGAACCCCACCGTTCAATTCTGCCATGCGACCGGTTACAAGGCTGCGATCGAGAACCTTGCCAACTATCATAACGCTTTCGCGTCCATCTACGAAGGCCGCTTCCTCGCGGGTATCGCCGCAGGTTTGAAGCTTTACGAGATCAACAAGGACAAGGCTGCCGACAAGCAAAACTACAAGATGGGTTACGTCGGTGCTTGGACGTATGCGGAAGTTATCTCCGGTTACTCCTCTTTCTTCCTCGGTGCGAAGTATGCTTTGAACCAGAAAGAAGCGGGTCTCGGCAACAAGCTCACGATGGACGTTAAGTTCACCGGTTCTTGGTTCGACATCACCGCCGAAAAGAATGCGGCGAACGCTTTGATCAGCCGCGGTTGCGCTTTGATCAGCCAGCACGCCGACTCCATGGGCGCTCCTTCCGCTTGCGAAGCTGCGGGCGTTCCCAACGTTTCTTACAACGGCAGCACGATCGTTTCCTGCCCCAACACCTTCCTCGTTTCCAGCCGTATCAACTGGACTCCGTATGTGAAGTACATCATCGCGAAGACCTCGAAGGGTGAAGCGTTTGGCACCGATTACACCGGCACTTTGAAGAACGGCTCCGTTGCGTTGACCGCTTTGAACGGCGACGCGATCGCGGAAGGCACCGTTGACGCGATCGTTGACGCTCGTACGAAGATCATCAACGGCTCGTTGAAAGTCTTCGACGTTACCACCTTCACCGTTGGCGGCAACAGACTCACCGGCGAACTCGTTCAGAATGGCGCTTACCAAGAGTCTTCCACCGCGTCCGCGCCTTCTTTCGACGCGCAGATCGACGGCATCAAGTTGTTGAACAAAGTCTTCGAGGCGGATAAGGACGGTAACCCGGTTCTTCTCCCCGGCGACGAGGACTAATTCCTTAAATCAACCAATTAACCGAATTAACACAGCCTCTCGCAGGACTCGCTCTTGCGAGAGGCGTTTGTGTTCCATCGGAGTCATTTTTTAAATGGAAAACGCAATCGAAATGAAAAATATCACCAAGACCTTTGGCTCGGTGATTGCGAATAAAAACGTAAGTCTTGAAATTCGCAAAGGGGAAATTTTGTCCGTCCTCGGAGAAAACGGGTGCGGCAAGACGACCTTAATGAATATGATCGCGGGGATTTATTATCCGGACGAAGGGCAAATCTTCGTAAACGGGGAAGAGGTCACGATCAAAAATCCGAAGGACGCGTTCCGCTATAAAATCGGTATGATCCATCAACATTTCAAGTTGGTGGACGTTTTTACCGCCGCGGACAACATTATTTTGGGCGAAAAAATGCCCGAATTCAATTTGCGCAAAGAGTATAAGCGCTTGCAAAAGAAATACAAGGGTCAATTTAAGGCGCTGAAGGCGCAAGAAAAAACCTATTTTGAAGAAGGCGGCTCGCGTTTTACAAAAGAATACGGCGAGATCGTTCGAAAAGAGACGGGCGTCTTCAATCGCGCGCTCTTGCATATCGGTTCCTTGGGTTGGATCAAGCTTTGGAAGCACGCCAAATTCAATTATCTTTCCGCCATGCGCGTTAAGAAATTGCAGGCGATCGTGGATACCTACGGATTCCAACTCGATTTGAGTAAGAAAATATACGAGATGTCCGTTTCGGAGAAACAGACGGTCGAAATCATAAAAACCTTGTACCGCGGCGCGGAGATCCTGATTTTGGACGAACCGACCGCCGTTTTGACGCCGCAGGAGATTCGGAAACTGTTCGAAGTGCTCCGTATTATGCGCGAAAACGGTAAAGCCGTCGTTATCATTACCCATAAACTGAACGAGGTCATGGAGATCTCCGATCGCGTGGCGGTTTTAAGAAAGGGCGAGCATATCGCAACGGTCAACACGCGCGAAACGAACGAAAAACAGCTGACCGAAATGATGGTCGGTAAAAAGGTGGATTTAAATATCGCGAGAAAGGATCCCGTGGATCCCAAACCCCGCTTGATCATCGAGCATATGACCGTCAAGAATCGTGACGGTATCAACGCGGTGGACGACGTTTCCTTTACCGTAAACGGCGGCGAGATCCTCGGTATCGCGGGCATTTCGGGCAACGGGCAGAAGGAGCTCCTTGAGGGCATCGCCGGACTGCAAAAGGTCGAGTGCGGCGACATTATTTTCCACAATCCCAAGAAGAATAAGCCCGTCACCTTCTTCCACCACAGCCTGAAAAAGATCAAGAGAATGGCGGCGGAAGGGTTTTTCCATTATCCGAACGGCGAGAAAGTTGATCTGAAAGGGAAGCGCAAAAAAGAGATCGTCGAACTCGTCAACAAGGAGCAGATCCTGTTTTACGAGGACGAGATCATCGACCTCAGGCATCGCACCCCGCGCGAGATCCAAGAGCTCGGCATCAAACTTTCCTTCGTTCCCGAAGACCGCTTGAATATGGGTCTTGTCGGCAATATGAGCATCGTTGACAATATGGCGCTTCGGAGCTACCGCAAAGGAAAATCCGTTTTCGTTAACAAAAAGAGACCGAAGAACCTCGCCGACACGATCATTCGCGATCTCGAAGTCGTAACGCCGAGCGACATGACGCCCGTGCGCCGTTTGTCCGGCGGTAACGTCCAAAAAGTCCTTGTCGGGCGTGAGATATCCTCGTCGCCGAAGGTTTTGATGGCGGCGTACCCCGTGCGCGGTTTGGATATCAATTCTTCCTATTTGATCTATAACCTTTTGAACCAACAAAAGGAAAAGAACGTCGCGGTCGTCTTCGTCGGCGAAGACCTCGACGTGTTGCTCGCCTTGTCCGATCGCTTGGTCGTCCTCTCGGGCGGCAAGGTCGCGGGCATCGTGGACGCGCGCACGGTCACCAAGGAAGAAGTCGGTTTGATGATGCTCAGCCGTGCGTCCGTAGAGGATTCGAAGCTCTTTGCCGATGCCCTCGGCAAGAAACAAAACGACGACGAAAAGGAGGAGGGAGAAAATGACTGAACAAAAGAAAACGCGCGAACCTCTTTTCCATCTCGTTAAGAGGATAAACGTTCCCGCTTGGCAAGCTTGGGCGATCCGCGGCGGCGCGATCGTGGGCGGCTTCCTGTTGATCGGGATCTTGATCTACGCCTTCCTCGGGATCTTCCCGACCGACGCGTATCGGTATATGTTCGAAGGCGCTTTCGGCAGCCAATACAGAGTGATGGTGCTTCTGCGCGATCTCGCGATCTTACTGCTTTTCGCACTCGCCGTGACTCCCGCGTTCAAAATGAAGTTTTGGAACATCGGCGCGGAAGGGCAGGTGCTGATGGGCGCCTATTGCTGTATGGTCTGCCTGTATTATTTGGGCGGCAAGATCAATAACGTCGTTTTGATCTTCATTGCGCTGGCGTGCGCGATCCTCGGCGGCGCGATCTGGGCGGTGATCCCCGCGCTCTTTAAGGCGAAATGGAACACGAACGAAACCCTATTCACCTTGATGATGAACTATGTTTCCGTTCGTATCATCGAGTATACGATCAAAGTCTGGGTTCCGGGCGGAACGGGCGTTTTGCCCACGATGCATTACGGCAACCTTCCCACGATCGCGGGCGAGAATTTTTGGTTCAGCATTATCGTGGCGTTGGTGCTTACGGCCGTGATGTATACGTATCTGCGTTTCAGCAAACACGGCTACGAGATCACCGTCGTCGGCGAGAGCGAGAATACCGCTCGTTATATCGGTATTAACGTTAAAAAGGTCATTATCCGCACCTTGATTCTCTCGGGTATCATCTGCGGCGTTACGGGCTTCCTTCTCGTTTCGGGTATCAACCATTCGTTGACCAGCGAATCGGCGGGCGGCAGAGGCTTTACCGCGATCCTCGTTTCGTGGCTCGCGAAATTCAACCCGGTCGGAATGATCTTTACGTCCTTGCTGGTCGTCTTCCTCTCCGCGGGAACGGACGAGATCATGACCAAAGGCGGCATCACGACCTCTTTCTTCTCGCAAGTCGTTACGGGACTTATGTTCCTTTTGATCATAGGTTGTGAGTTCTTTATCAACTATAAAATTGTCTTCCGCCATCACGCGGAAGCTCCGAAAACGCCGATCGGGACGGGTTCGACGACCGCGGAAACGGCGTTGACTGCGAGCGAAGACGCGTCCGCCGACGCGGCAAAGGAGGAAAACGTATGATCGTACCTTTTTTATCCGAAGCATTGAAATTAAGCGCGGCTTTCCTTTACGGGTCCACGGGAGAGATCGTTATCGAAAAGAGCGGACACCTGAACCTCGGGATCCCGGGCGTTATGAGCGTGGGCGGCGCCGTCGGGTGCGTCACTGTCTACTATCTTTTGAAAGCGAAGATCTATTCGACCTTTTTATTGCTTTTCCTTCCGCTTCTCACGACGATTGTTGCGGGCGGCTTGATGGGTTTGCTGTATAGCTTTATGACCGTTACTTTGCGCGCCAATCAAAACGTGACCGGTCTTGCGCTGACTTCGTTGGGCGTAGGTTTGGCGGGTTATATCATGACGCAGAAAGGGGAAGCGGCGCTGATCGTCGGAAAAACCAGCAAGATCTTTGCGTCGCTCTTCCAAATCCAAAGCGAGAATTGGTTCGTAAAGATATTCTTGTCGCACGGCTTGTTGTTTTACCTTGCGATCATCATCGCGATCGTTACGCAGATCGTCTTAAATCGAACGCGCGTTGGGTTGCACCTGCGCGCCGTGGGCGAAAATCCCGCGACGGCGGACTCGGCGGGTATCAACGTAACCGCGTATCGCTATATCGCAACGATCATCGGTTCGGCGATCGCCGCGATCGGCGGGCACTTTACGATTATGGAATATATGGGCGGAAACTGGGAATACATTCTCGAAGGCTTCGGCTGGTTGTCCGTCGCGCTTGTTATTTTTACCGTTTGGCGTCCGGCGCTTTCGATTTTGGGTTCCGTGATCTTCGGCGGATTGTACATTGCGGCGGCGTATATAAACGTGTCGTTTGCGCAAACCGAACTCATTAAAACCATTCCTTACGTGATCACGATCATCGTTTTGATCATAACGAGTATCGTCGGGAGCAAGAAGGCGCAACCGCCTGCATCTTTGGGTATGAACTACTTCCGCGAAGAACGCTGAGCGCGGATAAGGGCACATCTGCTTTGTTGCAATTCAAAATGCCGCAGTTACGTACGAAAGAGTACGCGCCTGCGGCATTTTTTCATTGCGCCTCGCATCTGAACCCCTTATCCGCGCTCAGGTTTCGCGCGTATAACGGCATAATTGCGTCTTTTCTGCCTTTGTGACGGCGAAATCACGCACGAATGAGTACGCGCCTGCGGCGTTTTTTCATCGCTTCTCGCTCCGGAGATCTTCTCCGCTCCGTGAAAAAGGATCCTATGATTTCATTCGATTTTGCAATTCGCGGAGCGAAGCGAGAATTTACGAGGCGGCAATTCGCGCGCAGATTATTTATATATTAGTAAGTAATTTGACAAATAGAAAAAACGCGTTTATGATAATAAATGCGGCAGGATACCGCATAGGAGAAATATGCTTCACGTAAAGCCTTGTTTATCGGACGAATGCGAAAAAATCTACGCCGAGGTCGCCCCCGGCGCGCTTTTGCCTGCGGGGATCGACGTGGGGCTTTTTTCGGACGGCGCTTTGATCGGCGCGGCGCGCGTTTCGTTCGGCGAGGATAAAGCGCGGCTCGAAGCGGTCTGTCTGCTTCCCGCGTTTCGCAAAAACGGCTTCGGGGATTTTCTGACCCGCGCGGTCATGGACGCCTACACGCGTTCGCTCCCCGTTTTCGAGGTTGCGTACGTCAGCGATTATTTTTTGAAATTCGGGTTCGCGGCGCAGGGCGATAAAATGGCGATCCAAAGCGACAAGATCAAATTCCCGTCCCATTGCGGACATTAACGATTCGGCTTTGCCGAAGGAGGATAAAGTGAAAAGCGATATTGAAATTGCAAGAGAAGTTAAGCTTCGCCCGATCTCGGAGATCGCGCGGCAGCTTGGGCTCGTTGCGGATGATCTCGAACCGTACGGCAAGTACAAGGCGAAGGTTTTGAAAAAACCGAGCGAGAAGAGGGGAAAACTCGTGCTCGTAACGGCGATCAATCCGACGCCGCTCGGCGAAGGGAAGACGACCGTTTCGATCGGTCTTGCGGACGCGTTCGCGCTGCTCGGCAAGCGTTGCTGTTTGGCGCTTCGCGAGCCTTCGCTCGGACCCGTGTTCGGGATCAAGGGCGGCGCCACGGGCGGCGGTTACAGCCAAGTGCTTCCGATGGAAGATATCAACCTGCATTTTACCGGCGATCTGCACGCGATCACGGCGGCGAACAATCTGCTCGCGGCTCTCGTCGATAACCATATCAAATTCGGCAACGAAAAGAAAATCAAGACGATCACGTTCCGCCGCGCGATGGATATGAACGAGCGCTCGCTCCG
>DBVY01000012.1:22202-22370 GCA_002308575.1 Christensenella sp. UBA1252
GGCGAACCGCACGAAGGCGGCTTCGATATCACCGCTGCGTCCGAAGTTATGACGACCTTGTGCCTTGCCGAAAATATGACCGACTTAAAGCGCCGTTTGGCGAATATCATCGTCGGTTACGACGAGGACGGCGCCGCCGTTACCTGCGGCGATCTCGGCGCCGAAGAA
>DBVY01000006.1 GCA_002308575.1 Christensenella sp. UBA1252
ATCATGCTCGTCAGCATCGGGTCGAAAACGTTTATACTACCCATCGCTTTCGATATGGTTTCACCCTTTTTAACGCGGTAAACCGCTTCTTCCATTTTATCCGAAATGTAGACGTTACCGACGATCGCCGTACACATCTGCATCGCGTCGATGAGCTGGATACCGCCGTCGTACAGCGTTGCGAGCGAACGCGCGAAACGCGCCGTATAGATCATTCGCATCAGTTTGCCAACCTTCGGCATCGTCGTTTTCCATTTATCCAGATTATAGCGAACTTTATCGATATTCTTGATCATCGGGACAACGATAATCAAAAACGCGACGCCGACGCCGAGGAAGATCCAGTTATCGATAATAAAATCGGACAATCCGAGAAGGATTTTCGTTAGGGTCGGTAACTTTTCCTGATCCATCGTGGAAGTCAGCTTCGGAAGGACGACCGCAACCATCAACACGACGACCGCGAGCGTTATGATCGCAAGCATCTTCGGGTAACGGGTCGCCGCCTTGACGGCGTTTTTCGTGCGCTGTTCTTTCTCGAAGTGGTCGGCAAGCTTGTTGAGCGTTCGATCGAGGTCACCGCTCATTTCGCCGGCTTTGATCATGTTTAACATAAGCGGCGGATACGCCCTGCCCTGCGCGGAAAGCGCGTCGGACAGGGAGTTACCTTTCTGCACCATCTCGTACACTTTACCGACGGAAGTCTTCATCGGGCCTTTTTCCATTTTGGCAAATAACATATCCAAAGCGGAGGCAAGCGGAAGACCTGCTCTCAAGATCGCGCCGAGCTGGCTGCAAAAGTTTCCGAGTTGTTTGCTCGGTAACGCTCTGCCCTCGCCCGCATCGCTCGCGACCTTCGTGTACTTGATACACGTGTTGCCCGACTTTTGGACGAGTTGTTTTAATTCCTCGTCGTTGTTGGCGAGCATCGTCCCCTTGACGGTTTTACCCTCCGGGGTCAACGCCTGATAACTGTATTTCTGCATACTGCCCTCCTTTTACGCGATTCTTGCACCGACCGTGGTCGCCGATCCTTTCGTGAGCGTCTTTTGCACAACGTCCGTTCCGATCAATGTGCCATTTGCGGGCGGCGTAAACGCCGTGATGTCGTATTCGTTGTTCGCAGAGTAGATCCATTGAATCTCCGGAATGGAATTCGTGTTATCCGCTTCCAAAAGCCTCTTGTTCTCGTCCGGTTGAAGTTTCTTCAAACGGATCAGTTGTCCGTCGCCGTTGCAGGAAGAGTACATCGGAAGAACGACCGTTTGGATCGTCGCGGTTCCCGTATCCTTCAAACCGGTAAAGGCGGAGGACTTACCGTCGATCATCTCGGTCTTCAAATATTCGAGCGGGGTGTGCCAGACGATCGAGCACTTTAAGTTGCTTCTGAACGTAACGTCGGAACGGTTGTTCGGCATAAACACCGCGCAGGTGTCGAACGAATCGTTCGGAACGACCGTGTCTTTCTGCGGCAGATAGACGCAGAATCCGCTACATCCGTCGAACGAAGTCTGCTCAATGCTCTTGACTTCGAGATAAGCTTCATCCTTCAACGTGGTGATGCCCTTAAACGCATTCGCTCCGATCACAAGGCTTTGCGCTTGCAAGACGATCCTCGTGATCTTCGTACCCTTGAACGCGCCCTCGCCGATGCTCGTCCAAACCGCGATCTTACCGAATTTCGCGGGCGTAAGTTGTTTGATACCCACGCAGTTTTCAAACGCGTACGGTCCGATCACGGAGATCCTAACGAAGCCGGAGAGGTTGATTTCCGGAATACCGTTTGCCTGATCCTTTTCCGTATTGATCAGCGTTCCGCGGAAGGCGGCGTAACCGATCTCATCAACCAAATTGCCGAGCGTTTGCGACAGCGTCTTCTTGGAGAGCTCCGCACGCTTGATCGCGGTATAGCCGTTATCCGTCTTCTTCAACATTACGTCGGAAACCGCCGTGTAAAGGAGTTCGGAGTTCGCGACGTCCGACGGATCCAACGTTCCGATCTTTTCGAGTTGCGTCGTTCCGCTCAAAGACCCGCTTCCGTTTTCGTCTTCCGGATAGAAGGTGGTCAAGTATCTGCCGAAGGTGAAGGACCTGATAGAACTGTTCTTGAACGCCATTCTGCCGACGCTTGTGATCGATTGCACGTTGACGTTCGAAATGCCGGTCGCGTTTTCGTAAGCGCTGTCGCCGATCGTCATAACGTTCGTCGGTACGACTGCAATTTTACTGCCGTAGAATGCTCTCGTTCCGATATTGCTGATATTCTGTCCGATCGATCCTTTCGTGATTGCGCTCGTTCCTTCAAACGCAAACGCTCCGATCGAATAGATCTCGCTTGCCGTTCCGACGATAAGACTGAGGTCGGAAAGAGCCGAATCGAGATAGAATGCTTTTTCGCCGATCATGCCGTTCATACCGCTAAACGTAATGCTTGCCGTTTGCAGCGTCGTAAGCTCGGCGAACGCTTGTTCGTCGATCATATTTACGCCGTTTTCGATCGTTATCGATTTCAGCTTACTGCCGTAGAACGCATAGCTTTCGATATTGGTTGCAGAGCCGAACTTGACCGTAAAGTCGGTCTTCGTTACGCCATCAAACGCATGCGTTCCGACATCGGAAACCGATCCGATCGTAACGGTCTCCAACGTCGTCGAACCTTGGAACGCATATTGTCCGATCTCAACCGTCGAATGATCGGTCAACGTAAAGGACGGGATCTTGGTGTTCTGGAACGCGTAATCGCCGATCTTCGTCAAGAGGCTCTTTTCGCCGAGCTCAACGGAAGTCATCGCCGTAAAGCCTTTGAATGCATAGTTTCCGATGACCTTGACGTTATCGGGGATCACGACCTTCGTTACGAAATTGTTGGTTCCGCTCGTCGAGAAGCCATATGCCAAGTCGATTCCATGATCTCTGCCGAGGACGCGGACAGGCATCGCCTGCACGTACTCGGGCAGGTACAACACGTGGTCCGATTCTTCGAGATATCCTCTCACCGTTGCGTCATCCAAGATGTTGTAAATCTTGATACAGGATTCTCCTTCATACGCGCTCGACTCCCAATTGAAGCAATCGATCGGAGTAAAGAGGCTCCAGTGCGCCCTTGCGTGGTCGATCGCGTCGAAGTAAGCGATCGTGTTCGCGGCGCTCGACGGGATGCTGACCTTGACGGAATTCTCACCATTCAGGTTGATGATTTGCGCTTCGGGATGGCTGACCGCGTAATCGATGATCGGACGCATTTTCGTGTCATCGAGTCCTTTCCAGAGGTCGTCTTCGATCAGCATATATTGCAGGCGCGCGGGATTCGAATAGAAGGCGCCCTCGCCGATCGAGGAAACGTAGCTCGGAATGTTGATCAAAGTAAACGCCGCGTTGTTCGCGTTCTTGAACGCGTTCTTGCCGATCGTGAGCTTGCCGCCCGCTTCGCCCATAACGCCCCAAAGCTTGATATCCGCGATGGATTGACATCCTTCGAACGCGCTTTCGCCGACTTCGTTCACCATCGCGTTCGCGCCGAGCTTCATCTTGACCGGCAACTTTTTGAGGTTCGTATTATTTCTGAACGCGAAGTCTTTGATCTTGGTAACGTTATCGCTCATCGTAACCTCCGTGAGCGAAGGACAGTTATCAAACGCGCTTGCGGGAATGATCGTGATGCCTTCGCCGAGCGAAGCCGTTCTCAAACTCGTACAATTCTTAAACGTTGCCGGCGCCAATGTCGTTACGTTATCGAGGATCGTAAGATAAGAGAGTCCGGTGTTCACGAAGTTTTCACCCGCAGTAGTTCCGACCGAGGTAACCTTCATTCCGTCGATATAGACGGGAACGACGAGCGTGCTGCCCGTACGCGCCTTAAAGGTATCCGTAACGCCGCTGATCACGATCTCGCCGTTTTCGGATTCGCCTTCGATCGTTCCCTGATAATAGCGGAGGAACGCCTTCGCGGTGATCAAAACGATCTTCGTGTGGTTCACCGATTCGAGCGCCGCGTCCAAACCGGTGGAGCCGCTCGGATAATAGACGGTCGTGTCGGGATGGAAGATCCTCGTTCCGTCCGCAACGGAAGGCGTAACGAACCCTTCGAAGTGGACTTCTCCGATGTCGTTGTTTTCGAACGCGCTTTCGTACAGGGTCAGATTCTTTCCGTTATCGGGAACGACGATGACGCCCCTACCCATTCCAACCGGGTAATAGAAACTGCTGAGCGCATAGGCGCCGATCGAAGTTACGTAATAGGTCACATCGTCTTCATTCACGAACTTGCTCGGGAGAACGTAGACGGAAGCATTCGTTTGAATGTACTCGAACGCCTCCAAAATCGTGTGGATCTCAACGCTCTTCGTCGTTTCGTCGAGGTACTTATAGAGGACGCCGTCCTCGAAGCGATAGTAGCCGTTGTCGTTTCCGACCTCGACGCTCTCGCCCGATCCGAACGAAACGAAGTTGATCTCCGTCAGGTTTCTACACATCGAGAACGCACCCGTTCCGATCGAAGAGATGCCCGTTCCGAACGAGATCGAAGTCAGACTATTCATGTTTTCAAACGCCTTTTCTCCGACCGCCATTACGTCGTACAATCCGTTGATCTCGGAAGTTTCGGCGCCGCTGAACGCTTTGTCTTCGATCTTGATCGCGCCGTGCAGGTTGACGACGTTCAACGTGGTGTTATAGAACGCGCCGTAACCGATGGTCGTGATATCCTCCGGCAAATCGAACTCTTCAATACCTATGTTCGACCAAATATACAGTAACGTGTTCGTCGACTTATTAATGAGATAGTTGTATTCGAAGCCGATGTGATAATGCGTCACGACTTCGAAGGTATCGTTGTAGTTCCTCTTAGAATAACCTAAGGTATCGTTTTCGTCAGGAACCTCTTCGGTCTTTCCGACGATCGAAATGAAATGCAACGGATTGCCGAAGAAGGCGCCCGTGTCGATCTCTTCGACGAACTCGGGGATCTTGACGACCGCGACATTTCTGTTTTGGAAGGCGAAGGCGCCGATCTTCGTTACTTTGCAACCGTCGACGTAGGTCGGGATCTCGAGATCTTCCAACCACATATTATGATTCAAAGAGATGATCGTCGCGGTGGTTTCGCTCGTCTCATAGGTGAAGAATGATTTCGGCGTATGCGTGACGAACGTAATCTGATTTTGATCGCAATACGTTTCAAGGTTTCCGCCAGAGGGAACGTCGAGCTTCACGGTCGTTCCTTGGAAGACGTCGGAAGCCAATCCGCTGATATCCGCGTCGAAGAAGATGGTTTCAAGCAAGCCCGCGTTCATAAAGGCGCCCGCTCTGATAAAGCTTACGCCGTCCGTGATGATGACGTGGCGGAGCTGACAGCTGTCGAAAGCACCCTCGTCGATACCGCTCGCGTACTTCGGAACGATATAAGAAGCGTCATTGCCCGTGGGTACGCGACCCGCCGGATACAACTTCAATATCCACTTGCCCGCCCTGTCGGGATCGCGCATGTAGAGAACCTTGTCGTCGTCGCTCATAAAGTTCTCGTTCTTCTTGCTGACGTCGACGCCCGAAAGCCTCGGCGTTCCGCGGAAGGCACCCGAGCCGAGATAGCGCAAACGGCTACCGATCAAAACGCTTTGCAAGGAATCGTTATACGCGAACGCATACGCGCCGACCGATTCGATGCTGTCGGTCAGGTTGATCGAAGAAACGGCGCTGTAAGCGAACGCATAGTCGCCGATCTCGCTGACGCGAATGCCGAGCGAAACCTTCTGGACGCCGTAGCTGACGTTCAACTTGGAACCGACCATGTAGGCGCCTTCGATCAAGGAGATCTTCAAGAAGTAATCGCCCGTTTCTTTCTTGTCGAGGACGATGCGCAGGCGATCGCCGATCGTGGCGACGCGATAGATCTCCTCGGTGTCTTCGTGCACGTACGCGGTGCCGACCATACGGTTATTGACGACGATCTTATCGCCGACCATACGGATCGGATAACCATCCACGATCACGTTGAATACGTTGCTGCTGATCGTCGTTACGTTGACGTCTTCGCGGCGGACGTTCTCGGGATCGGTCACGTCGTCCACGAGAGTTACGACGCCGCCCGACAATTCGATGGACGAGTACGTGCTGACGTCGATCCTACCGTCGCAACCGTAGAAGGCGTAATCGCCGATCGAGCGGAGCGACGAAGTAAACGTCACGTTCGTCAGGTACTTCGCGTTCATAAAGCATTCCGCGGGGATTTCAAGCAATCCTTGCGGGATCGTAACGGAAGTAAGTCCGCTCTCCATAAAGGCGCCCCTGCCGATCTTCTTGACGTTCGTGGTAAAGGTGTCGGGCAATCTCGTCAACGAAGTCGTTCCCTTGAAGGCGTACGCGCCGATCGTCGTGATCTCGCCGGAGATAACTTCGCGCAGATCGATCGCATCCGCAAACAGGTAAGCCGGGATCTCGGTTACGCCGCTCGGGAGCGTGATCGTTCTGATCGCGGTGTTCATAAACGCGCCTTCGCCGATCTTTTCGACCGTTCCGAGCTCAACATCAATGAGGTTGACGCAATCCTTGAACGCGTTCTTGCCGATGGACTGAATGTTGGTATCCACGAAGGAGATCACGCCCAAGCCGAAGCAACCTTCGAACGCGGATTCGCCGAGATCGAACAGGAGGTTCGGGAGCGTAATGGTCTGCAAACCGGAGTTACCGAACGCGTGCGCGCCGATGGTGTTGACGCTGTCCGGAATATTGACGCTCGTCAGATTCTCGCAACCGTAGAACAGGCGCGCAGGAATGACCGACAGATATTCGGGCATCGAAACGCTTTCGAAGTTCACGCAGTTTTCAAACGCGCCGACTCCGATCTCGTAAACCGAAGACGGAATGTAACTCAACGTTACCAAACCGGTGTCACCGTAGAAGGAGTACGCGCCGATGCGATCGATCTCGTACTTACCGGTCGGCCAATGCAAGTCGTCGTCCTTGATCGAGCGAGCGACCGCGATCACGACGTTGGGAACGTCCTCGGTGATCTGTCCGTTCACTTTCTCCGCATACTTGACGAGCATCTTCGTCTTCGATTGCGCGGAGAAGCAATCGCTGTTACTCGAGAAGGAGAACAGGTTGTAAGCGGTCGCAAACGCGCCTTCCGCGATGTACTCGACGGTTTGCGGAATCGTAAAGCCGGTAACGAAGCTGTCCTCGTCTTCGTCGGTATTGAGGACGGAGAATACCGCGTAAATCGAGGAGTAGTATCCGTTCACGGATTTGTCGTGCAAAACGATCAAATCTTCATCGCCCGCGCGATCGAACTCGAACTCTGCGATCGAGGGATCCTCGAAGTAGATCGGGTAATCCGAAACGGCGTCCGCATAGAGAATGTTTTCGAAGGTTCCGACGAACACGTAATCGCCGATCGTATGCAAATACTTCGGCACGCGCAGTTTTTCAAGCACTTTGTTATGCGCGAAAGCGCCGTCCCCGAAGGTCGTAACCTTTCTGCCGAGGAGGTAGGTCGGGAGAATGATATTCTTCTCCGACTTGCCCGCGTTCTTCAAACCGTTGATCGAGATCTCTCTGCCGTTGACGATCGAGTAATCGAGGTATTCGGTCTTAATGACTTCATACAACTCGATGTCGTACTGATACCAAATCGACGAAACGTTGATGTAACTGATAAGGTTCGCATACGGCGCCGCATGGATGCGCGTTACGCCGGTATGGTTTGCACCCAACGCGAACGAAAGTCCGGACAAGGTGGGTTCGCCTTCGAGATAGACGTCCATATAGCCGGTTCCGTTACCGCCTTCGAGGCAGAACGCTCTATAACCGATTTCTTTGACCGTGCCCGGGATCACGACGTCGCGGATCTGGGTCATTCCGAAAGAGTGCGACGAGATATAGGTGACCGAATCCGGAATAAAGAGACTCTTAACCTCTTGCATATTCGCGCAATAATCATCGTTCCCGACATCGACCTCAATGCCGATTATCTTCATTCCGAAGATATAGGACGGAATGTTCAACGCCTGCAAATAGATGGGCGTACCGTTTCTTTCGTCGTGCCTCTTGACGCCTGTAAAGATCGCTTCGTTCGCGTTCAACTTCGTGTAGGCGAGATAGTTGACGTCCGTCGTCAGTTGAACCGCTTTTACGCCGTCGATCAGTTGTCCGTTCGAGGTAAAGCTCGCCGTGCTCGGTGCGTAGACCGTCAGGTTCTCGCCGCCCTTCTTAAAGGCAGTCGAAGCGATCCTCATAGAGTCGGCAAAGCCGTCCAAGTGGACCTCCTCCAACGAATAGCTGAACGAGAACGCGTTATCCAAGATATGGAGGTGCGTGACGTTCGCCTGACCTTCGGTTTCGACGAAGATGACCTTTTTGAGGCTCGTCATACCGGCGAACGCCGCTTTACCGATCTCATCGAGTTGCAGCGGGATATAGAGGGTCTCGACCGAAGTCGCGCCGTAGAACGCATTGGCGGCGATCCTCTTGATCACCTTGGTCGTTCTGCCGTCGTAATAAGAGGTCGGAAGCACGACGTTCTTTCCGAGCTTCGTAACGTCCGCCTTGACGATCATATCGTCTGCGAAAGTCAAAGCGCCGTTGGAAATAATGGAGCGGAACGGGATCTCATACAAGGTTGCGTAACGCTCCGCGGTCGTTCCTTCGACGCCGAAGATCGTAAAGACGCTGGCATAAGCATCCGATCCGTTCGCGGCGGATTTGACGAGGATCTGCGCGCCTTCGTTCGGGAAGGTTCCGAAGGTCACGTTCTCGGTTACGAAGGTAATCATCGTAAGATCGACGCAACCCTCGAACGCACCGTCCGCGATGTAACGGACGGACATCGGGATCATGATCGACGTGATACCCTTGCCCTTGAACGCGCCCTTTTCGATGTTGATGACGCCGTTCGGAACGACGACGTTACCCATCGCGTAAGAAGCGTAGAGATAGACGGTATCCTTCGAGAAGATCATATTCGTTTCAGCGCCGTCAACCAACGTCGTGTAACGCGAGTTATCGCCGTCGATCGTAAACGTAGAGATCGAAATACAACCGCCGAACGGGTTGCCTTCCATACGGACGAGGGATTTGCCGAGCTCGATCTGAACCAAGTTATCGCAATCCTTAAACGCGTCCGCGTAAATGACTTCAACTTCGTCCACGACGCCTTGTCTTGCGACGTCCGTCGGATTGGTGACGTTCGACAAATAGATATATCTGAGGTTGCTGCAATCCATAAACGCGCGTTCGCCGATATATTTGACGTGCGGCGCGTTGATCGTATGGACTTGCTGCACATCTCTGAAACCGTCCGCCGCAATACCGACGACGGGATAGCAGACGTTATTCACGAAGCCGTAACGCGGGAGATCCAAGGTTACGTTGTTCATGATCTGCGTCAAAGAGGACGACGCGGCGATCTCAACGCCCGCGCGGCCTTCGTAGGTCACTTTCGTAAACGTAAACAGGCTCGTCGTGTTCAAACCGTACTTCTTGATCGTAAGGTTTGCGGGGATCGTCGGCGGCGTGTTATCCGGATAGTAAAGGACCGCGTTGATCGTTCTGGCTACGTCGGACGTGACCGAGATGCTTCCGAAGACGTTGATCTCTTTCAAATTCGTAAATTTCGCAAGGAAGGCAGCGTCGATCGTTTTCAGCGTGGGACCGATGTTCAACACGGTGATCGAGGACGTGTTCAGGTTCTTGATTGCGGTTTCTTCGATCTTAGACGCGTGATCGAAATAGATCGTGTCGCTGCTGAGGTCATAGACGTACACCACCCTCCAAGACAAACCGTCACGCACGTAGAGAACGCCGTTGGACGCGAGGAAGTTTCCGCCCGGATTTCCTGCAAGACCCTTGATCTCTTTCAGGTTCTGACATCCCGAGAACGCGGTGGTGATCGATTCGGATTTCGCCATATCCGCGATCGAGATCACGTTATTGATCAAAGTGATCGAAGCGAGAAGCGAACAATTGCGGAAGATCTCTTCTCCGAGCGTGGTCGCTTCGCCGAGATCCACCTCACCGAGGAAGGAGCAATCCGCAAACGCGCCGCGGCCGATCGTCGTCAAACCGTTGATCCTCCTTTGGATCGTGACGGAACGGATCGTTTGATTGCCGGCGAACGCTCTGTCGCCGATCTCCGTGACGGGAATGCCGCCGATCGAATCGGGCACGAAGACTTCGCCGTGTCCGCCGTTCAGGCAGATATGCGTCTTCAATCCCGTGATCACGCAGCTCAATTCGCCGGTTGCGGCGTCCTGCTTGATATCGAATTCGAAGCATTCTTCCCAACGCTCGTAAACGTCCATATCTTCGACGATCTTCGGCGTGATGCGATAATTGCTCATAAAGTAATTATTGAGGTTCTCCGCCTCTCTGCGGATCTGCAAGAAGGTAACCGCGCGAGAGTCGAGAGCGCCGCTGTAACGGATCGGGATCTCGTCGATCAGGTTGTCGCCGATCGATCTGACGTCGCCCAAGAAGCGCAGATTGCTGATGCGCTCGCAGCCCGCAAACGCCCTATCGCCGATCTCCGTAACGGAAGACGGGATAAAGATGGACGTTAAGAGTTTACAGCCGTAGAACGCGCCCGTTCCGATGCTCCTCAAGCCTTCGGGCAACTGCACGACGGTCAAAGATTCGCATTCGTTGAAGGCGTGCTCCGCAACGCGGGTCACGTACTTACCGAGCTTGATCGAAGTTACGTTCGAGTTTTGGAACGCGAATTTACCGATCTCGATGACTTTCTTGCCCTTGATCGTGTCGGGGAGGACGACGTCCGTCGACGTGCTCATACCGGCGACGATTCTCCAATCGGTGATCGCGTAACCCGAACCGAGATCCGCAACTTCGATTTCGGTGTCGGTCGTATCCATAACGTACTTCGAAACTTCTACGTAATTGATATGGTGCGACGCGCAATATCTCTTAACGGCGTCACCGCTCAAGTTGGAGCAGTAAACCGTAAGTTGCGTGGCGTCCCCGAAGGTCGTAATGATATTCGTTTGGGACATGTAATACGTGTCTTCGATATCCTCTTCGATGCAGGTATCTTGGAAGCGCAAGACTTTCAAATTGCAACCCGCAAACGCACCTCCGCCGATCTTGCTGATCGTGGACGGCAACGTAATCGATTCGATCTCTCTGTACTCATCGATGTTCGGCTCGCTCGAATGCGCCAATTGCCAGAACGCGCCGCCTTTGATCTCGGTGACTCTTGCGCCGCGGATCTCGGACGGGATGATCAGGTTCTTATGCGAAGAATTACAGACGTGATTGTTCAAGCCCTTGATCCTGCATTGTTTAACGCTGGAACCGATACCCGCGATCGGGCCGTAGAAGGTTTCGTACTGGAAGCAGCCCCAAGTCGTTCCGAGGTTGAACGTGATACCGTTTTCTTCGCAGTACTCGTCCAGATCGCTCGCGGTCATACCGTAAACGATCAAACTCGAAGGACATCCGTCGAAGATGTTCGCGCCGATCGTCGGATCGGAATTGAAGTAGATCTCGCCGAGGTGCGCCATATTTCTGAACGCATAGTTACCGACGTACTTGATCGAGGTCGGCAAGGTGATCGTTTGGAGATGGGTGTCGCCTTCGAACGCGGCGTCGCCGATCTGCGTGACCTTCTTATTCTCGATGACGGACGGGATCGTAACGTGATCGGGTTGACTCGACGTTCCGCCGTCGAACTTCTTGATCTTGATCTCGTTTCCGTTGACCGTTTCGTAGGTAAAGTACTTCATCGAGGTCATATAGACGATCTCGATGCCTTCGCTTACGCAGTAGGTCGGGATCACGCCCTCCGTGTTTTCGGGTCTGTAATAGACGGTCACGGTGGGCTCTTCGCCGAAGACGTGCGTGCCGAGTTGCGACGCATTCGTCAGTCCTTTCTCGAAGTACACGCTTTCGAGGCCGGAACCCGCGAAGCAATAGCTTCCGTACGTGCAATTCGTTGAAGTGCTGTTATCGCCCGGAAGCGCCAAGTACTTGATACCCGTGCAGTTCAGGAACGCATAGGCGCCGATCTTCGTTACGTTATTGAAGTCCACGCTCTCGATCAGCGTATTGTTCGCAAACGCGTAATCACCGATCTCCGTACACTTGTCGGGCAACTTGAATTCGGAAACCTTATTACTGCCGAGGAAGGCGACGAGTTTCAACTTGTCGTTCGGCAATTTCGCATACAGACCGCCGCCCGAGAACGCGTAATCGGGATCCGTTTCGTTGATCTTATACAGAACGTAATATTCGTTGCTGTCGGAGATACCGACTTCCTGAATGCCGTTCGTGTTCAACAAGGCACCCGCGCCGATATCGCTGACGCAACGGCTGAAAGAAGCCTGCGTAATGTCCGAGCAACCTTCGAGCGCGAACTCATGCAGGACGCGGATATGCGAGAGCCCATCAAGGCCTTCGCCCACGCCGAGCAAGCTTTCGATCTGGTTGTAGATGCCTTCGTCATAGATCGTAATCTTTCCGCTCTTATCCCTTTCGCCGTTAATCAACGATCCGGAGGTTCCGAGCGTATACTGCAAAGCACCGTAATAGCCGGTTGTTCTCGACACGAAATCGCCGATATACAGCTTATAAGTGGCAAGCCAAGCATACGAAGCGTTCAAGTACTGCATATTAACGTAAGACGAAGAAGAGTAATTCGGCGAGGAGCTGTAAACAAAGCCCGTGACCGCCTGCAAGTTAAAGTCCACCGTGAACTTGCTTTCGGCGTTCAACCCGGAGATCTTAAAGACGCGTTCGTCATCCGATACCGGCAACGCCATAATATCCGCGACCGCAAATTCGTAGAACATATCGATTATAGCGCCTCTGACCTGCCCTCTCTGCGTCAGCTGAGCAAGCGTCAAATCTTTGTAAATTGATAACAATTGAGCGTGACGGATGTTAGCTAAGAATCCATTCGCATTCATATTTTCCAACGTCACGTTCTGGCAATCCGCGATCGCCTGAGCGAGCGCCGCATCCTTATTCGGGAAACCCCCCGTTCCGACCTGATCGGTATAGGATTTCGGCGCAACGATCGTTGCCGCCCCGTAGAACACGAATCGAACAACGCCCGTCGTGTAATCCACATACTTGCTTCCTTCTATATCCTTATAACGAGCGCGCGGCGTTTCGCTTGCCAACCGGAGATCCAGCGAGGAATCGTAAGAGATCTCGAATTCGCCCTGCGTGGAAGCGAGAACGGAATGGATCGCAACGTTATGCGAGAAGTCGGTCTTTTTCACCGTGCTCATCTTGTACTCGACCCATTGTTCGGGCGTTCCCGTCGGGCTGTACTGATGAATTGTCGTGGCGAACATAACGCGGAGTTTACCCGTCATCTGAGTGAACTTTTCGTTTGCCCAGTTGATCTCCGCCGAGCCTTGGGTCGCGTTATACTTGAAGTAACCGCCCTCCGCCTTCGCGAAGTAATTCGCGTTGTTCGGATCCGTGACGTTCAGCGCTACGACGCCTTTGGACTCATACTCGTCCTCGGTGCCTTCTTTGAGCGCGAGGTTCTCATACCAGCAACCCGTGATCTTTCCGATCGTAAAGCGCAGATAGGAATATCTGGTCGTGTGACTGTCGGACTCCCAGAACCAATCCGCCTCATCATAGCAATACCATTCACCGATCTTAACGACGTACGTTCCTTCCTGCGTAAATCTTTCGCTGGTTTGATTGATCGTAAACGTAACGCTGTTATCTCCCGGGTCTTGCGTATAATTCATATCGGCGGCGATCAATTGCGCGATCGTGCCGCTGTTCGACGTCTTGTATCCGTTATAAACTATATTCCAGTTCGGCAAAGAATCGGGATTGCTGTTAATGAGCGTATGTTGATATCCGGGCGTGGGTTGTCCGTTCGTGGTCGCCGGCTGGAAGTAATATGCGTAATAATCGAAGCCCCAAGTACCGGTTTCACTATGTTTGAAATCATACTGCGTGCCGTAACCGTTATCGTACTCTTCCAGTATGACGCCCGTCGGGAACAAGAAGCCCTGATCGTGGATATCGATCGACGCATTGCTCTTTTCTCCTTCCACGGTCTTTTCAACGTGAATGGATTCGCTCGTGTAGATCACGTTGCCTTCGGGATCGAGCGTATAGGCGGTGCAACCTTTATCGTCGATCGAAAGCGAAGTACAACCCGCGAACGCGCCGTCGCCGAGCGAGGTCAAAGCGGAATTCATCGTAAAGGTCGAAATACCGCTATACGCAAACGCCTTTACGCCAATCGTATGCAAGTAGGGGTAATCTTTGGCGGTAAAGATATCGACCAAAGACGAGCACCCGTAGAACGCATATTCTTCAATCTTTTGCAGCGTATCGGTCAAGCCGAGCTTGGTCACACCGTTGCTTGCGGTGTAAAACAACGAAACCAGACTCGAACAGCCGTAGAACGCATATCTCGGGATTCTGCCGCGAGTCGGCATCTTGATCGCTTCCAAACCGCTGCAACCGTAGAAGATACCTTCGCTCAAATCCGCCGCGCCGGGGATTACGACTTCTTTCATGCTGTGGCAATTCATAAAGGCGTATTTTCCGATTGTTCCGACGCTCGTCGGCATAACGATCTTTTCGAGCGACACGCAGTTGCGGAAAGCGTAATCTCCGATCTTACCTACATTGCTCGGGAGCACGATCGTGCGAAGCGAGCTGCAATTGTTGAAAAGGGTCGGATTGATCACGGTCAACGAACCCGGGAGCGTTACTTCTTCGAGCGTCGTCAAGCCCGCGAACAAGGAGTCTACCAGACTGGCGACCATCTTGCCGTTGATTGCGTTCGGGATATTGATAATCTTGTGGTTCGCGTTGCAAACGTGATTTTTAATGCCCGTGATCTTGACGAATCCGGTCGCGGCATCCGTTTCGTAATTGAAGCAGTTGATCGAGGTGCAGGCGTTATAGCCGATGCCGCTCTCGCCGAAGTAATCGATCATATATTGCGTGGACGGACCGAACGCGCTGAAATCTCTTTCCGCGCCTTGCGAAATGCTCATCGTGTTATTGAAGATATTTTCGCCGAGCGAGGTCGCGGCGCCAAGGAAGTACGCCTCATAGAGATTCGAGCAACCGCTGAACGCGAGCCTTTCGATGATCTGCAAACTGGTCGGGAAGATCAGGTTCGACAGGTTCTTACAGTTCGCGAACGCAAGCTCGGAGATCTTGGTCAAACCTTCGGGGAAGACGACCGATCCCATCTTTTTTCCGTCGAACGCGCCTTTCGCGATCGTGGATACGCGGCGACCGTTGATGTACTGCGGGATCACGAGCGGCACACTTGCAAGCGTTTCAAAACCACCGTCTATGACTTCTTTGATGCCCGTGATCTGGATCGTGTTTTCTTCGTCCTCCAAGTATTCGTACTTGAAGCCGGTGACCTCGTTCGACGCAACGACGTTAACGTGTCCGTTCAACGTCGTGTAGACCGTCGAAGTCATAGAAGGCGCATAGACGACGAGGTTTTTATTCATTGCGGTATTGAACGTACCGTAGGAAATCGAATAAACGTCCTCCAAGAAGGTGATCGACAAGAGGTTCGAAGCGCCGGTGAACGCAAAATTCTCGATATAGCGCGCGTTGCGGTTGACATTCGCGCTGATCTCGCTTCTCGCAGTCATATAGGCATACAACGTCTTGAAGTCCGCGCTGTACAACGCGCCGTTATCCATCGCGAAGTACGGGCTGGACGTCGTTTCCACAAAGTTGCCTTCCTCGTCATAATAGTAGAACGCGATGTCGTTCAACTTCTTCGCTTGAATGAAAGCTCTCGAACCGATCGTCTTTACCGTGTACGGAATATAGATCTTAACAACAGACTTATTATTGGCGAACGCGTCGTTTGCGATCGAAGTGACCGTCTTTCCGTCGATCGTTTCGGGGATCACGATGCGGTTATGACCGTGCGGGCAGGTATGGGACGCCAAACCTGCGATACGGATTTCGTTTCCGTTAAAGACCGAGTAACGCAAGCAAACGATATCGTCCAACCCGCCGACGATCAAGCCGCGTTGCAACAGGTTCTCGCGGACGTCCGTCAAAGCGTCGGACAGGTAGATCGTCATCGCGTCGTCCGCCGTTTCCTCGAAGCAATCGTCCGAAAGCGAGAGCTCGGAAGAGGTCAGGAAGACTTCCTTCAACGACTCGCAAGTGTAGAAGGATTTGGATCCGATATAAGTAACGTTTTCTCCGACGAGGACGCTCGTCAGGTTCTTACAACCCGCAAACGCCGCCACGCCGATCTTCGTCACCGTTTGCGGGATCACGATCGAGGTGATCTCTTGGTTATGCGCAAACGCACGATCGCCGACCGCGGTAACGCGCAAGCCATTGATATACATCGGCACGACGATATCGTTATGATACTCGCAAACGTGCGATTGCAAACCGGTGACCGTGATCTCGCCCTCGTTCATACCGAAGGTGGAAGTCGTAAAGCAAGTATAGGGCGTCAAGCTGCGGAAGGAAATGCTGTGCTCGGTGCAGTACAATTCGAGCGAACCCGCGGAAAGACCGCTGACGAAGAGGTTCGGCAAGGTTAAGGAGAACGCGCCCTCGTCCACCGAGGAGATCGCGCCGTACGCTTGCACGTCGATCAGTTGTTTTGCGCCGTAGAACGCGTTCGTCGAAATGCTCGAAACGCTCTTCGGAAGCACGACGCTCTTCAAGTAGCTCGCGCCGCTGAACGCGCTCGCGCCGATCACGACGACGCCATCCGTCACCGTGTAGCTTTCCGCTTGCAGACCCGCGGGATACGCAACGAGGCTGGTCTTGCTCTTGTTATACAAGATACCGTCCTCCGCTTTGTAACGAATATTCGATTCGTTTACGCTGAAAGCGGTCAACTTGCTCGCGCCGCTGAACGCACCCGTTCCGATCGAGATAACGTTCTTTCCGATCGCGACGGACGTCACCGTGGATTCGTAAAGCGCGTTGGTGCCGATCTGCCTCGTTTCCTCATCGATCGTGATCGTTGTGCCCGCAATGGAGTCGACGATCGCATACAGGACGGTCTTATCCTTGGAATAGACCAAGCCGTTGATAATGACCAAATTCCTGTTGTTTTCGCTGATCGTAACGGCGGTCAGACCCGTGCAACCGTTAAAGGTGCCCGTTCCGATCGAATTTACGTATTCGGGGATATAGATCGATTTCAGGTTCTTCTTACCCACGAACGCGCCGTTCTTGATCGCCATGACCTTTTTGCCGTACATCAAAGTTCCGATCTTGACGTCGGTGTGGCCGTAGGCGCACTTGTGGTTCTTCATTCCGTCGATCCTGATATAGGATTCGCCGAGCGCGTTTACGAGCGTGGACGCGATGAAACAGGTGTACGGCGTGCCGGTGTTGTAATTCAAAGAATACGTATGCGCATACTTCGCAACGTTATCCGAAGACTTCTCGGAATAGAGAATCAACGTGGATTTCGCCGCTTGGAAGACGTTCTTGCCGCCGAAGGTCACGGTGCCCGTGTTAAACACGACTTCGTCCAAAGAGGCGCAGGAAGCAAAAGCGCTGTCGCCGATCGAAACCACGCTGTACGGGATCGCGATATAAGCAAGCGAAGTACAAGCTTCGAACGCTTTCGCGCCGATCGTCTTGATCGAGGTCGGAAGAACGACGGAAACGAGTTTCTCATTGCCCTTGAACGACTCGATATGCTTTTGATCGTCCGCTTCCGCGATCTCGGTTACCTTAATGCCGTTGATAAACATCGGGACAACGACGTTCACGTGATCGCCCGAACAACCCGCGTGACCGGACGCATTCAAGCGCGTAATGCGGATCGTTCCGTTCGAGGTGTAATCGTAATCGAAGCAGGTCGCGTCGTTCCACGGAACGTAAATGATGTTGTGCCTGGTGCAGTAGCTTTCGAGATACTGTCCTTTCGGTCCGAAGAGTTGCAAGCCGTACATACAGTTATCAAACGCGCTTTCTGCGATGTAACCGTGCTCGACGTCCTTCTCCATATCGGTACAGAAATAGATCTCTTCGAGGTCTTCCATTCCCTTAAACGCGCGATCGCCGACGTGATAGACGTTATACGGAACGGTCAGGTAGCGGATCGTCTGGACGCCTTCGAACGCACGATTCAAGATAACCGTCACATCCTCTTCGCTCTCGAACACGACTTCCGCGAACGCATTGAACATCGTGTGGAGGATCGCGCCGTTTTCGCTGTAAAGTGCGCCGCCCTTCAAGAAATAATAGGGGTTATTCACCAAGACGAAAGTTTTAAGGCTGTTCAAGTACACGAAGGCACCTTCGTCAATCGTGTTCACGGTCGAGGAGATCGTGATGCTCGTCAGGTTCGCGCAGTTTTCGAACGCGCTCTTGCCGATGACTTCGGGTTCTTCGAGGATCAAAACGGAGGTCAAAGCCTCGTCCTTAAACGCATTGTCCGCGATCTTATAGACCTTGGTGTTATTGATGAAGCTCGGAACGGTCAACGTGCTGTGATTGCCTTTGCTGACGAGAGATCCGCCGATGAAATCTTTCGTCGTTTCTTGCGAGCAACCGCCCACCTCGGACGCAAAGCCGTTGATCACGTAACCGTTTTCTTCCAAAGACAGGTTGAAGCACTCTTTCGGCGTGTACATCACGAGCGTCACGTTGCTCGACGCAATATCCGCCGGATGGTTGACGTAGCTCGTAGCAGGCGCGTAAACGGTTACGTTCTTTTCTTTGAACATCTCTCCGAACACTTCGGTAACGCCTTCGACCGTCACGGTAAACGAAGTCTTCAAGGATTCGTTGCCGGCAACGCTCAAACGGATCGTGTAGATTCCGGGCAGGTACTTATTGTATTCGGAAGCATCAACGACGTAATCGTCCTCCTTCAAGAGCAATCTGCCGCCGTCGGAATAGGTCGCGAAGACGGTTAAGCCTTCGGCGCGGAATTCCTCGCCCCACTTGAAGCTGTTCGTTCCGACGAAGATCTCTTTCGAAGTCGTTTCGCGGGTGTAGTAAATCGCTTCCGGATCAAAGATTCCGTAATTCTCGGGCAGATACGTGTTGTTTCCGACCTTGACGAACAAGGTGCCGGACGGGTAATCATAGAAGTTTTCTTGCGTCACTTCCGCAATTTCGGTGTAGACGTGCGTATACAGAGCGGTCGTCGCGACGATTCCGTTCATGACCGCCTTATCGCCCGGCGTCTTCTGGCAACCGATGATATCCTCTTCGGTGATCTCACCGCCCGCAGGTTCTTTCGCGTCCTTACCGATCTCGATATGGTTCTCGAAGAAGATCTCTTCCAAAGCCTGCATATTGGCAAACACGCACGCACCGACAAGGGTCGCAGTCGTTACGCTGCCGTCGTCTTCGAGGTATTCGGGGATACGAATATACTCGATCCTGTCGTTGCCTTCAAACGCATACGCTTCGATCTTCGTTACACCATAAGGCACAACGAAGGTTCCCGTTCCCGCGTTGCCGCCACCCGTCGCGAGATAGGTATGCAAAAGCGTGGAATCATAGGAGTACAACATGAAGCTGTCGAAGCGATAGGACGTGTTGCCCGACGCGATGATGATTTCGTTCAACCATTCGCAATCCGCAAACGCGCCCGCGCCGATCTCGGTTACTTCCGCAGTCAAGCGGATCTTAGTCAGGTGCTTGGAGCCTGCGAAGGCGCCCGCCGCGATGCGCTTTACGCCCTCGGGAACGAGGAAGTCCGTAAAGTTCGCACCGATCTTCGTCGGGGCGTTCATCGGCAGATACGCCATCAAAACTCTCTTATCACTCGTGTAAACGATACCCGCGGCGTAACTGTTTTCATTTGCGATGACGATATAGTTATCGTTATCGTTGACGTAAATATTTTCAATGTTGTAGGCGCCTTTGATGAAGCCTTCTTCGATCGTTTCGACCGAGTACAGAATCGTCAAGGTCTTGATCTCGAATCTATTCTTGAACGCTTCCGCGCCGATCGTGCGGATATCGTAGCGCACGCCTTCTTTGATCATATACGGCGCAACGACGATCTCGCGATAGCCGTAACCGTAATCGAAGGACGGATCGTCCGACATTCCGACGATCTTCGCGACGCCTCTCTTGTCGCCCGTCTTGGTCAACTCGTAAACGAAAGCGTCGTCCTCCGTCCAAGGCACGAAGCGAACGCGGGTCGTTGCATCGTCACCCTCGTAATAATTTTCGAGGAAGTAGGTTTGGACGGTGCTGTACTTCTCATCGGGAATATTGCTCGCACGATCCCTGCCGCCCGGGCCGTAGACCGTGATCTTGCGATCGACTTCGATCTCCTCGATCTCGCCCATGATCCAGTTGCCCATTCCGGTCTTGGTCGGAGAGCTCTCAAAGTAGACGTAGATCAAATTCGGCATATCTTTGAACGCGTAGTCGCCGATCGAGATGATCGTATCCGGCAAACGGACGCGCGAGGTCGTCGTGCCTTCGAAGGCGCGCGATCCGATATGCGTCATATCGTTGCCGCCCATAACGTTGACGTTCTCCAAGATGACAGAGTCTTTCTTATTCGAATAGAGATAGGTATGCAGGAGCGATCTGTCCTTATTGAACAGCGCGCCGAGCGTCAAATCAAACTCGTAATTCGTGTTCTCGTTATCCACCAAGATATCTCTGAGCTTGGTCGCCACGGAGAAGGCGCCTTCACCGATCTCGGTCAACGTACGCGATACGCCGATGACTTCGACGAAATCGTTACCGTACATCGCGCCCGGGAGGAGCTTCTCGACGCCGCGGAAGGTGATCGTCGAGGTTTCGAGATCGATCGTGGTGTCTTTGACTTCTTCGTAGGTCACGACGATCTCGGTTTGCGGTTGTTGCGATTGCTGGTTGCCCGAGCCGTTTTCACCGCTCGGTTCGCCGCCGTTTTCACCGCCCTGCTCGCCGCCGTTTTCTTCTCCCTCGCCTTCACCGCCGTTCGAGTTCGGGTTGTTTTGATTTTCGCCGCCGTTTTCACCGCCCTGCTCGCCGCCGTTTTCACCGCCGTTTTCGGGCGTGTTGATCTCAACTTCTCTTTCCACTCTCTGAACTTCTATGTTGCCGAAGTTGACGTTCTTGAATCTGTTGGAAGCGAGGTAGGTGTGAATGACCGTCTTGGTCGCGTTTGCGTACAACACGCCGTTTTCGAAGACGTACGGCGAGGTGTTGCCGTTGATCGGGCTTGCGAGAAGCTCGATCTCGGTCAGATTATCCATATCCGCGAACGCGCCGATCCCGATGATCTGCATCGCACCCGTCAGGGAGATCTTGGAAGACTCGCAACCCTTCAAGGCATATTGTCCGATCTCCGCGACCGACGCGCCCTTATAGAAGAGCGGCAAAACGAGGGTTTCGTGACCGCCCGACTTGCAGGGATCGTTGATGCCGTGCTTGTTGTAACCGGTGATCATATAACCGTCCGCGTTCTTTTGGAACGTAAAGCAGTCTTTATAGGTGTAGCGCAGGACCGTAAAGCCGAGCACGTCTTGCGCATAGGAAGCAAGTCCGTCCGCGTCAATACCGATCGGCAAGCAGACCTTGAAGGAAGAAGCGTTCTTCATATTCGTAAACGCGTCTTCGTTAAAGACTTTGATATACGTTTCGAAGTACACGAGGCTGAGATTGACCGCGCTGTCGAACGCACCGTTGCGAACCGCGGAAACGTCGTAGCTCGTTCCGATGATCGCATACGCCGCTTTCGCGCCTGCGGGATAAGCGACGAGCGCCGCTTCGGTCACCTTATTCGTTTCGGGATCTCTCGCGAGGACTTCGAAGAGCATACCGACCGCGCTCGAATCATAGGAAGAGGACGAGCAGAACGCGACGTTCTCCGCGTCAACGTAAAGGTTTTGCAATTGCAAGCATTGCTCGAACGCCCTTTCGCCGATAATCACGACGTCCTTTCCGATCGTGATCGAGCGGAGCGATTCGCTACCGTAGAACGCACCCGTTCCGATTTCGAGGATGCCCTCGGGCACCGTGTAGGAAAGCGCGGTGTTCTTCGCGGTGTAGACGATGATCTTAACTCTCTTGCCGTAGTTCTCCGCATCCTGGGGATCCGTGCCCTTTCCGAAGAGGACGCCGGAATCGAAGGTAAAGTACGGATTGTTTTCGCTGACGACGATCTCGGTCAATCTCGTGCAACCGCTGATCGCGCCGTTTCCGATGACGGACACGCTGTCCGGCAAAGTCATACGAATGATCTCTTTGTTGTTTTGCAACGAACCGTCGCCGAGTTTCACGACCGAACGATCCACACCCTCCTGATCTTTTACGATCGACGGAATCGTGAGATCGTTATGGCAGTTGATACAAACGTGATTCTTAATGCCGATGATCGTTGCTTCATGCGTTTGCGGATCAAAGCTGTATTCGAAGCAATTCTTTTCGTCGTCAAGCGAATCGAGGTGCACGACTTCGACGTTCACGCTGTTTTTCAAAGTGGCGAAGTACGCTTCGAGCGACAGGCAATTCTCGGTAAAGTAGACGGTCAACGGCTTGACCTCGTCATAATCCGCAAACGTTCCGGTCGGCAACTCGACATCCGACGTGAAGTAAACTTCGCGGAGCGACTTCGCACCGACGAACGCATCGGCTTCGATATGGTTGACGCTCTTACCGATTACGATGCTTTGGATCGCGCTGTTCTTAAAGGCTTCGGACCCGATCTTCGTTACGGAATCGCCCGTGCGGAGGCCGGTGAACATATAGTAGTACTCAACGTCCAACCTATAAGTATCCGCAAGATCATAGTGAACGGTCACTTCCGCTTCGTTGTCCTTCTTATAGAAAGTCTTCGCATAGTACTTGCCCGGGACGAAATCCTGCTCGGAAAGCACGATCTTCTTGTAGCCTTGTTCGTAGGTTCCTTCCGCAAACGCGCCGTCCTTGATTCCGATGACTTCGTGGCCCGCGATATAGAGCGGGATATTGATCACCGAATGGACGTGCGTGTCGCCGCAGGCAAGACCGGTCACGAGGACGCCGCCCTCGACCTCTTCGGTCGCGAGGCAATCCGTGATATCGCCATAGAATTCCAAGCCCGCATAGATCGCGGCTTTTTCAACGTTGTAGCTGCCTTCGGGCGCATAGATCTTCGCGGAGATGTCGCCTACGTCGCCGAAGATCTTTTCGCCGACTTCGACGTCGGACAAGAAGCGAAGCTGTTTGAGAGCGGTCGCTTTCTTGAACGCGGAGTCGGAAACGGTTTCGACGGTGTCGGGCACTTCGTAGCTCTCGTTTTCATTCGTGTAAAGATAGATATAGAGGTTCGTCCTATTCTTATTAAAGAGGACGCCCGCGGTAAACACGAAGTTCGGGTTCTGCTCGGAAACCGCGATCCTTTCGAGTTTGTCGCATCCTCTGAACGCGTCGGCGGCGATCGTTTCCACCGTGTCGTTCAAGTACAGAATTTCGACGTTGACCGCGCCGTCAAACGCGCCGTCCATAATGTCGACAACGCCGTCCGGCACCGTGTAGATCACGTCGGAAGACAAGCAGATATACATCTTCTTGCCGTCCATGCTGAGGAGCGCGCCGTCCGTATACTTATAGGCGGGGTTGTCGTACGCCACGGTGACTTCTTTCAAGCCGGTGCAACCGTAGAACGCCGCGGTTTCGATGTTCGTGATCGAACTCGGGATGCTCAAAGAGTATATCTCGGTATGATTCGCGAACGCTCTCGCTGCGATACCGACGACCTTTTTGCCGTACATATAGGAAGGAATGTCGATGTTTGCATGACCGGTCGCGCAATAGTGATCTTTCAAACCGGTGACGATGATATTGCCTTCGACGTCGAGTACGTAAGTAAAGCAAGTCGGGAGCGTTGTGGCGTTATAAACGACGTTCGGATAATCCATGATCTCTTTCTCGAGATTGCCGTCGGACGGGCCGTATGCCTTGATGGGTTTATCAACGCTGTTCAGGATACGCGTTCCGATTGCGTTATCCTCGAAGTCGCCCTTGAAATAGATCTCGGTCAAGTTATCGCAAGCGAGGAACGCGAACGAGCCGATCTTCTTGACGGATGCCGGGATCGTAAAGTTCGTGACCGACGGCATATACGCAAACGCGCTGGATCCGATCTCTTCGATGTTCTCGCTGATCACGACGCTCGTGATGTTCTTAAAGTAAGAATGGTTCGCGCTGTTGAAGAAGCAACCGTCGCCGATCTTGACGATCTTGAAGGCGTCGATCTGATACGGAATAACGACGGTCACGTCCTCGTCGGGGCAACCCAAGAAGGAGTCGATGACTGCGGTATTCGCGTCGATCGGGGTGTAAGTAAACAAGACGCCGTCCGTCCACGGGACAAACTTGATTCCGTTATCGATGCAATACTTTTTGATGTTGCTCGGAACCGTATCGCTGCCCTTCGGGCCGTAAACGACGAACTCGGGGTTACGGTTGTTGCTGTCGCCGAAGGCGTTCGCGCCGATCGAGTTCTCGCGCGGGAGGTCGTGCGTAAAGTAGACGGACGTCAGGCTCTTACAGCCGTTGAACGCCGAAACGCCGATGCTCGTCACGTTCTCCGGAATGACGACGGAGGTCAGTTTGATCGCGTTTTGGAAGGCGCGCGGTCCGATCGTACGCGTGTTAGTCGCAAAGCGCACGGAGGTAAGACCCGTCGCGCCGCTGAACGCCTTCGCTTCGATCACGAACTCGGAAACACCGTCCTCGAACGTTACGTTATAGATCTTCGTTTGATTCTCGAACGCGGACTGCTTGACGCCCGTGACGATGCATTCTTGCGAGCTGCCGTCCTCGTTGATCTTGGTATGAGTTGCCGGGATATTTACGAAGTTATGGCTGTTGTTGCAGATATGTTGCGATTGACCGGTTACGACTTCCGTTCCCTGCACGGTACCGTCGCCGTATTCGATACAATCGCCGTCGCTGCTCATCGCCGCTTTATAACCTCTTTCGGAGTTATTGACCGCGTTGAAGAGATCCGCCGCCGCTTCGTCGAAGTAGAACGTAAGAGTTTTGAGATTGACGCCTTCGAACGCGTCCGCGGCGATATTGGCAAGATCCATATTGCCGCCGAAATAAACGCTGACGAGGGAGTTACAATTCTTAAACGACTTGCTTCCGATCGCCTGCACCGTCGCGGGGATATAGATGCTCGTCAAACGGTTGATATTACCGCCTGTTTCCTCGCTGAACGCTTCCTCGCCGATCGTTACGACGCGGGCGCCGTTGATATACGGCGGGATCGAGATNNGATAAAGATTGGTTTCTTCCGTTCCCGCGGGGAATCTGACGCCGCTGATCAAGCCGGTCACGGTGACTTCGGAAGAATTGCCGCTGACCGTAAAGCTCGAAGCGGAATAGCAGTTATTGAACTTTATACCGTTATTGACCGCATACAAGCCGAGATTTTCGCCGTTCGGGCTGTACACGATCAGTTTCGTGCAACCCGCAAACGCTTCCCTGCCGACCGAGGTCACGTCCTTCTCCACGTACAGAGAAGTCAACGCAACGTCGCCGTAGAACGCCTGATTGCCGATGCTGATGAGCGAACCTTGAACGGTTACGCTGATCAATCTGTTCGCGCCGTAGAAAGCGTTCGCCTCGATCCTCGTTACGCTCTCGGGGATCACGACTCTTTCGAGCGCGACGTTTCCGTAGAATGCGCTGTCGCCGATGGTCTTAACGCCCGAATTGATCGCGTAGTATTCTTGCTCGTTATAGCTGAGATAGGTGATCAATTCCGTTCCGTTCTTGTTGTAAAGAGCGACGTTATCGGTGCTGTAATATCTGTTTCCGTCCGGGATCACGATCTCCGCAAGGTTCGTGCATCCGTTGAACGCGTCGGCGGCGATCGAAGAAACGCGGCTGCCGATCGTGATCATGCGAAGCGCCTCGGCGCCCGCAAACGCACCCGCCGCGATCTTGGTGACCGTTTCGGGAACGACGTACTCTTCCGCCGGCGAGGACGCGAAGTAGCTGATCAAGGTGTCGCCGGAGCCATTGAAGATGACGATGGACTGCATAACGCCCGCGATCTCGTCCGTTACGATCTTATAGAACGCGTTATTATCCGCCGTTACGCGAGCGAGCTTCGAGCAACCGCTGAAAGCGGAATTACCGATTCTCTTGACGGAAGCGGGGATCACGATCGTTACGATATCGCGGTTATTTTGGAACGCGCCGTCCGCGATCTCGGTCACGGGGAGACTCTCGATCATTTCGGGGATCACGATATCCGCGTGTCCGTACGCGCAAACGTGGGACTTCAATCCGACGATACGGATCTGATTGCCCGCGGTGTTCTTGGTATAAACGAAGCAGCTCGTGCGCGTGCTCACGTTATAAGGATAAGAGTTTTGCTCGCAATAGGTCTTGACGTTGCAATCGTTATTCGGGCCGAAGACTTCGACGGGCGTCGTTTCGAAGATCATAGCGCCGAGGGTTTCGACGTCGCCTTCGAAGGTCGCGTACGAAAGCGCGGTACACTTCTTAAACGCATTCGCGCCGATCTCGGTCACGGATTGCGGGATCACGATTTGCTTCAATGCGGTGCACTCGCTGAACGCGCCCGCGCCGATCTTGGTAAGCGCGGCGGAAAGCGTGATTTCTTCAAGCTTCAAGCAATGCTCGAAGGCTCTCGGCAAGATCTCGGTCACGGTATCCGGAAGGACGACTTTTGTGATGTTCGTATTTCCGAATCCGCCGATCTTCGTAACCGTCGCCTGCTCGCCTTGGAATTCGCTGATCGCGGCATAATAATCTCTCGAAATATATGCGGGAACGATGAGCTCGATCTCGGTATCCAACCAATAATAGGTCTTGTTTTCATCAAACTCGGTCGCCTCGATGTAAGTAAAGGACGCATTGCTCTCTTCGTAGAACGTTACATCCCTCATATCGGAATACATCTTAGAGGTAAATTGCTCTTGGGTAAGATTTTCCGCAACGCGGTAGTTACCGATCACGATGTCGGTATCGAACCAATAGTAGGTCGTTCCCGTTTGATACTCGGCGGCGACGGAGTAAGCGAATCTATCTCTGTCCGCAACGTAGAAGGTGACGTTATCCATTCCGAGGTAGGCGTTGGAATTGAATTCGGCTTCCGTGATCGTCGCCACGCGGAACACGCCCTTCGTAAAGCCGTTGATCGTCGCGTTTCCGTTCTTATCGACGGAAGAAACGTACGCCGAACCGTTGATCGTCGTCAAATTCAAGTACGAGAGCGCGGTGTGCGGCACGAACTTGATATGGTAGTTTTCGCAATACGTCCTCAACAAGCTTTCGTCGTTATCGTTCACGGGGCCGTAGACGATTACGGATTCGTTGCCGATAAAGAGCGTCGAGAAGACGTCTTGAGAAACGCCGATCACAAGGATATCTTTCATGAAGTAAACGTACTTCAACGAAGTTGAATACGCAAACGCATGATCGAAGATCGTAACGACGGAAGGCGCGATGACCTTATTCGTCAAGTTGGAGTTATACGCGAACGCATAGGAACCGATCTCGGTCACGCTCTCGTCGATGATATAGCTCAACGCCGCGTTGGAAGAAAGATATGTATGCAGGATCGAGAAGACGCCCGGCTGGCTCGCTTGAAGAATGACGCCCTTATCCATCTTATAATAGTCGTTCGGATCGATCACCAAATCGGTCAAGGACAAGCAGTCCGCAAACGCGCCGCTTCCGATCTCGGTGATGCTGTCCGGGATATGGAGGGAAACGATCTTACTGTCATGGAAGAACGCAAACTCGCCGATCTTCTTCAAATACGATGCTTGCATCGTAACGTTCGACAGCGAAGTACAGCCGTCGAATGCGTGTTTTCCGATCGTTTCAAGTCCGACCGGCAGGTTGATATCGGTCATATTGACGCAACCGTTAAAGGCATAGTCCCCGATCTCTTTGACGCTCGTCGGCAACGTGATGGTCTTAATAACCGTTTGATTCTGGAACGCATAGGGATCGATACCGACGACGTGGTATTTATTTCCGTTGTTCGTGACGGTATCGAGAATAACAAGGTTTTCGTGTCCGCCGCAGGTGTTATGATCTTTCAAACCGGTCAGATAGATATCCGCGGTTACGTCGCCGAGCGCCGTGTTCTCCACTTCGCGGAATTCGAAGCAGGAAGCGTCGGTGTATACGACGAGGCTGATCGTACGGGTAAATCCTTCGACGAAATTCTCGAATTCCACCGACGGCGTAAACTTGATACGATAGATCGTCGTGGCGGTCGAAACTTCGGCGCTCGGGTTCTCCCATTCGAACGAACCTTTGATCGGGATATACTTCCTCGTGAAATAGAATTTGTTCGCGGCGAACGTCGTCGAACGGACGTATTCGCCCATAAAGTTCATCTCGTAATAGGTGCCGCTCAAAAATTGCGTTTGCGAGGTGATGACAGCGGGCAAGTATTCGCTGAAGTAATTATAAACGTAAACGTAAATTCCTTCGCTGTTCAACGCGACGTCCGAAAGTTTGGTTCCGGAGATCACGCTGTCCGCCGTCGGAAGCGCGCTCGCACCGACGAGCTCGGATCCGCTCGCCTTTTCAACGGTTACACGGAAGAAGAAATACTTGCTTTCGTATTGCACGTCGGACGGCGTGAACAACGCTTTGTAGTAGTAATAGTCGCCGTTCTTATAGACGTTGCCGAGTCCGCTGACGTCCTCCGTTCTCGGATCGGACGGATAAATCTCGCCGTCCACCCAAGTAAACGCTCCCTTCAAGGGGTTTCTCGTGTCCGCCGCGAGAACCTTGAATTGATCCGACGTCGGAAGCTTGATATCTTTGAGCTTCGTGCCGAATTTAACGGTTGCGATCGACGGATAGTTCATATCGACGACTTCGGGAACGACCGCCTTTTTGATAACCCTTACGTTGATCGTGACGGGATCGTCCGAAAGAATCAAAGCAAGTTCGTCCGTCAAGGTGATATTCGCTTCGCATGAATAGGTATCGGTCAAACCCGGAACCGGAGTAAAGAACTCGTCGGAAACGACGTCTTCCGGTTTATCCCATTCCAAAAGAATGCCCTCTTTCGGGATATCGACCTCTTCGCCACCATAGACGTAATACGCTCTTTCAAAGGTCAGGAATGCCGCACCGAGCTCCGATCCGTAATCGATCGAAGACGCGGCAAGCGTTTCGAATTGGATCTGCGCCCTGTTGACGACGACTTGGATATCGACCTCGGTTTCTTCGAACTCAACGTCGATCTGACCGGTTGCGGTCAACGCCTTATAAATGAGGGTACAATGATTCAAACCGACTTGCGGAATGAAATCCTTATCTTTCCATTCGAACGTTCCGTAGTTGGAGTTTTCGGCATTACCGCCCGTCAGCGTACTGGCGGAAAGGCGTTCGCCGTAGAAAATATCTTTTGCCGTGGGCAAACGGCTTTCATCGAACGTTACCGCAACGGGTCGAACGTCCAAGGTAACGGTGTCGGACACCGTGTTTACGTCATTTTTGTTTTGAGGTTCGAAAACGTAGGAATAAACTTTCTGCGCAACCTTCGCGGTCAGGTTCGAAGTGTACTGCGTGACGCCGTCGTTATCGATATAGCCCCAGAGGTATTTACCGGCAACGGTCGTCGTCGAACTCGAATCCGAGCCGATCACGTATCCGTAACGGCGATTAACCGAGGTGGAAGGCGCAGCGGATAAGCCGATCTTGGAAAGAGGCGTGCCGCTCTTAATAATGCCGCCCGAAACTTTGACCACGGGCTTATTGAGATTTCTTTCGGTTTCGTCCGCACCGTAAAGCACAGGAGTCGCTTTAACGACGGTGACGGGAAGCTTCGCATCGGGGCCGACCGCGGTGGAGAGCTTAACGGTTTTGTAGTTATTGTAGAAGCTGTTGGATTCGGCAGACGTGCCCGCAGGAGTAAAGACGACGTCGTACGAAGGAGTAACGGTGGAAAGAGTTTGCCCCGAGATCCAGGAGAAAGTCCCGGGAACGTTTGCGTATTCGAGATAGTTCGAGCTGTTCAAAGTCGTGACCGAAAGCATTTCGGGCTTCAGCGACGAACCGTACATAAGGCGCAGGATTCTCGGCGCGTTTTCGGGCCAGTTCGGAACGATTTCCGGCCATTTACGAACCACGGTATCCGCTTTGGTAATCGTCAGCGTTGCAGTCGCAGTCGCGGTGATGTACCCCTTTTTCGAGTACGTGACCGTTGCCTCGTAGACGCCGGCGTTGATCGCTTCGGAAACGGTTTCGCCTTTATCGTTGGTGTAGCTGATCTTCCACCCCGATGAAGTTCCGAGCGAATTCGTTACCTCGACCGAATGCGGAGATCCGTCGTAAGCAACGGTGAGGTCGAGCGCCGTGAGTTCCATCGTCTTTTTCGAGCACGATGCCATCACCAAGACGCTCGCCAAAACGACGAGGATCAAAAGGATCAAAACGGATAATCTTTTCTTGTTCATAACAGCCTCCTGTAACTGCTTGTTCAAGCGAAACGCGATTGCTTATTACGTATGCGCGCGTTTTCACACACCGTTATACTATCATTGCTGAGCGCGCAAACGCAATGCGAAGGCGCAAAACTTACTTATAAAATAATAGGAATTAAAATTTCTTAACACAAATTTATTTTTATCTTAATTTTTCCTTCTTTTTTTTCGTCCGTCACGAATGCGATAAAACGAAAACCGAATTGGGAAACGCATGGGGCAAAAGAGCAAAAAAACGCAAAAAAAACGCGAACGACGAAAGTTTTCTTTTCCCCCAAAAAATATCTTGGTTTTATCGAACAAAACGAGCGTTTTCGAAAAAAAGCGAAGGAGCTTCCCTCCTTCGATCTAAAAGAAAGAAAAGTGCGGAACTATCCGCACTTTTCAAAATAATTACGCTTTGGTTTCTTCTTCCGAACTTTGCTTTTGTTCGGCGGGCGCTTCGATCGCCGCTATCGCCCCTCCTTTCTTTTCCTTCGGCTTCTTTTCTTTACCGTAGACGATACGCTCGCAAGGCGGGATTACGCCGGCAAGCATACTGTGCATATACGCGACGACCGCTTTTAAAACCTTCTTGGAGCTATGCAATTTCAAATTCAGATACCAGCAATGGAAGTCCGCTTTTTTCGCGGAATAGTAATGGACGTACGGTACACCGTTCTTTTTTAGGGTATCGATCATCATATCCCCTTGACCGAGACAGAAAACGTCGCCGACCGTATCGCAGATAAAGGCGGGTGGGAACGAAGGTTGGATCCAATCGAGCACGTTTAAATAATCCTTATACTCATATTCCTCGAATGCGCCCGGTCTGCGGGTGTTGAAACCGAGAACCTTATTGCCGACGTACTGCGCGAAATCAAAAGGAACGTCTTTATTCGTCAACGCTTTCATCGCGTCGTACGGACCGCAAAAGAGAAGAGCCGCTTTGAATTTGATATCGGGTTTTACGCAACCGAGCGCGTCCGCCAGCTTTTGGTTTTGCGTAACCGAGATTGCGTGAGCCGCGATCTGCGCGCCGGCGCTATCGCCCATAATATACAGGTTATCTGCGTCGATGTCGTACTCTTCCGCGTGTGCGACGACCCATTCCAAGGCTTTTGCGGTATCTCGAAGGAACTGCGGGAACGGATGATCTTCGCAAAGGTGATAACTGATATTGATAACGGCGATATCGAGTTTATCGACGAAATAACGAGCGATTCCGCTTCTGTATTCCCTGCCGCCGCCCATAAAACCGCCGCCGTGGACGTTGATGACCGCGGGAAGCTTTACGCGGAGTTTATCGGTATGACGGTAAATATCGAGCGCGCAAATATCCGGATACTCCGGATCGTAAACGATGTCTTTTTCTATATGGATATTCTTAAACTTATGATAGTTTTGCGTAAAATTGAAAAGAACGTCGATCGTTTTGAAAACAACACGCTGAAATGACGCCATATGAGCCTCCGAAACCGATTTATAAATATATTATATCACCGAAAATAGTAGTTTTCAAGACCAACCCGAGAGAAAAACGGCTGTTTTTTTGAGTTTTTTTCAACAAAAACAGCCGATTTCTTTCCGCAAAACGAAAGCTCGCAAGCGGCGCCGGACACCGCGTAAAACGAACGCGATTCGCGCCTTGCGTCACTCTTTCCTTTTTCCTTGTCTTATTCGGATTTTTCTAAATAATCAACGATATCCGATATCTTCTTGACACTCATCGCGACTTCGTCCGGGATCGTCAGATCGAAGGCATCTTCAAACGCCATGATCAATTCCACGAGATCCAACGAATCCGCGTGCAACTCCACGACAAGATCGGTTTCCGGAGAGAGCGTGTCCTTCTCTACGTTAAAATGCTCCGCTATGATTTCTTTCACTTTTTCCAAATGATTCATACTTTCTCCTTTTTCGCTCAATCGAGCTCCCGAACGACGAGTTTGCCCTCGCCGATCGCACAAATCAAATAATCTCCGTAATCGAGATATTTCGCGCCTTTGGTTTCCGAACGAAGGACCTCGGTATCGACGCCCGTTCCGATCCTTTTCCCTTCCGCTTCTTTCGCCGTCCAAATCTTATAAAAGTCGTAAAGCGTTTCGGGCTTTTCGGTTTTGTAAAACAGCCTACTGAGGCGTTCGACGTTCCTCGGAACGGTCACATCCTCGATATCCACGCCGACGGGCGCTTTGGAACAAGCGAGCACGACGCGATTGTTTTTATGGGAGATGGAAACTTTGATATCGGAATTCTCGATATACGGAGCGCCTTGCGGCGTCTTTAAAAGCGCAGACTCGCCGATTTCGGAAAGGGCTTTATCCAACTTTCCTTTTTCCGTTATAAACAAAAGGATTTCCCCTTCTTTTACGATTTCGCTCATTGCGCGCTTCCCTCTTTCGGCGATTCGCCGCCGTCCGCACTTTGTACGTCCACCTTTTTGATCGTCTTCAAACGGTCGCTGTCCACCGAAACGAATTTGAAATTGCTTCCGTGCCATTCGTACGCAAGGCTTCCCGTTTGACCGTTTCTGAATTTCGCGATGATCAACTCGACGATCGTATCCTCCGGCGGCTGATTCTTTTCTTTATACAGGAAGGCAACGATATCTGCGTCCTGCTCGATCGAACCGCTGTCGCGGAGGTCGTGTAATTGCGGCTTCTCGTTGCGCTGTTCCGCTCCACGCGACATTTGCGACAAAACGATAACGGGCGCGTTGATCTCCTTCGCAAGGAGTTTCATATGACGGCTGATCTCCGCTACTTCCTGTTGACGGCTCTCCTTGCCCGGGAAAACCATAAGTTGCATATAGTCGATGATGATCAGATCGATCTCGCACTTATGCTCGATCATAAAGCGGCGGCATTTGGACAAAATATCGCTCGGGGTTTGCAACGTCGTTTGATCGACGTAAATATGGCTCTTCCAAAGCTGTTGGCGCGCCTTGTTCAACAGAACGAATTCGTTCAATTCGAGCTCGCTCTTCGAGATGCTGTTGTTTTTGATGCCGGTCATCGAACAAAGCATACGTTGCACGAGCTGCTTGTCCGCCATTTCAAGCGAGAAGATCAAGATATTTTTGTTTTCGTCCCTTTGCGCGATATTCGTCGCGACGTTCAATGCGAACGCGGTTTTACCGACGCCCGGTCTGGCGGCGAGGATCACGAGATCGCTCTTTTGCAAACCGCTCGTTACGTAATCGAAATTCGCAAACCCGGTCAACAGACCTTTCGCGGAATCGGGGTTCGCGTGTTGCTCTTCGATCTTATGTATGACTTCGTCCACGATGGGACCGACGGGCGTAAGCGAGGTTTTCTCTTGCGACTGCGTAACGGTCAGAATCCTTTGTTGGGCGTAGGAAAGGCTTTCTTCGCCGTTTTCCGAAGTGTAAACGTTCTCCGCGATATCTTTGGACACTTCGAGAAGCCTTCGAAGAAGTCCGTCGCGCTTTAAAATGTCGACATAATAGCCGCAACCTGCCGCGCTCGGGATCGAGGACGCGATCTGCGAAAGATACGGAAAATCGCCCGCTTCGGCAAGCGTTCCCTTTAAACGCATTTTATCCGCAACGCTGACAAGATCCAACGGATGGCTTTCGAGATACAGTTCGCGCATCGCGATAAAGATCTCTTTATGCGCGGGAAGGGAGAAATCGTCCTCTTTCAATTTGTTTAAGTGATCCATTGCCGCTCTGTTATCGATCATAAAAGCGGCGAGTACGCTCTTTTCCGCTTCCACGCTCGCAGGGTACGTACGGATCTTTTTCTTTTCTTCCCGCGCCATATCAATCTCCTTTGTCAAAATCGAACGGGTCGTCCGTTCTTTCCGTTTCGTCATTTACGGGGATCGCTCCCGCGCCGTCATTCGGCATTTGAACGGAAAAAATTTGCTTTTTTCTTTTGTCGGTAATATATATTATAACAAATAAAACCACAAGACTCAACACGAAAAGCGAAATTCCCGCGCCGAAGACCAAAAACCAGTTGATCGAATAGCGCCGAACGATCACTTGGATCGGGGTCCCCGGTTCGATCTTCCAAGAATGGTAATAGATTCCGTTCGTTTTTTCGACGAAATCGGCGTTCGTTCGATCCGTCGAATAGGTCGTTCCGAAGACGTAATACATTTCATCCGGATCGGGCCAAGCATCGACTTCTTCTCCGATCGCGCTTCGAACCATCGAAAAAACGCTCGCGTATGGATTAATCACGCTGTCATAGTATTGAAAAATGCCCGCTTCTTCAAGATCGATAACGGTCGGCTTTTCTTTTCCCGTCTGTCCGCTCGCGATATTGCGCTCCGTATAATCGGAAAAGGTGATCGACAAGACGATCTTCCCCGCCGACGTTTCGATCTTGCTTTGCTTTTCCAAGCCCTCTTCTTCGACGATCTTATTCATAACGGAAACCGCTTTTTCCTCGAATTCCTCCGCGTCGGCGGCGGTTGCGTCGTACTTTACGATATAGTCGTAATGCAATGAACCGAGCTTATCGACGTAAAAAACGTACGTTAAACTTTCCGCACAGCCCGCAAACAAAAAGACGGACAACACGATCAAGGCGAGAACGGCGACCAGTTTACTTTTCATACGCGATCAATTCGGAAACGGCTTCTCCGAACAAACCCGTTGCTTTTTCAAACGGTTCGGACGTCGTCAGATCCACGCCGGCTTCTTTTAAGATTTCAAGGGGCGGTTTGCTTCCTCCGAGGGACAAAAAGCGCATATAGCCTTCGAGCGCGCCTTCTTTTCCTTCGAAAATATCTTGGGAGATCGCCGCCGCGGACACAATGCCCGTTGCATACTTATAGACGTAATACGAAGTGTAGAAATGCGGAATGCGCGCCCACTCGTAACGGATCAACTCGTCCGTCGGCTCGGCGCCGTAATACTTTACGTTCAGATCGGAATAGATCTCGCACAATTCTTCGGGCGTGACCGTGCCTTCCGTTTCGACCTTTCCGTGCGCCGCTTTTTCAAACTCGGCGAACATCGTTTGACGGAAGAACGTCGTTCGGAACATATCCGCGAGATAGGAAAGCAAAAAGCCCCTGTCCGCCTTGCCTTCTTTCAAAAGATAGCGGATCAAAAGCATTTCGTTTACGGTACTCGCGATCTCCGCGACGAAGATCTCGTAGCCCGCTTTCGGGAAAGGTTGCGCCGCGTTCGATTTATAGGAATGGATCGCGTGACCGAGCTCGTGCGCGATCGTAAAAACGTCGTGTGTCGTCTTTTTGTAATTCAAAAGAACGTACGGATGCGAGGTGTATGTGCCCCAAGAATAGGCGCCGCTACGCTTGTTTTCGGTTTCGAAAACGTCGATCCAACCTTCGTCCCTCGCCTTTTTCAGCAAAGCGACGTAATCATCGCCGAGGCAAGACAACGCGCGGATCACGAGATCGAACGCTTCTTCGTATTCGAGCCTGATATCGGCGTTTTTAACGATGGGAACGTGCAGATCGTACATCGTCAACGATTCGACGCCCAGCGCCTTTTTGCGGAACGCAAGATATTTTTTGAGATCGGGCAAACTGCCGTCCACGCTCGCGATCAGATTCTCGTACGCCGCAACGCTGACGTTTTCCCCGTCCATATACATTTCGAGCGCCGTTTTGTAGCCGCGGAAAAAGGCGAAAAACTCGTCCTTTTCGAGATTGCCGAGATACAAAGCGCCGATCGTGTTGATCATATCCTTATAGGCGCCGAACATACTCTCGTACGCCCCTTTGCGAACGTTTCTGTCCGCGCTCATCAAAAGCTCGCTGTAAACGCCGTGCGTTAAGGAAACCGTTTTTCCTTTTTCGTTCTTAACGTCTTTAAATTTGACGTCGGCATTATCGAACATCGTAAACGCGTTTTGGTAACCGCCCGCGACCTGCGAAACGCGCGCGAGAATACGCTCTTCCTTGTCCGAAAGATAACGCTTCCTGTTTCTGGCGAGCTCGGTCAAAACGTAAGAATAATCGGAAAAAGCTTCGAGAGAAGCAAGCTCGTTCAACTCCTTTTCGGAATAGGAAGAAAGGATCTCGGGCGTTATAAAACTCGAATAGGTAGAGATCTCCGCCGCAAGGTTCCGAATGCGTCCGACGCGGCTTTGCGACGCGGAAAGCGCCGTGTCTTCGTCCTGCTTCATCTTCGCGAAAACGTACAGGTTTTCCAAAACGATCGATTGCGCGCTCTCTTCCTTCAAACAATCCAACAAAACGCCCTTATCCGATAGTTTTTTCTGATATTTCAAAAGGGCGTCTTTCTTTTCGGAAAGGTCAAGAAAGGTCTTTTCCCAATCGCATTCGGGAAGAATGCTGTCCAAATTCCATTTGTAGCGAGGCTGAACCTGCTCTCTTTTCATACTGCCCCCTATCAATCGAGTTTTTGATCGCCCGGCGCGATCGCGCCCTTCTTACGGAGCAATTCGCTGACGAAGAAGGAAACCGCCGCGGGGATCACGAACAGGCAAAGGATCACGCCGATCGCGATCTTCCACCCCGGCACGGACGCCGCTTGCGAAGCGTCGATCGCGCCGAACACGCCGACAAGTCCGCTCGTTCCCATACCGCCGCCCGCCGCGTTACAGCGAAGGTCAAGAAGGACGGCGACCAAACCGGAAACGGCGCTCGCCGCGATCTCGGGCACCATGATAACGGGCTTTTTCATAATGTTCGGGATTTGAAGCATACTCGTTCCGATGCCCTGCGAGATCAAACCGCCGACGCCGTTCTCACGGAAAGAAGCGACGGCGAAACCGATCATATGCGCCGCGCAACCCGCAACCGCCGCGCCGCCCGCGATCGAAAGCGCGTCCGCGTACTGAGCGGAAACCGCCGCCGTGATCGCGATCCAAATCGCCGCGGAAGAGGTCGGCATCGTTAGAAGTATGCCCATAACGATCGCCACGAATACGCCGACGATGATCTTGATTGCCGCGCCCGCTTCGATCGCCATTGCGATGCCTTGCCCGAGCAATTCGATAAGCTTTATAAACGGCCACGCAAGGAAGATACCGCCGAGGCAAAGAATCATCATTCCGAGCGGAACGAGGACGATGTCGAGCTTGGTCTTTCCCGCATACAGCGAAGCGATTTCGATCGCCAAAAGCGATAAGACGTAAGATCCGATCGGGTTTCCGGGAAGTCCGTTTGCGGCAGCGGCTTGCAAAGAGAAAGCGGCGTTCGTGCAAAGCGTTTCCACAAGAGCGGTCGCCCAAGCGCCGACAAGTCCGACGACTGCCGCCGTAAACACGACGAGCGGCTTCGCTTTGAGTTTATTTGCGATACCGACGCCGATACCCGCGCCCATCAGGAATTTGGCGATCTTGGCGATCGCCGTCAACGTGTTTGCGAAAGAATTCGAGCCGCACCAAGACGCGATCTGCGCGAGGATCGTTCCCGCGATCAACGTGCAGAACAAACCTTGCGCCATACCCGAAAACGCGTCTATAAACCAACGGTTGCAGAAATACTTTACTTTTTCTTTGATCGCACCGCTTTTCTTTTGCGTCGGTTCGCTCATTTGGATCTCTTCGGAGGTCAACACTTCTTCACTCATTTTTTCATCTCCTCGGCGAACGCGCGGAACACCGCCGCCGCCTTCGTTTGTTTTTCATCGCCTTTCGTGGGCTTTGCGGGATCGAACGCACGCGCCGTTTCCCGAATGAAATCCTTTAAGGAATAAACCTTCCAACGCTCGACGCCGTATAATTCGGCGAACGTTTCAAAGAATCTGACCCAGATCTTTTCGACGGTTTTATCCGTCATTCCGAACACTTGCCCCAAAAGAAGGGTCAACATCGCGAATTGCTCGCTTTCGTCGCCGTCGATCGAAACGTTGAAAGCGGAAAGCCCTTTCGTGACGAAAGGTCCGAAGGAAGCCACGAGTTTTTTAAGCTCGCTCGTCTTAAAGGGTTTCAGATAGTAGGTTTCGCCGTGCAAATGATCCAAAAAGCGCAATGCGTCGAAATAACCGAGGTGCAACGAACGCGTCACAGCGGCGTTCGTAAAATTGATCAGATTGCCGGCGGAGAAAGTCGGATCGATATATTCGATCTTGACGTTTTCCCCTTTCTTGACTTTGTAAGAAAGATCCCCGCCGAGGCGGATCGCCGTTATATTTTTATAGCCGTTTTCCACGAGCATCGAGATCGGAAGATTATCCATCATGCCGCCGTCCCAATAGCGCGTTCCCTCGATCTCGACTTTTTTGAAACCGGGAAGCGCCGCCGAAGCCATCATAAAATCGATCAACTTGCCGTGGGGAATATCCTTGATAAAAAGCTTCTTCAAAAAGTGGTCCTTCCCGTTCTCTTCGACCGTCACGAGCCCGAAATTGACGCGGGAAACGCGAAGCGCGTCTTCATCCACGTATTTTTCGAGGATCGCGCGAATGCGGGAAGTATCCATACCTTGCTGTCTTATAAGTCCGATCGCCGAAGACGCAACCGAGCGAAGGGATATCCTGCCACCTTCTTCCACGCGATCGACCGGAAGCACGTCCGTAAAATCGATGCTTTCCCAAAGTTCGTAGAGTTCGTCGATCTTCCCGAGCGCGACCATCGCCGCGTTCAAGCAACCGACGGACGCGCCGACGGCACAGTTGAACTTATAACCGTGCTCTTTGAGCGCCTTGATCGCGCCTGCCTGAAAGGCGCCTTTCGCGCCGCCGCCTTGCAAACACAATGCTCTTTCCATCTATCTTTTTCCGCCTATTTTATTTTTTACGCACGCTTCGTACAAAAGCACGGTTCCCGCGACGCCCACGTTCAAAGAATCACATTTCCCGAGCATCGGGATTGCGACGAGGGAAACCTCTTTCTCGTACCAAGCCCTACTGATGCCGTATCTCTCGCTACCGAGGACGAACGCCGTCCGATGCCCATAAGGCAATTCGTAATACATCTTTTCCGCGCGGCTGTCCGCGAGATACACGGTAAACTTCTTGCTTTTCAAATACGCGAACGCGTCGTCCGCATTTTCGAATTCACAGATCGGAACGGTAAACGCCGCGCCCATCGTGCTGTGAATGAATTTCGGATGCGTCAAACGCGCTTTGCGATTTACGATAAACACCGCGTCCGCGCCCGCGCCGTCCGCAACGCGCACGAGCGTTCCCATATTGCCGGGGATCTCGATCCCGTCCAAGACAAGGACGACCGCTTTGTCATCAAACGTCAGATCCTCTTTCTTCGTTTCCTTCATTTGGCAAACGGCGAGGATGCCGTCCGGCTTATCCTTTTCCGCAATACGCTCAAACACTTTTTTGCTGACCGTATAAGCGTTTTCCGCGACCTTCAAGAGATTTTCCGCGAGCGTTACGCATTCCTGCGTATAGACGCATTCGGGCGCGATGATCACACTTTCGACGCGAAGACCTGCGTCCAAAGCCAGCGAGGCAAGCCAAAAGCCTTCCGCCACGAACATCCTTTTCGGATTGGGGCGGGAATTGGACGCGATCGCTTTGACCGTTTTGATGACGCTGTGTCCCTCGCCTACGTTCAACAGGCGATACGGCGCCAAGATTTCGCCGAGCCTTTCGCCGATCTCTTTCATTATTTGACGATAAAGTTGATGATCTTACCCGGAACGTAAATGATCTTTACGACGGTTTTTCCTTCGATCGCCTGCGCCGCATCCGAAGCCATCACGGCTTTGACCGCTTCGTCCTGCGAAGCTTCGCGGGAGATCGTGACCCTGCCTTTGAGCTTACCGAGGACTTGCACGGGGATCTCGATCTCGTCGTCGATCAAGTGTTTTTCTTCGTAGATCGGCCATTCGCTCTCGGCGATCAACGTCTGATTGCCGACCGCTTCGTTAATCTCTTCGGTCACGTGCGGCGCAACGGGATAGAACAAGGTCAAAAGGGTTTTGAGTTCGCCCCTCGTGATATAATTGTCGGCGTAGATCTCGTTTACGAACGCCATCATCGCGGCGATCGCGGTGTTGAAACCGGTGGCTTCGTAGTCCTCCGAAACCTTTTTGATCAGCCTATGCACCAAACTCGTGTGTTTGGCGCTGTAACCCTCTTCGTCCGTTACGATCTCCGGAAGACGCCACAACCTTTCGATGAAGCGCTTACAACCGACGATCGAATTATCCGACCAAGGCGCGGGGCGCTCGTAATCGCCGATAAACATAATGTACGTTCTCAAAACGTCCGCGCCGAATTTCTCGATACATTCGTTCGGGTTTACGACGTTGCCGAGCGATTTGCTCATCTTGTTGCCGTCGCTTCCGAGCAAAAGTCCTTGCGCGGTGCGCCTCTTATACGGCTCGGGGAACGGAACGGCGCCGATATCGTACAGGAAACGGTTCCAGAAACGGGAATAGATCAAGTGACGCGTAACGTGCTCCATACCGCCGTTGTACCAATCCACGGGACCCCAGTACGCAAGCTTTTTCTTGTCCGCGAGCGCGTTTCCGTTTTTCGGATCGATATAGCGCAGGAAGTACCAAGAGGAACCCGCCCATTGCGGCATCGTATCCGTTTCGCGGCGCGCTTTTCCGCCACATTTCGGGCAAGAGCAGTTTACCCAATCTTTGACCTGCGAAAGCGGGGATTCGCCCGTATCCGTCGGCTTATAGTTTTCGAGATCGGGCAAACGGAGCGGAAGTTCCTCTTCGGGAACAGGAACCATACCGCATTTGTCGCAATATACGATCGGGATCGGTTCGCCCCAATATCTTTGACGGTTGAACGCCCAATCCTTCATATTATAATTGACCTTTCTCTCGCCGATCTTTTTCGACTCGATATAGTCGATCATCTTCGCGATCGCTTCTTTGACGGGGAGCCCGTTCAGGAAATCGCTGTTGACCATAACGCCGTTATAGATATCGGTGTAAGCTTCCTTCTCGAGATCGACTTCGCCGTCGATGACCTGAATGATCGGAAGATCATACTTTTTCGCAAAATCGTAATCGCGCGTGTCGTGCGCGGGAACCGCCATGATCGCGCCCGTTCCGTAGCCCATCATTACGTAATCCGCAACGAAGATCGGAACTTCCTTTTTCGTCAAAGGATTGATTGCTTTGACGCCTTTTAGCATAACGCCCGTCTTATCCTTTTGGAGCTGCACGCGCTCGAATTCGTTTTTGCGGCGCGCCGCCTCGCGATAGGCTTCGACTTCCGCCATATTCTCGATACGATCTCTGTTCTCCTCGATCAAAGGATGCTCGGGAGCGATACACATAAACGTAACGCCGAAGATCGTGTCCGCGCGCGTCGTAAACACTCGAAGGTTACCGCCCGTCGTTACGGGGAAATCGATCTCCGCGCCGTAGGATCTGCCGATCCAGTTTTCCTGCTCCGTTTTGACTCTCGGAAGGAAATCCAAGCCGTCCAAACCGGACAAAAGTTTATCGGCATAATCGCGGATCTTTAAGAACCAAACGTCCTTTTGCTTTTGAATGACCGGAGAACCGCAACGGTCGCACTTGCCTCCTTGCGATTCCTCGTTGGAAAGAACGACTTTGCAGTTTTCACAGAAATTGACGTACGTGTTAGAGCGATACGCAAGACCGCGCTTAAAAAGTTGCACGAAGATCCATTGCGTCCACTTATAGTAATCGGGATCGGTCGTGTCCACCGTGCGATCCCAATCGAAAGAATATCCTACGCGTTTGAGCTGAGAAACGAAGGTCTTGATATTGTTATCCGTAACGACGCGCGGATGTTGGTTGGTCTTCATCGCGTAATTCTCGGTCGGAAGCCCGAACGCATCCCAACCGATCGGGAAAAGCACGTTATATCCCTGCAACCTTCTCTTTCTCGAAATCACTTCCATCGAGGTAAACGCGCGGATATGCCCGACGTGCAACCCCGCACCGGACGGATACGGGAATTCGATCAACCCGTAAAACTTCGGTTTTTCGCTGAAATCTTCTGCCTTAAAAAGCCCTTTTTCTTCCCAGATCTTTTGCCACTTGGGTTCGATCTCTTGCGGACGATAGTCTTTCATATTTCTCCTTGGGCGCGCCCATTGCGCGCAGTTTAGTCATATAATATTTAATAATATTATACCCGCAAAAGAAAGTCAAAGATTTTAGATGTTATTTTCCTTATCGCCCAAACGAGATCGCTCGAGAATCCGCTTATTTCAAGAGTCGATCCGACTTGCGCCCCGATAACCGCGATCTTTCCGTTACGAACGAAAGAAGCGAGAATGTTTCCCGCTTCTTTGTTTGATTTCAAATCTCTTGCGCGTTTCTTTCGTTCGAATACCCCATCGCTTCGTTAGGATAACGAAATTTTCAAAGCGGGAACGATACCGTAAGAATTATATGCGGGATTAACAGAAGAGACCGATCCGTTTCCCGATACATATCTTACTCGATTTATTGTACTGTCAGACGGCGAACGAAGCCACCAAAAATTAACAGTCTGAGGCCTCTCAATCTGTTTCCCATAATCCGTAAAATCTTTCTTTCGATCCGAATTTCCGTTAAATCCGTACGCCGCATTCGTTATTTCCGAATAACTCAAAAGGAAGATCTTGTCTTGCGTGTCCACACAAACGTTCGGATTCGGATCGTACCCCGTTGAAGCAACGCTGTTATCCACGTTCGTCGTTTGGATCAGCGCCTTTTGCGCCTCGTCGAAAACGGGATTGTAAAATTCGCCGTTCAAACAGCTTCGGATCTCGCTTTCCGCGTAGTTGTTGCTGTTATCATCAAAACGATAGGAGTCTAAGATCATTTCCGAAAGGATCCAAGCGGATCCGCCCTCTTCGGAAAGAATGCGCCACTTGATCGGTTCATACTTAAACCAATGCACCTCTTCATCGCTCTTATCTCGATAAACTCCGCGATATTTCACTTTACCGTAAACCAAATCTACGTAGTAAAATTTTCTTACTGAATCGTATATCCAATTATTCGCTTCCCCATTCGCCGGCAACAGCCCCATCCGCGAAGATAACTGTTTCAGAATTTCGCTATCCGAAATTTCGGATTGCATATAATTTCCGAAAAGAATATACTCTCCATCGACTGCGGCATTTCCATCCGCATCCGTTCTTTGGAATAGCCTTTCGCCGCAACGCGTACAAACGCCATCCGTATAATCGTGGCTGAAGGCGCCGCAATCCAAGCAGAGACACCCAGAAAGGTGCGAATGCGAACAAACCTCAAATTTTGCGGTATATACAACGTCTTTCGCCCCCATATGAACGGATAAATTCATATTACTGGTTACTTTCGATTCTCCGTTATACCAACCTGCGAACTTATACCCAACGACTTTTGACCTTGCATACAAATCGAATTCCTCTCCGGGCGTTTTCGGGACGGAAGAAAGACTCGTATACGATCCTACGTCCGGAGGATCGATCGTCGTAGAAACCGTAAACGAAATCTGCGTGTTCAAAAATGCGTTTTTCCCGATCACGTTTACGCTTTCGGGTATCTCGCAAACCGACAATCCGACGCAACCGGAAAAAGCGTTGGCTTCGATCTCGTTAACCTTTTCGGGAAGAACGAGTTCCTCCAACGAAACGCGACCCTCAAATCCGTTTTCGGCGATTTTTCTTACCCATCTTCCGTTATACTTAGATGGAATAACGGTACGAAGGGGCATATCCATATAACGTGCGGAAACTTCGTAGGCATTGGTTGGAAGCAAGGTAAATCGAAAATAGCCGTCCGGCGTGGGTTCATCGGGGTTTACGGCAACGCTCCCATCCGCATTGATCCCGTTTTTCCCGTCTTTTCCGTTTTTTCCGTCCGCACCGTCTTTACCATTTGTAACGGTAAACGTAGTCGTCGAACCGTCCGTAAACGTGATCGTGTACGTATCGACCAAGCCGTTGGTTTCCGTCTTTTCAATGGAAGAGATTCCGTTCCCGGTTTCTCCTTTCTCACCCGTTGCGCCTTTTTCTCCCGTTGCACCCGTTGCACCCGTCGTACCTTTTTCGCCCGGATCGCCCTTGTCTCCCTTTGCCCCGGGATCGCCCTTCTCGCCTTTAAACGCGGCGATCAATTCTTCCAACGTTCCCGTATAACCGGCTTGCTCGGCGAACGCATAAACCGTTTCAAAATCCGGCTCGTCTTTCTCCTGCCTTCCTCCGTTGGGTATCGACCGTATGTATAGAATCAGAGACACGAAAGCCGTAGCAACGATTAATACAGAAAGAACGACCAAAAATTTTTTCATGTTGATCTCCTTTTCGAGTGCTTTCTCAATCCGTTAAATATTGTATTTGAATTAATTGAAAAAGTCAATAGAGGTCATCACAAGGCATACCAATACACAAAACCATCTGTTTTTCATTCCCGTTCTCCTTATGAGCGATTAAAACTAGTGTTTTTTATTTTTGTAGTATAAAGTTTTCTACATCGTCAAGAATTCAGTACTGTTTTTTATAGACTGTTTTTATGAGCGGTTTGGAGTTTTTTGTTTTGCATTTATTTCAGCAATCCCACTTCGCAGCGTTTAATGTTTCGAGATCCCGTCAATGCTTTCATCCGGAGGTATAAGAATGAATCCTTTTGAAATCAAACCGATGGGAATGGAAGACACGTTTAAGGAGCGCAAAGACTTATACGGCTACAGTTATGACAAATACAACGCCGATCCTTATTCCAAACTTCGGATCATCTTACTGAACGGAGCGGAATTCGAGCAGGTCTATTTCGGACACAACGCGATGCGAAACGAGGCGCGCGGCGATCTGAGGCGGGATCTCGCTCTTTTGAGGCGGTCGGAGCAAATGCAACAAAAGCAGATCGCCTGCCTGAAACCCGTCTGCGAAAGCGTTTTGGAAAACACGATCGCTTACGAGCAACTTGCCGTCGATCTGACCGCTGCAATGGCAGCGCGGGAGCAAGATCCCTACGTAAAACATTGCATGGACTTCGCCCTTCTCGAAGATTTCGATCACCTGTACCGTTACGCCGATCTGATGAACCTGGAAACGGGCGAAAAAGCGGAAGACCTCGTAGGCGGTTATACCGAGATCATGCCCGGTCGCCCGACGATCGCCGAACACCGCCATCCGTACGACGACGTAAAACGCCCGATCAACAACGCGAAAGCATCCCTTTTAACGAAACTGCAAGTTAACATCATAACGGCGGCGGAACAACAGACGATGAATTACTATATGAACCAATGCGGGTTCTACAAATCCGACCTCGGCAGACGGCTGTATCAGGAGATCGGAATGATCGAAGAACAACACGTCAGCCAATACGGGTCCTTGATCGACCCCGTTTGTTCTCCGCTCGAAAAGCTTTTAATGCACGAATACACCGAAGCCTATCTCTATTACAGCGCTTACGAAACCGAAACGGACAAGAAACTCAAAGCGATTTGGGAAGAATTCTTTACTTGGGAAGTCACCCATTTGCATTTCGCCGCAGAGCTTTTGAAAAAGTATGACAAAAAGGATCGTGAACAAGTGATCCCGAATGCGAAATTTCCCGAATTACTCGCGCTTTCCGAGCAAAAAGAATACGTTAGAAACGTTCTGAAAAACACCGTTAACGAAACGGGGATGCGCGAAGATTTTACAAGCGTAAACGCCCTCGCGGACAGCTTCGATTTCTTCTCCTATCAAAAACGCGTAAACGGAAACGCGACGAACGTCGCAAGCCATAACGTGATCGATCGACACATCGGCGAACTCGGAGAAGACTATCGATTTCAATTCAAGGAGCACCCCGTTGCCGCTCTCCGAAAGCGCGACGAGGACAACGTTGAGGTCGGGCGCGTAAAAGCCGAGATCGGCGCGAATTAACGCGTTTCATCGCGACAAAAAAAGGTCCTCCCGGAGCTCCGAAAGGACCTTTTTCGATTCTATCAGATATCAGCCCGCATACGGGAGGCTGTTTATGATATACGGAATACGCTCGTACTCTTTTTCGTACCAAACACCGTAAAAATCGAATTCGGAATCCGCGTGGATATCGATGATCGAATAGCCTTTCATCAAGTTCGTCGGATCATCCGTTTTGCCGCTCGTATAGAGGTTATACGTCGCATAGCCCGAGCAAGTTCCGTAGCAAAGGAAAAACGGATCTTCGCCGGCTCCGTATTCCTCGTAAATAACGGAATTGTTAATGTGATCGTGGCCGTTAAACAAGCCGTTGATCCCGGTGCGAAGCGACTTCATCAAAGCGTACATTCCGTTGTTATAATCGGAAGAGCAAACGCCCTCGTAATTACCGGTTCCGGCAAGCACGTTCCACCCGTCTTTTACGATAAGCCTACCGATCACGTTGCCGCCTTTCGTAAGCTCGCTGTTTGGAACTTCCGACCATCCGGCATCCGGCGCCGTACCTGCGGGCAAATATTTCACGGCGGCTTGCTCGACCAAAGGAATGTGGATAAACAGCATGGATTTGGATTCGAAGGCGATCGCCTTTTCGACCTGCTCTTTGTACCAAGTCTTTTGGCTGTCCTTCAAATAATCGTAACTATCCTTCGCCACGTTGAATTTCTTCGCGTCTGCCTTCGAGATCTCGTTGCCGGAATCCATAAAGATCATCGATTGAACGACGGTGTAGTTCGCGCCGAGCAGATTTACGACGAAATTTCCGATGCCCCAGACCTTTTCGCCCGCGGCGGTCTTTCTGACGGTATCGTCCAAAACCGCGTGCGGATACTTTTCCCAAATACGCATCAATTCCGCTCTCGAAAGCGCAAAGACCTGATCGCCTTCGTGGTTGCCGAGGCAGTACGACCAATAGACGCCGAGTTTTTCCATGATCTCCGCGAACTGGATCGCTCTCGACCTTCCGCGAATGCTCGTTATGATATCGCCGGTCAAGACGACGTAATCGGGTTTTTCTCTTTGGATCGCGTCGATATAATGATTGATTGTGCGCTCCGTTCCGTCCATCTTATCGGACAAGTGCATATCCGTAAATTGCAATACGTGCCACGGAGAATCGTCGATCGTGTCGTCCGGATTCATCTTGACGAGCGCATAACCGTCGGACGGGTTTCCGCCCTCGTTCGGCGCAAGAAGCATTACATTGTTTTCGACGGGCTGCACCTTGCTCCAATCGACGCGCATCGGCATCGGCCCGTATAAAAGAATCAACCCTGCGCAAATGATCACGAACAGCGCAAGACAGACGGCGATAAACACCTTCTTTTTGATCGGCAATCTTTCTTCAAAACTCATAGTGTCCTCCCGAGGCGACTTGCCTCTTTCTGAAAAGTAATCTTTATGCCTTCACGGGCGCGGACGCTACTACGCGCGGAACGAGCGCGTAATCGACGTCATAATAAACGGCGTACAGATCAAACGAAGCATCCGTGTTCACGTTGATAATCGAATAGCCGCGCATCGTGTAGCCGTCCTTCGCAGCCAAACCGTACTTATACAGGTTGTAGCCCTGAATACCGCTGCAAGTCGCATAACAAAGGAACAGAGGCTTCTCGGTAGCTTCGTTATAATTTTCGTACAAAACGGTGCTGTTGATATGATCGTGACCGCAGAACAAGGCGTTGACACCCGTGCGAAGCGATTTCATCAAATCATACATTCCGTTATTATAATCGGAGCAATAACATTTTTCATAGCTTGCGGTTCCTTCGATCAAATTCCAGCCGTTTTTGACCACCATACTGCCGACAAGCGCGCCGTTGACTTCCAGCTCGCTGTTCGCGGCGAAAGACCAATCCGTATCCAACGGGGTTCCGACTTTCAGGAATTTGGCGTAACCTTGCTCAACCAAAGGAATATGGATGAAAAGCATCGTTTTGGAATTCGCGGTGATCGCCTTTTGGACTTGCTCTTTATACCAAGTCATTTGGCTTTCTTTCAAATAATCGTAAGTACCGCCCTCAACGCCGAGCTTCTTCGCGTCCTTCGACGAAATCTTATTGCCGCTGTCCATAAAGATCAAAGACTGCCTCATCTCGTAATTCGCACCGAGAAGGTTGACGACGAAGTTTCCGTTACCCCAAACCTTTTCACCTTCGGAGGTCGTCTTTACGTCGGCTTCCGTCAAACAATGCGGATAGGAAGAAAGGATCTTGATGACTTCTTTTCTCGAAACGGTAAACGGATTGGAATCGCCCTCGTGGTTGCCGAGAACGTAGCCCCAATAGATGCCCATTTTTTCAAAGATTTCCGCTAGTTGTTTCGCGCGAGGTCTGCCGCCCTTCCTCGTTATGACGTCGCCCGTAATCGCAACGAAATCGGGCTTTTCCTTATTCAACGCGTCGATAAAATGATCGATCGTGTTATTCGTCGTGTTGAGTTCGTGCGACAAGTGCATATCGCTGAATTGCAGGACTTTCCACGGCGAATCGTCGATCGTTCCGTCCTCGTTCAACTTAACGAGCGCTTGTGCGTCCGTCGGATTGTTTTCCGCGTCGGCGGCAAGATAGGTGACCTTAGATTCGATCTTTTTCACCTTGTTCCAATTGACTTTCATAGGTATCGGCATAAACATAATCAACCCCAAAGCAACGATGATCACGACGAGCGCGACCGAAACGATAATCACGATTTTGGTTTTCAAAGGCATTACGATATCTTTCATTTTTTCCTCCTATTGCTCTTTTCTTATTCCTTCCAATACGTTGATGCGGCAATGGGCGCCGCCCGCCTCGACATCGATCTCTCCGGACAAATAATCGGTTTGTACGAATTCGCTGTCGTAACGCTTAAAATCGACCTTTTGGACTTCGCCATTGATCGTGAAGTCGCCGCCGTAAGTTAAGCGCAAATCTTTTCCGTTCGTTTGATACGAAAGGACGGATCCGTCGAAAGAGATCGCATTCGCGCGAATCCTGTCTTTGAACGACTCGAACGAACCTTCCTTCTCCATCGTGGAAAGCTCGTAGGCGGTAAATTGAACTCTGCCCCTTTGCACGAGCTCAAACTTCTTCGTTTCGTCCTTCAACAAGCCTTCCATGATGCGCGTCTTCTGCGGATCGTGATCGAGATATTCGAAATCGCTCGCGCCGATCAAAGCAAGGCACACGTTGCCCTTGCGAGCGAACGCGTAACGACCTTCGACGAAAACTTCGTCCAACAGTTCTTCGGGAAGGAACGTATGCGTGTAGGGAAGCATCGAGCTCGGCGAGAACAAGATCCTCTTCGGGATCTTATGGATCAAAAGCGTTACGCTTTCGTCCTGTACCGCATGCGGCGCGACGCCGTAACCGCCCCAAAAACCGGGAGAGGTGTGGTAGGTCTTATCCTTCAAAGGCTGATGCGTAAAGATCGTAACGCCGCCGGGGAGAACCGCCGCCATCGTCGTCTGTTGCGCGCCCGCGCTACCGGGCTTATAATCGACGAGCGTGGAGAGTTTATATCCGTCGCCACGGCAGGCGTACACGTTCGAACGCTCGATACAAACGCCGTTCGAATACAATTTTGCGAGTTTGGAAACGAACGGAAACACGCCCAAGAAGCGAAGGAAGGACGCGTTGAAATACTTGAAATAAGAGAAAAATTCGTTCTTTAAGAGCGAATACTCGTTCACGATGTCAAACGTGTTGTTGATGATCTCGGGGTTAGAAAAGGCTTCCATTCCGAGTTGGAACATAACTTGGCGATCGGAAAGCCCGATCATATCTTCTTTTTCGAAATCGCGAAGATTCAGTCCAAACGAAGTTTTGATCACGCGCGGCGTAAGATCCGTTCCGATGTTTTTGATCGCCTGCGGCACGACGTAAAACGGCGTTCCGTCCTTTTTGACGGAATGCAACAACATAATGAACTGAGAGGCTTGCGGCCCGCAATGGCAATTCACGCCGCCGTACTTTTTGCCGTCGTTCCAAATGCCGTCGATCAAAATATCGCTGTTACACTCTGCAAACGCGCAGTTCAAATTGTTTCTCGCGTACGCTCTGCCCTGCGCGCCGATGATCGTTCCGTTTTTATAGGCGAGCGCGTAATCGAGGCACAAGATATCCAAGACGCCTTTTGCTTTGTTCATCAAAAGATGATCGTTTTGATCGCCGTAAAGGATCAAAAGGGAGATTTGCGCGAAATTGATCGGCAGATAGTTATGCGAATAGAATTCCGAAAAACCGTATTTGCCGCGAAGGTCGAACCAAATCAACATTCTCGAACGCGCTTCGTCCGCCTTTTCTTTTCCCGTGCGTCCGTCGTTAAAAAAGATTTGATCCGGATATCTTCTTCCGATCAAATAAGCAAGCACGAAAAAGGTGATCTCGTGATTTTCGGAAAAATAGCAAACGCTGTCGGAGCCCTTTTCCGACAACCAAAACTTCATTCCGAGCAACGTATCGTCGATCAACGCGCGAATCTTCCCGGAAGGAGAAATCTTGTCGAGATAGGGATCCGCCGACTCCGCGAGGCGGTATAACCTCGTTGCGCGAAAATCCAAACAGTCGAAACGGGAGTTGATGTAACGGCAATCGGGAAGGATCGTTGCGAGAAGGGTCTTTTCCTCGATATCCTCGATCGTGAGATCGATCTCGGGGTTCTTCATTCCCGGATGCTCAAAAAGCCACAAAATATCCGAAAAATCGTAGCGCGCCTCCGTACTGCTCGGCCGACTTTCGGGCGCGACGGGACGGGATTTTTTGACCGCACCGATCAAGATATCGATGCCGATCCATACGAAAATCGCGAGGAAAAGAAAAGCGAACCAAGGACTGACGGCGATCAAAAGACCGATCGCGGTCAGCAAAACCACGATCTTAACGATCATCAAAACGAGTTCTTTTTTGAGCGAAGCTGTCATCTTGTCCTTCGACATCCTGTCCTCCGATACGTTCTCTTATTCCGCGGCGCTCGCTCCGCCTTCCGCCGCGGCGGCAAGGGCACGCTCGCTTTCGATCAAAGCTTGCGCTTCCGCACGGCGCTTATGCAATTCTTCGAAGATCGCTTCACGGCGCTTTCCGTAGAAGTTATCGAAAAGCATCGGAACAATCGCGAGCACAGAACCCGCAAGCGGCGCAAGAGTGACGAGATAGAACAATCCCTGCTTCGTTGCATCCGACTGGATCACGAGCTCCGACGCGTTTTGCGCCGTATGGTATCCGATGAGCCCAAGACCCATCGGGAGCCACATACCCGAAAGCGTGCTCGTTGCTTTCGTTTTCAATCCGTTGATGGACCAAACAAGACCGTCCGAGCGAATGCCCGTTCGCCACTCCATATAGTCGATCGAGTCTGCGATGATCAAGGTCGAGCACGTTCCGATCATACCGTTCGGAACGCCCGAGATGATATAGAAAAACGCAACCCAGAAAACGCTCTTGTAGCCCGAGAAGAAGAACAACAGATACATAACCGCCGTATAGACGTAACCTGCGATACAAAGGTTTCTCGGCGCGAATTTTTTTGCGAGGAGCGGAACCGCCGCCATAAAAATATAGCTCGGGATCGAACTGCCGATTCCGATAAACGTTGCGAGCGCGTAGTTATTCATCGTTTCCTTATAGAAATAGATCGCCGCGCCGTAACCCATCGAACGAAGGGAGATCGCGACGCTTGAAAGGAAGATACAGATCAACGGGCGGTTTTTGAAGATCGCACCGATGTTCTTTCTGAATTTGATTTTTTCCGTCTTTGCGGACGAGATCGGCTTGACTTTTTCTTTCATCGTAAAGAAAGCCATTATGCCGAACACAAGCGTTCCGACACCGATTACCATCGCGATAATAAAGTACGCGGTTTCTTGCACGCTGTGGACTCTGGTTTCGTCGAAATGCGTTTTGATATATTGCAAAATGATCGGCACCGAGCCGGGGATCGCCGTTCCGAACGTTCCCATAAACCCGGACCAAGTATAGATGCTTTTTCTTTCCTCGGGAACGGCGGAGATCTTTTGACCGAGCGTTGCGAGCGGAACGGAGAACATCGTTTGCGCGAGCCCGTAGCCGATATAGGCAACGTAGACGTACACAAGACGCCCCATCATACTGAAATTCGGAACCATAAAGATCAAAACGGTAAAGATCGAAAGCGGGAAGGACGACCATAACACGTACGGACGCGCGTTGCCGTACTTCGTGTGCGTCATATCGACGATCGAACCGGCGATCGGGTCGGTAAACGCATCCAAGATCCTCGTTACGAGCATAAGAACCGTGATATGCGCGGTCGGGATCAACATAAAGTCCGTCAGGAACAGCGTAAAGTAGGAAGCGAGCAATTCGCCGATGCCTCTCGAAAAGAACGTGGATCCGCAGAAGGTTACGATCGCGGACATGTTCGCGGCTTCCGGGTTGCGAACTTTTTTCTTTCTCTTATTCAATTCCGGGGCTTCTTGAACGACGGCGTTCTCCATTCAAATCTCCTTTGATCGGGTTTTCCTTCACGGGAAATGAAACCGAAAAAAACGCTTTCTTATGTAAAACAGCGCTTAATAAATAAATTATAGCATAACCGCGCGCGTATGTAAAGAGGGAATTTTTACCGATTTTTCCGCAAAGAAGCAACCAGACCGAACCGCCCTATTTCAGAGAAACGACCCCGCGGAAAAAGGGGTGAGAAAAGAATAATTTCACGCTTTCTACGAAAAGAAAAACGGCGCGTTTCCGAATGTGGAAACACGACGTTTTTTTTCTTGAAATATTCGGATCTTTACGAATTATTCAAAAATCGTAAAGAAACGCTTCGCGTTGTTGTAAGAAACGTCCGCGATCACTTTTCTGAGGACTCCTTGATCTTTCGTAAACTCGCCTTTTTCCGAAAGCTCTCCGACGTAGGAGCAAAGTAAACGACGGAAATAATCGTGGCGCGTATAGGAAATGAAGCTGCGACTGTCCGTCAGCATCCCGACGAAAGAACCGAAATGAGAAAGTTCGGAAAGCGCCTTGAAATGGTTTTGAATGCCGATTTTCGTGTCGTTAAACCACCAAGCGGCGCCCATTTGGATCTTGCCTTTAACGCCGTCCTGTCCGCCTTGGAAACAGCCGATGATCGTTCCGATATACGCGTTATCCGCCGGATTTAAGTTGAAAATGATCGTTTTTCCGAGCGCACCTTGGGCGTTTAAATCGTCCAGAAGATCGCGAAGTCCCGTTTGATAGGGTTTTGTGGAAACGGAATCGAAGCCCGTATCCGCGCCGAGGCGAACGTTCATCAGCGTATTGTTGTTGCGCATTGCGCCGATATGGAGTTGCGCGCTGAATCCGCGTTTGTAGCACTCTTTCAAAAGGAATTTGAGCATATAGCTCTTATAGCCGTCGTAATCGACCTTTTCGAGATCGCCTTTGAGTCCCGCACGGAAAGACGCGTCCGCGTCCTCTCTCGATATCTTTTTGTAATTCAAGCCTTCGATCGCAAAATCCGAAGTGACCGCGCCCTGCTCTTTGAAGGCGTCCAATCTTTGACAAAGCGCGTCCTCCATATCTTCGAGGTTGCGGATCACGAACGACGCGACGTCGCCGAGTTTGGCGATGTTTTTCGCGAATTCCGGGCTGTCGATATTGATCGCGCGGTCGCCGCGGAACGCCGGCAAAATTTTCGTCTTGATCTCGTTCTTTTCGCGAAGAAGCCGATGATAGCGAAGATCGCAGAAGATCTCTTCCGTCGTGCAAACGGTGTCCACGTTGCTCATTCCGATCGCGGTAAGCGGCGAAAACGAAGTTTTTTCGATCACGGCGTTCGCCGCGTCCCAAATCTTTTTCGCATAGGTGCGGGTCAGCGGATACTTGACCCCGAAATAAAACTCCAATTCGAATTGCGACCAAAGATATAAAGGATTTCCGACCGCCGTTTCGAGCATCGAGATATACGAATAAAACTTATCGTAATCGGACGCGTCGCCCGTTATAAACTCTTCGCCGATGCCGAACGTGCGCATTTGACGCCACTTATAGTGGTCGCCTTTGAGCCAAATCTCCGTCAGATTTTTATACGGTTTATTTTCGTACATTTCCTTGACGGACAAATGGCAATGATAATCGAAGATCGGGAATTCCGTTGCGTACTTATAGAGTTTCTTCGCCGTTGCGTTTGTCAATAAAACGTTATTCATTTTTTCTCCTTATCGGTAGTTATTATTAATCTTCCGGAAGCGCGGCAAGTTCGCTTTGACACGCCGCCTTGTTGTCGTCATTCAAGAATTTCGTCAATTCTCTCGTTTCGAATTTCTTTGCGATGCTGCAATCGACGTCGTCGTAGCTGAATTGATAGGTTCTGTCGATCCTGCCTTCCCCTTTCTTTCCGCTGACTTTTGCAACGACGCGCGATTTGACGGTGATCGAACGGAACAAACCGCTCGGCCAAATCTCATACTCGAGGGTCATATCCAAGATCTCGATATCTTTCATAACGTCGCCCGTTCCTTCTTTCAAGCGGCGGAGCGTTTCTTCCGAAGCGTTCATCTTCTCGATATCGGTCGTAAACGAAACGACGTAATAAGGCGCACTATCCGACGGAGCCGTGATCGAAGCAGACTCGATCAAAGAAGCGTCGATCTCGTTATAAGCGCTCTGTCTGGATCCCATATCGATCGGAAGATCGAACCAACTGTAAAACATATACGGCGTTTCGTTTGAAAGATCCGGCTCGTTTGCCGTAACGTCCGGATCATTCCACGTGACCCTGTACTCTTTCGTTTTTCTGTCATACGAAACGTTTCCAGTCACGTCTTCCAATTTTTGATCGTTATAATAAACGCGGCGCTTTGCGGTGTTCAGACTACCGCCGGTATAAGCGAAGGTTTCGTAAAAAGAATTCATTCTCTCTTGCGTTCTGTAATAGTCGGAGCAAGTGTACTTATTACCGGACGTTGCGTCGACGTGCGCCGCAAAATAGAATTGTTTACAGTTGATGTGGTTATACGTCGTGTAAACCAAAAGGTTCGCCGCCTTTTGCTTTGAGGACGAAGCGGAAGAAAGCATCGTATCGACACTATACCAATGCGCGGCGCCGTCTTGGATCGAATCGGCCGGAGGCGCAAGCAAACCTTTCTTGACCTCGTGGAAGACTTCGGGGGTGCCGCGCGTTACGCCGTAAATCATAACGCCGCCGGTCAATGCGATCAAAACCGCTAAAATGATAACCAGTACTTTTTTCATATGTCCCTCCTTATTTCAACGCGCTATACGCCATTGTTTCTGTGTTGATTTTCAAATTTCGATCGCTCGGAGCGAGATCGATCGAGCCGTCCAAATGTTCGATCACGGAAACCGACTCCAAACTGTCGTTCGCAAGGCAGAGGAGAACGGGGCCGGAGAAGCAAGCGTCCATCAACGCGCCGAGCTTGATAAAACCGACGCCTTGTTTATCGTTCGCCGTGATATAATCCGCGACTTCGAGTCCCATCAGCATATCTTTCACGTTCAGCGTTCGGATCAATCCTTTTACGGACTCCAACGCTTTGTAAGCGTTCGTGTTCTCGTTAAAGTTCAAATAATTCTTAACGACCGAGATATTCAATGAGGAAACAATGCCGACGAGCAGATTGTTCGAACAAACGTCAAGCGTTCCGTACTTAAACAAATTCGCCATCGAACCCGAAAGATCGACCAACGCGACGTTTTCGTTGATCGCGTGCATTTTCGTAAACAGATCGAATTCCGAAATCGCTTCGAACACGCTGAAAATCGAATACTTCAAAAGCACGTAACGCGCGTCGGTGACCGAAACGCTTTCGTCGCCGCCGAACAGGACGGACGCATAGCTCATCGCGAGATTAAAGACCGTCGTGTATTCGGAAGACGGGATCTTGACGCCGTACTTCTCCGCGATCGCTTCGACGGAGTTTTCGCCCTGTTTCGCATCCTTCTTATAGAGCGGCATTTTGACGAAGCCCAAGATCAGGTCGTTATAGATCGAAGACGCAAGCGCGTCGATCTCTCGATCCTTTTCCCCGCCTTTCTTGATATCGAAATAGCCGAGGATCCGATAGATCATATCCATATCGACGGTGTTTTTGACCTTGGCGAGCATGCTCTCGTCCAAATCCTTCACGGAATAGGCGCGGAAATCGGAAAGAATCGCCGCTTTTTCTTCCGCGGAAAGCGAAGACGGCAGATACTTTTCTTTGATCGAATTCATATTCCAAGTGCGGATATAAACGTCGTTCCCTTTCGCTTGGAAAACGCGAACGGGCGTCGGATCGTTGCAGAGCGACGCGGTATTGATATCGAGGATCTTATTTCCCGCTTTCGAGGTATAGATCGCGTTGTCCTGAATATGGATATGCCCGGTGAAGATATATTTCATGCCGGCGTCCGCAAGAACGTCCGCCACGTAATACCCTTCGGGATTATTCGTCAGCATATTTTTCGCCTTGATCATCGGGCCGAAGTGAGAAATCAAAGGAAAGTGCATCATTCCGAGCGGGATCTTACCGTCCGTGATCGCCTCTTCGGTCTTCTGTTTCGCCCAAAGGAGCAAGCTTTCGGTCATCGCGCCGTCGTGGCGATTGCGAACGTTCGGATAGGGCTTTCCGTCGTACAAAAGGTTCTCCCCGTTGGCGTCCGTTACGTAATTCGTCATCACGTGATTGACCATATCGATCGCGATCAAACGATACTTATCCGAGAGATCGGCGACGTAGGAAAGGTTATCCCCGTCCTCGAATTCGTCGTTTTTGAGATCGTCCGTTCCCGCGTTTTTATAGAATTCTTTGACTTCCTGCGCGGAATATCCGAAGTTTTTATAGATCGAAGCGAATTCGGATTCCGTCGTCGGATCGGCAACGGCCGAAACGCCGCCCGCATAGGTGTACGCCCGACTGTTCAAATCGTGGTTGCCGGGGATCGTGAAAACTTTGATGCCAGCATCTTCGAGCCTTTGGAGCTCGCGCGCGACCGCGCGTTGGGTGATTTCGCCGCCGTCATCCGCGTTGTCGCCCGAAAGCAGAACGATATCCAAATCGGATTCCTCGATGATGCGATCCACCGCCGTCTTCAAGATCGCTTCCGAAAGATCCAAGAGTTTGATTCCTTTGGATTCGTAGGTTTTGAAATCGGCGCAGGTCATATCCACCGCCTGTGTTTCGCTCATTACGTGGATATCCGCGAGAACGCCGATCGCAATATCGTTTTTGCCGTCGGAAATATACTTTCCGAATTCGGAAGCTTCGGTCTTCTTTTCCCCATCGCAAGCCGAAAAAATCGGCAGGCAAAGGCAGAGGATAAAAAGGATACTTATGAATACGGAAAGCGTTTTCTTCATTTTTACTCCTTCGCAACTGTATTCGAAAGCGTGCAAACGCCTTCGATCTCAACTTCGAACGTGTCGCCGACGGAAAGCGACCCGATCCCTTCCGGCGTTCCCGTCAGGATCACGTCACCCGGTTCCAACGTCATAACGCCCGAAATAAAAGAAATCGAACGCTCGAAGCTGTTAATAAGATCGCGCGCGTGCCCGCGTTGGACGATTTCACCGTTCTTTTTGCCGATCACGGTCAATCCTTCGTGATCGACGTCCGTTTCGATATAGGGTCCGATCGGACAAAAGGTGTCGAACCCTTTCGCTCTCGTCCATTGTCCGTCGCGCTTTTGCATATCGCGTTCGGTCACGTCGTTCGCGGCGGTAAAACCGAGAACGTAAGAAAGGGCGTCCGACTCCTTGACGTTTTTCGCCGTCTTTCCGATCACGATCGCGATCTCCGCTTCGTAATCGACCTTCGTGGCGGACGCGGGATAGACGATCGCGTCACCAGAAGCAATAACCGAAGTCGACGGTTTCAAAAAGATCGTCGGTTCGGGGAGAACGTCCAAATGCAATTCCTCGGCGTGCTTTTTATAATTTGCGCCGAGGCAAACGACTTTTTTCGGAGAAACGGGCGGCAAAATCTTGACCGCTCCGTCATAGGGTTCGGACAGCGCCCCCCATTCCCCGAAGATATCTCCGAGGATCAAGTGGTATCCGTCCGCTTTGACTTCCGCGTAAAAAGCACCGTCTTCCGTTCGTATGCGCGCGATTTTCATTCTGCACCGCCTTCTTTGATTTTTCCTTCGTGGACAAGTTTATCTCGCTCGATGGACGCCCAAAGGAACGCCGCGACACCGTAGGTCAGATTGGGGCAACGCAGAATACAGGCGTAACCGCAAAACGGAAGAACGGGAAGCGGGATCGTGGGACCGCTGATCTTCGTAAAGAGCACGGCGCCGTTTTCCTTGCATTTGACGCAGGAAACCGCGAACGCATACGCCTTTTCCGCAACGGGAAGGTATTCTTCGCCGATATAGCCTTTTCGGACGGCGTGGAAGATCCCGTCCGCGATCAGAGCGGCGGCGGACGACTCCAAATAGGTTATTTTCTTACCGAGCAACGTGCGGAACCCGCCCGACGGCTCTTGCATTTTGGAAACGGCGTCCACCGTTTGGCGAAGAACCTCGATGATCCTCTCCTTTTCGGGATGATCGCCGATATCGTCCAAGATTTTCGGAAGCGCGGAAACGACCCAGCCGTTTCCTCTCGCCCAATACAATTTGCGATTCGGATAATGCCTGCCCTTTTTGACCCAAAACGAATGATACCAAAGGTGATCGTCTTTATCCATCATACAGTCGGCGTACAAAGCGGGCTGACGGGCGGCGATCTCCAAGAGTTCCGCATCTCCTTCCCTTTTCGCATAGCGCGCGGGGAAGACGCTGAACATCATCAAACTATCCACCCAAATCGACTTCGGATAAAATTTCCCGACCGTCGCTTTACCGAGGTGATTGACGGCGTCCTTATAGACGCGCGGCTCGTTCTTGATATAGTCGAGAACTTTGTCCGTCAATTTTTTATACGCTTCTTTGCCGGTCTTGGAATAGACCGCGTAAGAGATAAACCCGGGCGCGGCGGTATCCGCCGAGGCGACCTCGGGTTCGTTCTTTACGTAATAATCGCAAAAAGCTTGGAGAAAGGGCAAATACTTTTCCGTTCCGAGATAATCGTCCAGATCGGAAAGCGCGGCGCCCATGATCCCCTGTCCCCACGTCCAACGCATTTCGGGGTCTTTGCTTTTAACGATGTAATCCGCCAGTTTTTCGGCTAACGCAATGCTCATTATTTCAAATCCTCTCCGTAGCCGATCTTGCGGATATGTTCGACGCTCTTCGCGATCTCGCTGAACGGATGCTTGGTGTTCTGCTCGATCGCGCCGTAGGTCACGCCGTTCGCGTTCGCCGCGTCGATGATCCAATTAAAATCGATCACGCCGTCGCCGAGCGCATAGTTCGCGGGATTCCTTCCGACGAATTTGCGATACAGCGCGTAGTCGCGGAGATGGATTCCTCTGACTCTGCCGGACAGGCGTTCGAGCATCTTTTCAACGTTAATGCCCGCTTTCGTCGTCCAATACGTGTCGATAATAAAGTTCATATCCTCGCTCATATTTTCGAGAATGATATCAAATCTCGTGCCTTCGCCGCTGCGAATGAATTCGAAGTCATGGTGATGGTAGCAAAGCTGAATCCCGTGCTCCTTGTATTTCTTCGCAAGTTCGCTCGCCCATTTACAGAATTCCACGAGCTTTTCGTCCGACCCGATGATACACTCGGTCGGGAGAACGGAGATGATCGCGATCTTGCAATCCGTCGCGTTTAAAAATTTCAAGCACTTATCGAATTCGTCCGCAAGGATATGCGGTTTGATCTGCGCGGAAACGACCTCGATCCCGTAGGCTTCTTTCGCCTTCGTAAACGCCTCGATATCCGAATCATCGAAATTGATACGCGCCGCCTCGACGTACTTGATTCCGAGGGAATGCAAGGTGCGCAAGGTATCGAAAAGATTCTTCTGCGCCTGCTTACGGCAGGTAAAAAGTTGCAAACCGATTTTCATAAAACTCCTTTTTAGCGCAGGTCGGTCGTCTTGACGCCCTGCATATCGTCGAACACTTGGTTCTCGCCGCACATACCCCAAATAAAGGTGTAGTTTTTGGTTCCGACGCCGCTGTGAATCGACCAACTCGGCGAAATGACCGCCTCTTCGTTTTGAACGACGATGTGGCGCGTTTCGGTCGGGTTGCCCATCATATGGAAAACGACGTTATCTTGCGGAATGTCGAAATAGATATAAACTTCCATACGGCGCTCGTGCGTGTGGGAGGGCATCGTGTTCCAGTTGCTTCCTTCATCGAGCATAGTCAAGCCCATCGTAAGTTGACAACTGTCGCAATTGCCGGGCACGATGAATTGATTGATCGTGCGTTTGTTGCAATCCTTGAAATCGCCGCAAGCGCGATGCACGGCGTTCACGAGAGGAATATGCTTGGTCGGATATTCTTTGTGCGCCGGCGTGCTGTTGATATAGAAATGAGCGGGCGCATTCTTATCCACCGAACGGAAAACGATCTCTTTGGTTCCGCGACCGATATAGATGCCGTCGAAATGATCCATCTTATATTCTTTTCCGTCCACGAGAATCGAGCCCGCGCCGCCGATGTTGATGACGCCGACTTCTCTTCTCTCGCAAAAATACTCCGCGCCGAGCTCTTCGCCCGCAAGAAGGGGAAGCTCTTTCGTTACGGGGCAAGCGCCGCCCGCGATGATCCTGTCGATATGGGAATAGGTCAGATTGATCTTATCGCTTTCGAAAATATTTTGGATCAGGAAGTTCTCGCGAAGTTCCTCGGTGTTCATCCTGCTGTACTCTTTTTTGGAAACCGCATATCTTACGTCCATTTTTATATCCCCCTTTTATCTTTGCACGCGGCCGCTGCCGTCGCCTTCGATCAATTTCAAAACTTCGTCCGCGGAAACCATATTGTAATCGCCTTCGATCGAATGTTTCAAACAACTCGCGCCGACCGCGAATTCGATGACCTTTTGCTTATCCGCACCGAACGTGGACATCGCATAGATCAAGCCGCCGCCGAAGCTGTCGCCGCCGCCCACGCGATCTACGATATGGATCATATATTCTTTGCTGAAATAGTAATCCTTTCCGTCGAACAGCATCGCGCTCCACTTGTTGTCGTTCGCCGAAATGCTGCCGCGAAGGGTGATCGCGACGTACTTAAAGCCGAACGCGTCCACGAGCTTCTTCGCAACGGATTTATACCCTTCCTTGCTCAAATCGCCTTTGGAAATATCGGTGTTGTCCGCTTTGATGCCAAACACGTCCGACGAGTCTTCCTCGTTTGCGATCAAAACGTCCACGTACGGCATCAGGGAGGTCATAACCTCTTTCGCCTTTTCCTTCGACCAAAGCTTCTTTCTGTAATTCAAATCGCAAGAAACGGTGATCCCTTTTTTCTTCGCCGTTTGCAAAGCGTCGAGAGTGATTGCCGCCGCCGCATCCGAGAGAGCGGGCGTGATACCCGTGAAATGGAACCAGCTTACGCCGTCCAAGATCGCATCCCAATCGAAATCCTTTTTCTCGGCGAGCGCAATCGCGGAATTCGCGCGATCGTAGATCACCTTGCTCGGGCGTTGGCTCGCGCCCTTTTCAAGGAAATAAATGCCGATCCTGTCGCCGCCGCGGGTGATCTTGCTTACGTCCACCCCGAACTTGCGCAAGCTGTTTACCGCCGCTTGCCCGATATCGTTCTTCGGGAGTTTGGTGACGAACGCCGCGTCGATCCCGTAATTAGCGAGAGAAACCGCGACGTTTGCTTCGCCGCCGCCGAAGGTTACGCCGAAGCGATCCGCTTGCACGAAGCGGAGATATCCCTCCGGAGCGAGTCTTAACATCAATTCGCCGAACGTTACTGCTTTCATTCTTTTACTACCTCCATGGCTTCTTTGGATAAAGCCGCAATTTTATCGAATTCTTTCGCCTTGATCAGGCTGTCCTTCACCATCCAACTGCCGCCGCAGGCAATAACCTTGCCGGAGTCGAAATAGGCTTTGATGTTGTCGGCGGAGATACCGCCCGTCGGCATAAATTTGAGTTGCGGAAAAGGACCCGCAAGCGCTTTGATCGTCTTGACGCCGCCGTAATTTTCCGCGGGAAAGAACTTTACGACTTTGAGCCCTTCTGCGATCGCCATCATGACCTCGGTCGGCGTTACGACGCCGGGGAGATACAAAACGTCCGCCTCGCGGCAAACGTCCGCAACTTCTTTGGAAAAACCGGGACCGACGATAAACGCCGCGCCGCATGCAACCGCCTTCTTCGCTTGCTCGGCGTTGATGATCGTGCCCGCGCCGACGAGCATATCGGGGCAATTCTTTGCAGCGAGAGCAAGCGCGTCCGGACCCTGTGCGGTGCGGAACGTGATCTCCGCGCTCATAATGCCGCCCTCTTTCAAGGCGTTCATTAACGGTAACGTGTCCTGTACGTCGTCGATCTTAACGACCGGCACGATTTTACATTTTGCGATACGTTCCAAAATCTGATCTGTCATAAAAAAGTCCTCCTAAAAAGAGCAAATGAATTTTCGATACGGATAAGGAAAACAAAAACGCCGCCGCGAGAATGATTTCGATCTCGACTGACAGCGCTTCTTTTATTCCATACTTCCGACTCCTACGTTATGCATATGCGCGCAAATTGCGCGCTTATGGAAATATAATAGCATAGATACGTAGTATCCGTCAATATGCAAAAAACACTTTTTGCCCTGTAAAACGCAAAAAAAACGCGATCCGACCTCTCGATCGGACCGCGCGAAGCGATCAGGAATATTTTTTGAACAATTCGTCCAATTCCCGCGTAAAACGCTTGGTTTCCGAATTCGTTCTTCCGTTGAAGTTTTTGATAAGTTCGCCGATCCTGCCACCCGATTCGAGCAGGTATTTATAGACGGTGTTCGGCGTTAGACGCGAGCGCTTTTCGGGCACGTACCCTTCCTTAACCCTTTCATTTTTAATCAGGTCGTAACTCTCCGCGAACAGGGGCGCGATCGCGTTATATCCGAATTGCTTTCGGACATCGTCCGCCCAACGCTCGGCGTTATCCCCGCCGCCGTGCACGACGAACACCCGTTCGGGGCGGGTATCGAACGCGTCCAGCCAACGCATCAAGCCCACGCGATCGGCGTGAGAGCTCGTGCTTCCGAGGGAAAGAATGCGCGCGTTGACGACGATATCTTCCCCGAAGATCCGCACGCGCTTCGCACCGTTTACCAAGGCGTGACCGAGCGTTCCGACCGCTTGATAACCGACGAACAGAATGGTGCTTTCCTTTCTCCATAAGTTATGTTTGAGGTGGTGGCGGATCCTGCCCGCTTCGCACATACCGCTCGCCGAGATCACGACCTTCGGCGAAGGGTCTTCGTTGATCGCGCGGCTTTCGTCCGTCGTCACCGCAACGGACAAACCATCGAACCCGATCGGGTTGACGTCCTGCGCGATCAAAAAGCGCGCTTCTTCGTCATAGTACTTTTCGCCGACTTCCTCGAAGATATGCGTGGCGTCCACGGCGAGAGGGCTGTCCACGACGACGGAAAAACCGTCGTGTCCTTTGACTTTTCCGAGTTTTTTGATGTTTCGAATGAAATAAAGGATTTCCTGCGTGCGCCCGACCGCGAACGACGGGATCACGAGATTTCCGCCCCCGTCCAACGTCGATTGAATGATCGAAGCGAGCGCGTCTTCCGCGCTCTCCGTTTTATCGTGAACGCGATCCGCGTAGGTCGATTCCATCACGACGTAATCCGCTTTTTTCAAATAGACGGGATCGTTTAACAGCGGTTGATCCGAATTACCGATATCGCCCGAAAATACGAGCGTTTTTTCCTTTCCGCCCTCACGCGCCGTAACCGTCACGGACGAGGAGCCCAAAAGGTGACCGGCGTCCGAGAAGACGACGTCCAGCCCTTCGAACGGAGAAACGGTTTCCCCGTACTCGTAACCGCAGAAAAGACCGGAAACGTTCTCTGCGTCTTCGGTCGTGTAAAGAGGTTCGATCGCGAATTCGCCGCTCCTTTTTCCTTTGCGGTTTTTCCATTCCGCGTCGCTTTCTTGGATATGCGCGCTGTCGAGAAGCATAATGCGGCAAAGGCGCTTGGTAGCCGCCGTGCATAAGATCTTGCCGCGAAAACCTTTTTTATAGAGAAGCGGAAGCCTGCCGCTGTGGTCGATATGCGCGTGCGTCAAGATCACGCATTCGATTTCTTCCGCGTTGAAAACAAATCCGTCGTCCTCTCCTTCGAAGACGTCCGTTCCCTGCCTGAGCCCGCAGTCGATCAATACTTTTTTTCCGGATACTTCGAGCAAGAAGCAACTGCCCGTAACTTCTCTTGCCGCGCCGTAAAACGTAAGAAACATAAGCCCTCCGCTCCGAGATCGTATTTGATACCATTATTATATCATTCTTTTTTCCAAATTACAACGGGGGTTTGGACGGGTTTTCGTTTTTTTTGAAAAAATCGTTGACTTGCTTCGAGCGAAGTTTTATGATGAAAACAGAAACCATAAGGGAGATACCCCATGAGATTATCCAACGTTTTCTTTTTCTTTACGCCGAAAGCGATGTGTTGAAAAGAGTTTCACTCATAAAAACGCACCGCTACTTTTCATTTCCGAAAAAGTAGCGGTTTTTTTATAAACGGAAAGGAGGTACGATATGGCACAAAAACAAAAGATCGCTTATTGCGGGAGCGCGGGCTCGTTTTCCGAGATCGCGGCGAAAAAACTGTTTCCGGACGGAGAATGGATCCCCGCCGGCAGCTTTAAAGAAGCGTATCGCAAAACCGTTTGCGGAGAAACGGACAAAACCGTCCTACCGCTCGAAAACAGCTATGCGGGCGAAGTCGCCGCCGTTGCGGACGAATTATACAAAGGATCTTTATTCGTGCAGAACGTTTGCGCGATGAAAGTCGTTCAAAATCTGATCGGGATTCCGGGCTCGAAAATCTCAGACGTTAAAACGGTCGTCAGCCATCCGCAAGCCTTATCCCAATGCGCGGATTTCATTGCGGAACACGGGTTCCGCGAGATCGCCTCGGAAAACACGGCGTTTGCCGCGAAAAGCGTTGCGGAGGCAGGCGACAAAACGACGGCGGCGATCGCAAGCAAAGCCTGCGCCGAAGCGAACGGACTCTGCGTTTTGGCGGAAGACATTGCGGCGACAAGCGAGAACGCAACCCGTTTCGCCGTACTCGGAAAAGAACCTCCTTCACCTTTCGAAGGCGACCATTTGATCCTGCTTTTCGCCGTTAAGGACGAATCGGGCGCCCTCGCCGCTTCGCTCGGCGTGATCGCGCGACACGGTTACAACTTAAAGTCCATTCACTCCCGTCCGCTCAAAGAAAAAGCATGGCACTATTATTTTTACGCGGAAGCGGAACAAAGCGCGGGCGAAAGCGACGAAGCCGCCCTTTTACACGATATGGAAAAACATTGCACGGGCGTTAAAATCGCCGGGCATTTCCGTCCGAATCAAACCATTTAAAAGGAGAAAAAAACAATGAATATGATCCTCGAAAGAAAACTCGCAAGCCCTGCGGAAATCAAAAATGCGTACCCTGCGGACGCAACCGTTTTAAAATGTTTCAACGAAAGAGATGAAGCGCTGAAAAACATTTTGGCGGGGAAAGACAACCGCGTCGTTTTAATCATCGGGCCCTGCTCCGCCGATTCGGAAGCGAGCGTCCTCGATTACGTAAACCGCCTCGCGAAATTGCAGGACGAAGTAAAAGAAAAGATATTCATCGTACCCCGCGTTTACACGAACAAACCACGCACGACGGGCGACGGCTACAAAGGCATGCTCCACCAACCCGATCCGACCGAAAAACCCGATATGATGAAAGGATTGATCGCGATCCGCGAACTGCATCTCCGCGCGATCAAAGAAACGGGGTTCACCTGCGCGGACGAGATGCTTTATCCCGAAAACTACGAATATTTGAACGACGTTTTATGTTACGTTGCGGTCGGTGCGCGCTCGGTTGAGAATCAGCAGCATCGCCTCGTTTCGAGCGGGATCTCCGTTCCCGTCGGCATGAAAAACCCGACGAGCGGCGACTATACGGTTATGCTGAATTCGATCACGGCGGCGGAACACCCGCACACATTTATTTACAGGGGCTACGAAGCGCACTCCGCGGGCAATCCTTTCGCACACGCGATCTTGCGCGGCTACGTGGATAAGCACGGGCGCACGCATCCGAACTATCATTACGAAGACCTCGTCCTTTTAAACGAAATGTATCGGGAAAGGAACCTCGTGAACCCCGCCGTTATGATCGATTGCAACCATTCCAATTCCGGAAAGAATCCGTTCGAGCAAGAACGCATCGTTAAAGAAGTCCTCTCCTGCCGCAAGTACAACGCGGAGATCCATGACTTCGTTAAAGGATTTATGATCGAGAGTTACATTGAAGACGGCGCGCAAAAGATCGGCGGCGGCGTTTACGGGAAATCCATTACGGACGCTTGCCTCGGCTGGGAAAAATCCGAAAAGCTCGTACGCGAGATCGCGGAGCTTTGCTGATCGCGTTTACGAAAAAAGACGGCGGAAAAACCGCCGTCTTTTTTTTTGACTTAAAACGTTCGCCGAGGCTTATTCCTCTTCGGAATCCTCTTCCAATTTCACAAGCTCTTCTCTGAGCTCGATGATCTTTTCGCGCGCGGCGTTTACGGCTTTCACCGTTTGGTTTTCATCCGAAACGATATTCTCGTATTTTTGGATCTCCGCGATGATCGCGTCAATCTTCTTTTTATCGGCGGCGGCTTTCTTATCGATTTCTTTCGATGCCTGCTCCGACTTCTTATAATCTTCGATGATCTCCTGCGCTACGTAAAAATCCACGTGACCGCAATCCGCGCAAGCATACGAACGGATCGGCGAATCGGCATCAAAGACCGAAACTTTAAACATTTTCTTACTACCGCAAACGGTACATTTCATTGTGTTTCCTCCTTTTATGCGTTATGCGTAATCTAATTATAACAAAATTCGACGAACGATTTCAACAGAATTCGGGAAAAATATTAAAACGAGGGCGGCATCCGAAGGCGCTATATTGTGTTACTCTTCGCAAAAAACGTCGGTCGTTATATAGTCCACGCCCTTTTGCGTCACTTCGTCGAGATCGGCTTCTTCGTTCACCGTCCAAACGTTGACGGTTAGTCCTTTATCGTGAAAAGTTTGAACCAATTCGTCCGTTAAGATCGTTTGGCGAACGTCAACGGAAACGCCGTCTTTTAAGCAGCGGGCGAAGTTCGCGTCGTTTTCCGTTTGCGAGAGGTATTGCAACGGGATCGACGGATCCGCTTTTTTGATCAGCGAAAGCGGATAATAATAAAAGGAAATAAACGAAACCTTTTTGCGGTCGTACTCCTCGTCCACGATCGAAAGGATCTGCCGAATATCCGCATCCCCGAAATACTCTTTCAATTCGATGACCGCCACTTTTCCCCCGCTTTTGCAGGCTTGCAGATAGGTTTCGAACGTGCAAAGGTAGGCGTCGTCATTCGTTTTATCGTTATGGATCGGATCGACGAGCAAGTCGGCGCGATTGCTCGAAGTGATCGTCTTCTCGGTTCCGTCGGCATACAGAACGGTCGCGTCGTGATTGCAAACGAAAAGGTCGTCTTTCGTCTTGCGGATATCCGTTTCAATGCCGTAAAACCCCATTCTCGCCGCGGCGCAAAACGCTTCTTCGGTGTTTGCGACGTAGCTGTGACTGTAACCGCGATGCGCCACGAATTTCGGGCCGGACTTCGGCTCGGGATCGGAAGAATTCGAAGGCGAGCACGAAGAGATCAAACACCCGATACACATAGCGGCAACGATCGAAAGTGCCGTGATCCATTTTTTCTTGTTTTTCATATGCTATGCCTCCTATCTTGATAGATACCACACCGAGCGTCATAAGTCAATACGTATTCGGATTTTCGGAAGAAAACAAATAAAAAACTTTGGTCGAGTGTTCGACCAAAGTTTGCTTGGCGGAGATGACGCAAACTAAATCGAATTGTTGAATTCTCTATTTAAAAAGCATGCTACTTTTGCCGGTTCTTTCATAATACAGAAGATTTGCAAATAAAGCAAAAGAACCTAAACGGGTTCGTTTTAGGTTCCTTTTTGCGGGGCACGTTTTTGCTGAATCGGATT
>DBVY01000044.1:0-175 GCA_002308575.1 Christensenella sp. UBA1252
ACGCGCGTTTGCTTTTTATAGAAATTCGTGTCGGAAAGCGCCTTGACGGTTTCGCCCGTTTTCTTTTCTTTATACAAAAGACGCTCGACGAGCCTACCTTTGACCAAATGCTCGGAAACGATTTCGGGAACGTCGTCCACTTTCACGCCGCTGTAAAACGCGCCTTCCGGATAGA
>DBVY01000044.1:208-330 GCA_002308575.1 Christensenella sp. UBA1252
ACGACGGGACCGACCGCGCAAAGACCGAAACAACCGGTTTGCACCGTCTGCACGTCCGCTTCCAGACCGTTCTTTTTGAGTTCTTCGTCAAACGCCTTTAAGATGTTCGCGCTGTTATTGGA
>DBVY01000044.1:379-5113 GCA_002308575.1 Christensenella sp. UBA1252
TTTACGATATACGCCGCGACGGGTTCTCCGCCGATGACGTGTTTCTCGACGATCTCTTTTGCTTTTTCCGCGTTCACGTTGCCGTAACGCACGGGAGCCTTGCCGGGAAGCACAACTTCCACGATCGGCTCGAATTCGCCATTGCCCAAACAACCGGTACGGGAGATCCTGACGTTNNTCAATACTCCCCGCGCGGGAGATCCTAACGTTTTTGATCAAACGAGAAGAGATCTCGTCCACAAAAGCGTTAAACACAGCCACGGCGCCCTTTTCGAGCCCGCTGGTGCCCATACCCACGAAGACGTGCGTTTCACCTTCCTTCGTGTTGTCGCGAATAAGGACTTTCGACCTCATTTGCTCTCTGATTGCATTGATATCTGCGATGCTTTTCATTTCAAATTCCTCCATAAAGATTTGTTTGGGTAAGGTTGATGTCCTTTCGGACTTTCACCATCGTTTGTACATCATTCGGGTCGCCGTACTTCTCCCCGACCAGACGGGAATCTAACACGAACACGCCTTTCGAGGACGTCATAGACAGGGTAAAATCCATGATCGGAAATTCCTGCCAGAAGACGAGGAGCGCGGAGCCGATCGAACCGATCTCGGTTTTATCCCAAGACGCGGTGACCGTGCTGCCCTTTTCGCCGCGAAAATATTCGAACGAACCGCCCTTTTCTTCCGCGTCCTTTTTCAGAAGGAAGATTCCTCTGCCGCGCGGCGCTTTTTCTCCGCGGAGCGCCTTTTCGACCTCTTGCGGGTCGATCCCGACGCCGTCGTCCTGCACGGTCAAAACGAGTTTGCCGCCCTCCTCTTCGGAAAGCATGATCAGCACGTGTTTGGCGAGTGCATCCACGGCATTTTGCACAAGATCGACTAAATGTTCGGACAATTTCATAGCTTTACGCGCGCGCAAGCGCGCCCAAACTAAATTTTAACATATAGACTTTTTTTTTGCAATAATAAATATATAAATTATAAAGAACCGTAAACAATTTATAACCGCGATGCGATCAAAAAAAAGGCGCGGCGGATTTTCCAAAATGAGTCCGCCGCTCCGAGAAGATCAAAGCCGTTCAATTTTCTTCCGAATCGCCCTCTTCTTCCTCGTAAACGATACGAATACGGATCGGATCGGAATAGGAATAATATCCTTTCGAAAGGCGCAGAATAAACGCGGACGAATCGAGGAACAGCGGTCTGCCCGCGATATCCGTTAAGGGCAAGCATTCGAACGGAACCTCTTCTTCCCCGGAGTATAATTCCAAATATTCGATCTTTTTCTCCGCGCCGAACACGTTCAAATACAGCGTTTTGTTAACGCCGATAAACGCGGCGTCGCCCCATTCCGCAGCTTCGCCGCGAAGGCCGGGCAACAGCGTGGAATTCGTTTCCTTGTCGTAATTCGTGATCTTCGCCGTCGCGCCGCCGAGATCGCTGTTTTCGAGATCGATCGGATAGAGCTCCGTCGTGTACTCTTCCGCGCGGCCGTGGAAAGAAACGATATAGGCTTCCGAAGAAGTTCCGGTTGTCGGAAGCTCCAAATACGAGCGTCCGTCGAGCACGATCGGCGAAATCGATTTATCCGAATATCCCGAAACGTCCTCGTAGTATTCTTTCGAATACAGCTTACGAATATAATTGAACTTCAAGCGCGAGAAGCGCGGTTCGCCTTCCGGCGCCGCAGTGTACTCGAGGACGACGACGTTCTCCGCCGCTTCGAGATCCCGCTTGCAAATATACTGGTAGAAATAGCCGTCGTCAAAAACGAAAACCGTGTTTTCGGCGGAAGATCCCTTCGGATAGAAGATGGGATTCATCCCGAGGATCTCGTCCGTAAGGTACTGTTGTTCGAGCGAACAAGCGCTTCGGAAAGGAAGGTAATAAACGGTCGTTTCCCCCGCCCTATACGCGGCGTTCGAATACGCGTCTTTGAGCTTTTTCCGCAAGAACGCGGCTTTGCGGGGAACGTCGCTTTCGCGGATAAAGAGGCATTTTTCTCCGTTCAACTCCGTGCGAGCGATCGAAACGACGTTCTCGTCCGAGTCGGGTTTATCCGAAAGGTAATAGTCGAAGGCGTCCGCATAAGACGGCAATTTCAAATACATATCGCCTTCGAAGATCGCGCGCTCATACCAATGGAAAACGCCGTCCACGTCGTACACAGGGCGCCATTCATGGAACGTGGGTTCTTCATAGTTTCCGCCCTCTCCGCGAAGATAGATCGTCATCGAAGAATCGTCCGTTTCTTTGGGGAACAAAACCGAGGTCCCCTCTTCCGAAGCGCAATTCAAAAGAACTTGGTCGTTCTGCTCGGCGAACGTGTAATTCGTCTTCAAAACGGTGATCTTTGCGCCGTACTTCGGAGGCAGCCCTTGGAAGAACCAATCGCTCATTTCGGTATAGGCGATCCAACGGTCGCAAGCATAATCCAAATAAACGGGATCCTCGGAAAAATCGTCCTCGTACAAAACTTCCGGTATCGTTCCGTCGCAAATCAGGAAATAGCGGCAACCGAAAGGCACTTCAAACTTCTTTTCTTCACCGGATACGAAGAACGCGGATTTTTCGCAAAAGTTTTCCATCTTATAGAAAACGGTATAATCGTTATCCTTTTCGAATTCGAACTCTTTTGCGATGCGATAGCCGCGCGCGTGGTTGTCCTCGTCCGTTACGGTGACCGTTACGGTTGCGCGTTTCAGATACTTCGTTACAACGTGGATATTGGGGGATTCGGAAACGTCCTCCACCGTATAGCTACAAACGATATGACCACCCCGAGAAAACTTCTCCGCAGCTTGATCGGCGGAAAACGCGGAGCCGTCGCTGAATCGGATCGAACTCGGTTCCACCCGAGTTTTCGTGTTGCATACGACGATCAATTCGTCCGGCAAATATCCGTTATACAGGTTTACGTAAAAAGAAAAGGCCGCGCCCTTTTTGACGGTTTTGTCGCCGCCATAAGAAACGTAGCCGTAACGATCCGGCTCTCCCTCCGCATTGTAATTCACTTCATAAGTCGGCGTCGCTTGCTTGTTCGATGCAAAAAGCGAACAAGACCCAAGCAACAGCAAACCGAAAACGATAACAACGAACGTCGAAAGGAAAAGTCTTCCTAACGTTTTGATTTTCATTATTCTTCTTTATTATCCGCAGCGGGTTCCTCGCCCTCGTCTTCCGCAGGCGCATCCGCGCTCTCTTCGCTTTCCTGCGCGGCGTCGTCAAAGGGTTTTAACGCGGCGAACGCGTCTTCCTCCTCTTCCGCCTTCTCTTCCGCGGGCGCTTCTTCTCCGTCCGCTTTCTCTGCGTCATTCTCTTCCTTTTTATCCGCTTCTTCGGATTCTTCGGGAATAACGATGGGTTTCTCGGGGAAGTCCACGGTCATAAATCCGAAATAGAACAATCCGAGGAACATCGCCGCGGGCAGGAACAGATTTTCTTTAAAGTTGCCGATGTAGCTCGTCCAACCCCACCTAAAGACCGCAAACGCCGCAATATTCAAAACGAAAACGATAAAGAACGCGCCGTAAGCGCCGAGAAGGATCAAAGCGGTCAGGTTGAATTTCTTTACGTCGTTTTGCTTTTTGCCGATGATGAAGAACGCAAGCGCGGTCAACAGCGCGCCGGCAATCAGGAATTCAAAGACCGAGATCGAGATCCAAAGCCCGTGGACGCCGCCGCGCATAAGACCGGAATCACCGAGCGTGGAATAGATCGACGCAATGAGCCAGAAAGAGGCATAGATCGTAAACACGAGTTTCGCAAGATCTTTCTTTCTCAAAAGGATCAAGGTCGGAACGATCGCGAGAAGCCCGATCTCGAAGAGCATCAGGAACAAGTGACCGATGACCGGCATAAAATCGTTCGGGAAATTGCCGACGTACGTTAAGAGGGAAAAGAGCGCCGCAACGAGGAGCAACGTAATCAAAAGAACTTCGGCGTATCTTTTCATTTGTTTGAAAAAGTAACTCATTTTTATTCTCCTGAAATGACTTATATAATATTTTATAGTATCTCGCGCGAATTGTCAACGCTAAAGCGGAAATTGCGAATTCCGCGCAAACAACAAAAAAACGGCTCCTCCGAATGAGAAGCCGTTTTTAATGATTTGTTCATTACGCGTTGTACTTCGCAATGATCCCCGCCACGTCTTTCGTCGTGATCCTGCCGTAAACCTCGTCGTTCACGCTGAGAACGGGCGCGAGGCCGCAGCAACCGATACAACGGGTTTCGAGGAGCGAGAATTTCCTGTCGGGGGTGCATTCATCGTTATCGATCTTCAAGATGTTCTTAACTTCGTTGATGATATCACCCGAACCTTTGACGTAACACGCCGTGCCGAGGCAAACCGAGATTTGGTATTTGCCGCGGGGGTTCAAGGTGAATTGCGAATAGAAGGTCGAAACGCCGAACACTTTTTCGAGAGGAACGCCGAGCTCTTCCGCAACGATCTGTTGTACTTCGATGGGAAGATATCCGTAAACGCCCTGCGCCGCCTGCAAAGCCGGCATCAAAGCACCCGGAAGCTTTTTGATCTCCGCGAGTTTTTCACGCAATTCTTTTTCCTGTTCCGCCGTGCCTTGGAAAGGAACGGTGGTGAGTTTGATCTTACCCATAAGTCCTCCTTTTTTTCGGGCTTTGTAGTTCAGACCGCCCGCCTTTTAAATGAACGCGATCGTTAAATTACGCGTCCACCTTGCTCATATGAGCGATCAGGTCGAGCACTTTGTTGGA
>DBVY01000044.1:5199-6372 GCA_002308575.1 Christensenella sp. UBA1252
TGGATGAAGTCGGTGGAAACGACCGCGTCCTCGGTGTAGCCGAGAATACCTTTGAGTTCGCCCTCGGAAGCCTTCTTCATAGCCGCCTTGATCTCGTCATAGGTAGCGGGCTTCGCCAAACGGCAGGTAAGGTCGACGACGGAAACGTCGAGGGTCGGAACGCGGAAGCTCATACCGGTCAACTTGCCGTTGAGTTCGGGAATGACTTTGCCGACCGCTTTCGCAGCGCCGGTCGAAGACGGGATGATGTTGCCCGCAGCCGCTCTGCCGCCTCTCCAATCCTTCTTGGAAGGACCGTCGACGGTCTTTTGGGTCGCGGTGGTGGAGTGAACGGTCGTCATAAGACCTTCCACAAGACCGAAATTGTCGTTGACGACTTTCGCGATGGGCGCGAGGCAGTTCGTCGTGCAGGAAGCGTTGGAAACAACCTTCATGTCCTTGGTGTATTTGTCAAGGTTGACGCCGCAAACGAACATCGGAGCGTCGGAAGAAGGAGCGGTGATGACGACTTTCTTCGCGCCGCCGACAAAGTGAGCGGACGCCTTTTCGGTCGTGGTGTTGATACCGGTCGCTTCGGCAATGTACTCGGCGCCGCAACTCTTCCAATCGATGTCGGAAGCCGCCATTTGCGCGAAGACCTTGATCTTGTTGCCGTTCACGATCAACATATTGTTCTCTTTATCGGTAGAGATCTCACCGTCGAACTTGCCATGGATCGAATCATAGCGAAGCATATAGACCATATAGTCGAGATCGATGAACGGATCGTTGATACCGACAACTTGGATGTCTTTTCTGCCGCAAGCAGCGCGGAAGACCAAACGACCGATCCTACCAAAACCGTTAATACCTACTTTAATCATAAAACTACCTCCATTTAAGTTTCGATTAAATAATTTACTTATTTATTCTGATATAAATTATATCCTAATTTGATTATTCCGCTTTTCCGGCGCAGCCGAGCACGTCGCGGAGCTTGTGACGGACGATCTCTTTGATGTTCGCACGGGCGGGTTTCAAATACTCGCGCGGATCGAACTTGTCGGGATGCTCGTCAAAGAAAGCGCGGATCGTTCCGGTCATCGCAAGGCGCAAGTCGGAATCGATATTGATCTTACAAACGGAAAGCTTCGCCGCTTCGCGGAGTTGCTCTTCGGGAACGCCGATCGCGTT
>DBVY01000023.1:0-237 GCA_002308575.1 Christensenella sp. UBA1252
TAAGACGGGGAGCAGCACGTCGGGGATCGGGACTTCGCGCACGCTCGCCGCCGTTTTGGTGTCCGAGATCACCGTCTTGCGATCCACCACTTTGTTGTGCTTGTCCATGACCGGGATTTGTGTGATGGCATTGTCTACGTTGATGATCCGATCCTTGAAGTCGATGTCCTTCCATTTGAGCGCCAGCGCCTCGCCGATGCGTAGTCCCGCAAAAAGGCAGGTCATACAGATCGGTTT
>DBVY01000023.1:273-10644 GCA_002308575.1 Christensenella sp. UBA1252
TCGATCGGGATCGCCTTGTACTGCTCCGTCTTGTGCTCCTTGTGCTCGGCGCTCGACTTCACGATACAGTCCAGAACGGGATTATCCATGACGAACTTGCTCCGCTTGGCGTATCTGAAGAACTGGTTTAGCAGAACTTCACTTTGCGCACGGTGCCTACACTTGGCTACACGAAAAATCGGGGCAATTGTCCTCTCCGAAAATCCCCCGTTAGAAAAACTGTTAATCCCAATCGGAGTCGCTTTATATGATTTTCAAATCCTCGATTTTTATCGCCATAGCACTATCATAGGCGGCCGCCTCTTCCGGCTCGTAAAAATCGACTTCTATTTTCCCTTGAACAACAGTATCATCAACGACGCAACCGATTGCATTTTTATGAATCCCAAATTCGGCATAACGCTTTTCTTCGACAACCAATTGCACCCTATCTCCGTTTTTAAAGGACAAAGACGTAAAACCCCCTTTTGCTTTTTGATAGACGCTTTCTATATCCGAGAAAAGGTCTTGCTCGATTTCTTTTGGCAAAGCTTCGTTTTCCAAAGACAAATCGCATAAAACAACTTCTTTGATTATATACTCTCCCACAATTTTCGGGTTAAAGAAAAGAACGTCCGCTTTTCCCGATCGTATTTTCAACACAACACCCCGCGCTTCTTTATCTATGCCAAGAGTCTTCCGTGTTTTCTCATTTGCAATTATGACCAAAGAACCTTTCTTCATTTAATCCATCCTCCAAACGGCGTCGTCAGCACGATTTCTCCTTCGGGACAAAGCATCCAACCGGAATAAAACACCTTGCCTTTTAATGAGACCGGAATTGCCAATTGTTGTCCGTGTTCATCCAGTTTTTTCAATTTATACTGTCCGCTTTTATATGCAATGAGGGCTTGTTCGGCATATTCACGCCTTAACGCTTCCGAATCATCTATAGTATATCCCCAGCTTTTAAAAAGCGCAACCTTTCCTTTGCCATAGTGTTTCGGCGCAAATACATAATCACGAAATTTCTCTATACCGGAAGTTGCTTTTGCATTTTTTTGTACAATACCGTAGGAGATTGTCTTTGTTTTACAATCACAATGGGGATGCAACGCTTGCTCCGGCATATTGCTTCGAACAAAATAACATCCGTCAACGGATGTGCACGTCAAACAATGACCTTTTAGCGCTATGCTATTTCTAAGAATATCACGAAGCCATTTTGGCTTATTCGGAATCATGAAATGCTCCCATTCCACCCAATCTTTTGAAATGATTTCTCCTCTTTCATTTACCCCGATCAACTCATCCACTATGCCCATTTGGTTTCTCCTCCGAGATTGAGAAGATTGTAGAATCAAACTTATTCTCTCAACCTTAAAAATCATGCGGATAATCGGATTGGATTGTTTACGAACGGGATCGCGCCTTGATTGGGCGTATCCGCGAGGAAGGGGTATTAGTATTTATCAAAGCTTAAATAAGTCAAAAACATTGTTTTTTGGAGGGGTAAAATGGAGGCAATTTTTAGGGAAAAATGTGACCTAAAATGCCCTTGAAAAAACGCTCTGTTTCTCCCTAAAACTGCCTAGTTTGGCTACATTTGGCTACACTTGGCTACACGAAAATCGGGGCAGTTTTCCGCTCTGAAAACCACCCCGCGTGTTTTGCTTTTCCCGATGTAATTCTTTAATTCCCAAAGATAAATTTGAGTATTTTTAAAACTATTTCTTCTGTTGGGTCTTTTGACATGTTGTAGAACCTTATGCCATATTTCCCCTTTAATTCTCCTCTTTCCACCGGAGTTAGTTTTAAGTCATCCATATAGTAAGCGCGAAGTGCGGTCCAGTGCGGTAGTTCTTCAAAGCTTTTCTTTATATCCACAATGATGCTCCACATTTTTCCGCGTTTGATACTTTTTCCGCCTGCGCGATTGGATGAATCAATACGCAAAACGGCAATATAATCATTGCTGTAAGAAAGAGCGTCTGCCTTGCGCCAAGATTGTTCTGTGGTATTATTTTTGAATTTTCTAATTTCATTTGTGAGAGTAAATATTTCGAGTGACATGATTTTACCTCCTTGTTTTATATACGGCGATGATCGCCATTCAAGAGTTGGTCAAAAAAGTCGGGATTAAAGTTCTTTGTCGTAACGGAAAACCCATACTTGTTTACATAATCAATAAATTTATTAATGTTCCCGATTCCCCATTGTGTACATACAAAAACAACCCCATCCGATAATGCTATAACATCTTCCTGTTTTGTAAAGAAACGTTTTTCATAATCGGAGTATTTCTCTGCAATTTCCTTATTCTCCACAACCCCAAAAGAGCCTTGTAGTTTAGTGTAAAAAAAACGCTTCAGATCCGTTCTTGTTGTCGCAGGATATCTCTTAACATAAGCTTTCACGATAGCTAAAACAAGCCTGCTCTTGCCATAGATCTTGCCCTCAAATTCATACTTGGTTGTATCCCGTTTACCTTGTGTTGCATTGTCTCTGGGCGTGCTTTTCAAGTCCAATTTAACTTCACCTTTGGGTTGTATTGAGCGTTTTAGCAACTCCATTTCATTTTCGAGCCTTTGCACTCTTTCCCATAATTCCAAGATCAGACTAGAATTATCTTTCATAATAACACCTCCTAAAAATTTAAAAAAACAACAATTGTTTTTATTGTTAACGATGTTATTATATGATGTTTGCAATGTTTTGTCAACTGTTTTATCAAAATATCAAAAAACAATTAATGTTTTTATTGGCGATAAAAAATATGCCAGCACGCAGAACCGTCCGCAATTAAAAATCTTTTTTGTCTTCTGTTTTTATTTTTGTCGTTAATGTTTGCACTTCAAACTCATACTGCTCTTTTGTGAGGAGTTTTCGCTCGTAAAAAATCTTGATCATCTCCAGCTGTCGCTCCAAGAGGTATTTGTTGTCGTACTTCTTTTCGTTATCTTCCATCGTGCATTTTGCTTATTTCTTTGAATAACGATCTTTGGGTATAGATTCATGAATGCGAAGATCTTCTTCCGACACTAAAATATCAGCGATGTCTTTTCCCGTGTAGAATTCGGAAAATACGACTTGCCATTTGCCGTTTATCGGAGTTTCGCTCATGATTGCGCCGAAATCCCCAACCTTCACTCCGGCTTTCGTATAGGCGGGTTTCTCTTTTATCAATTCAACCAAATCAAGGTATTTCATTTTTCAATTAAATCTTCAACGGTACATCCTAATGCTTTAGCAATGCTATAAATTGTTTCAACACTTGCTTTATAAATACTTTTGCAATTTCTCGTAATATATCAGTTGTTAAGTAAATTTTATGATCTCTCTCGAAGCATGTCAAGCAATGCGAAATGGTTGCGCCAAGATGGTATTCTTTCCATTTCGTAGATTTTTGGCATTCATTTTCATCTTTCGTGAAAAGTCGATTATCGTTTATTATACCATTTCGATATGGGACAAAAATGTGACAAATCGACCCGCCGTGAGAAAACTTTCTCGTTTTCGAACGATCGGATTTTTATCTCCCGCAAGGATTGAAACGGCGGCGAACAACGTGTATAATATAAGCGATATGAAAAACGTTGTTTTGATCGGAATGCCGGGTTCGGGCAAAAGTACGTGCGGTGTGCTTGCAGCGAAAGCGCTTTGCAAGGATTTCGTCGACACCGATCTCCTGATCCAGCAAAGCGAAAAGATGCCGCTTCAAGCGATCCTCAACGAAAAAGGATACGACTTTTTCGCCGCAGCGGAAGAAAAAGCGATTTGCTCCCTTAACGCCCAAAACACGGTCGTTGCGACGGGCGGCAGCGCGGTCTACTCCCCCAAGGCGATGGCGCATTTGAAAGAAAACGCCGTCGTTTTGTATCTTCGCGTTTCGTTTGCCACGATGGTAAAGCGGATCTCGAATATCGGTAGCCGCGGGATCCTTTTGAGAGAGGGCGAAAGCCTCGAAACGATGTTTGAAGAGCGAACGGCGCTTTACGAACGCTATGCCGACCGCATCCTCGATTGCGACGACAAGGAGATCGAAACGACCGTTTCCGAGATCGTAAAAAACGCGATTTGATCTTTCCCTTTAATCCTCGTAACGCAAAAAGCGCGGAGCCCCGTATCGGAACCCGCGCTTTTTTCGATCTTCCGTTCTTCGAAGATACGCTTGATCGTTGCCGTTAAATTACGTAATTGTCGCCGCTCGAATCGGTCAGCATCAAATCGGCGAGCGTGACCCCGTTCAAATAGTTGCGGATCAGCTCGTAAAGCTTTTCCCACATCGGAAGCGTTCTGCATTCCGACGCGCGCGAGCAGGGTTCCGCCGACGCGTCCAAACAGGAGATCGGCGCGAGATCGCCTTCGGTCGTCAACAGAACGTCCAAAACCGTGATCTGATCGGCGCCGCGACCGAGTTTGTAGCCGCCGCCCTTGCCGTGTTGCGCGTCCAGCATCCCCGCTTTCGAAAGGTCGGTCATAATGCCTTCCAGATACTTTTGCGAGATCTCCTGCCTTGCAACGATATCTTTCAGCGGAATATAATTCTCTCGGCTGTGCTCCGCCAAATCGATCATCACGCGCAACGCGTATCTTCCTCTCGTTGAAATTCTCATAGTCTTACTCCTTTTCGTTTGGTATTTCCGCGATCGCTTCGATCTCGACGAGAGATCCCTTGGGAAGCGCCGCCGCTTGGATCAAACTCCTTGCGGGTTTATTCGTAAAATAGTTGCCGTACGTTTCGTTGAACGCCGCGAAATCGGCGATATTCGCAAGAAAACACGTCGTTTTGACGACGTGCGCCAGATCGCTGCCCGCTGAAAGCAAGACCTCGGAAAGATTCTTGATCGCGTTCTCCGTTTGCCCTGCGACGGATGCGGCGAAAACCCCGTTTTTATCGATCCCGAGTTGCCCGGACGCAAACACGAAACCGCCGCTTATGATCGCTTGCGAATAGGGCCCGACCGCCGACGGCGCTTTATCCGTTACCACGCTTTTCATAGAAAGTACCTCCGTTTTTTTGTTTTTCTTTTCCCCGCTATACATACCGCTGCCCCACGGCAAAATTTGCCATGGGGCGAGAGGAATTTTGATTCTTTTTCGCTTAGTCTTGGAAAAGCGGCGTGGACAGGTATCTGTCGCCCGTGTCGGGCAGGATCACGACGATGTTCTTCCCCTTGTTTTCGGGGCGCTTCGCAAGCTCGATCGCCGCCCAAGCCGCCGCGCCGGAGGAGATTCCGACCAACACGCCTTCACTCTTTCCGATCAATTTTCCGATCGCGAACGCGTCTTCGTTCTGCACGGGAATGATCTCGTCATAGACCTTCGTGTTCAAAACCTCGGGCACGAATCCCGCGCCGATCCCTTGGATCTTGTGCGGCCCCGCGATTCCGGTCGAAAGCACGGCGCTCGTCTTCGGCTCTACCGCCACGATTTTTACCGACGGCTTTTTGCTCTTTAAGTATTCGCCCGTTCCGGTGATCGTGCCGCCCGTTCCGACGCCGGCGACCAAGAAATCCACCTGACCGTCCGTATCTTCGAAGATCTCCGGCCCCGTCGTTTCCCTGTGGATCTTCGGGTTCGCGGGATTGACGAATTGCCCCGGAATGAAACTGTTCGGCGTTTCCGCGGCGATCTCTTCCGCTTTCGCGATCGCGCCTTTCATGCCCTTCGCGCCGTCCGAAAGGACGAGTTCCGCGCCGTATGCCTTCATGAGTTGGCGGCGCTCGACCGACATCGTTTCGGGCATCACGATAATGATCCGATAGCCTTTCGCCGCCGCGATCGAGGCGAGCCCGATGCCCGTGTTGCCCGAGGTCGGCTCGATGATCACGGAATCCGGTTTCAGCAAGCCCTTTTCTTCCGCGTCTTCGATCATCGCTTTGGCGATGCGGTCTTTGATCGATCCGGCGGGATTGAAGTATTCGAGTTTCGCGAAGATCTTCGCTTGCAAATTTAATGCTTTTTCAATATGCGTAAGCTCCAAAAGAGGGGTTTTTCCGACCAGTTGATCGGCGGACGTGTAAATCTTTGCCATTTTTCTTATCTCCTTTATTCTGATTATTTGATTGCCGCAAAACCTTGTTCGAGATCTGCGAGGATGTCGTCGATATGTTCGGTACCGATCGACAAGCGAACGGTGTTGGGTTTGATGCCCGCGCCGAGAAGCTCTTCTTCGGACAGTTGCGAGTGCGTGGTGGACGCCGGATGAATGACGAGCGACTTGACGTCCGCAACGTTCGCGAGAAGGCTGAACAGTTTCAAACTCTCGGTAAACTTCTTGGCTTCCGCCGCGCCGCCCTTAACTTCGAACGTAAAGATGGACGCGGCGCCGTTCGGGAAGTATCTGTCGTAAAGTTCCTTTTGCTTGCCCGTTTCGAGCGAAGGGTGATTGACCTTTTCGACTTGGGGATGCTTTTTCAAAAAGTCCACGACTTTGAGGGCGTTCTCAACGTGACGCTCCACGCGAAGCGAAAGCGTTTCCAAGCCCTGCAAAAGAAGGAACGAATTGAACGGCGAGATCGTCGCGCCCTGATCTCTCATCAAGGTCGTGCGGAGTTTAATGATATACGCGAGGTTTCCGACCGCCTGCGTAAACACGACGCCGTGATAGGACGGATTGGGCTGGCTGAGACCCGGGAACTTGTCGTTTTGCGCCCAGTCGAATTTGCCGCTGTCGATAACGACGCCGCCCATCACCGTTCCGTGCCCGCCGATGAACTTGGTCGCCGAGTGCACGACGATATCCGCGCCGTGCTCGATCGGGCGAAGGTAATACGGCGTTGCGAACGTGTTGTCCACGATAAACGGAATGCCGTTCTCGTGGGCGACCGCGGAAACCGCCTCGATATCGATGACGTCCGAATTCGGATTGCCGAGCGTTTCGGCGTAAATCAGCTTGGTGTTCGGACGGATCGCCTTGCGGAAGTTTTCGGGATCGGAGGGATCGACGAACGTGACCGAAAGCCCTTGATCTTTTAAGGTATGCGCGAGGAGGTTGAAGCTCCCGCCGTAAAGATTGGTCGAAGAAACGATATGATCGCCCGCGGTCGCGATATTTTGGATCGCGTAAGTGATCGCCGAAGAACCGGAAGCGGTCGCAAGCGCCGCCGCGCCGCCTTCGAGCGCCGCGATCCTCTTTTCGAAGACGTCGCTCGTCGGGTTCATCAAACGGGTGTAAATATTGCCGCCTTCGGTTAAACCGAATCTGCCTGCCGCTTGCGCGGAATCGCGAAACACGTACGAGGTGGTCGCATAGATCGGCACCGCTCTCGCGTCCGTGGACGGATCCGGGCTTTCTTGCCCGACGTGTACTTGTAAGGTTTCGAATTTATAGTTTGCCATAGTTATAATCTCCTTTAATTTTGAATGTTGAATCGTCTGCCTTGTTTCCTTTATCGACATCGATCGCACATTCGTCCGAATCGGAAATTGTAGCGTACAAGCAAAATCAGTAAGTCTTTCATTGCGTTCTTCCTTTAACCCACCAACCTCGTAGGTTGATATGATCTTACCATACAAAACCGCCCCTGTCAAGAGTTTTTCAAAAGTTTTTTCAAAAATTATTTGCCGATTATCTCCCCCCTTCTATCGACCTCAAAACGAATCATAGATACGCCCATATACGCGCGCAAAACCATAACGCGATATGCCTTTGAGCGCGATATCATATCTTGCATTGCGATATATTCGCTTTGCGAATGCGATATGTTCGCCGACGTTTGCCCCACTATCAACAAAAAGCAGACGCCGGATCGTATTTGCGTCTGCTTTCATTTTTCCAATCTATGCGGCTTTGGATATTGATGCAAATGCGAGGCGCGCTATGAGGCATAGCCTCTACGCGGATCTTCGGTACGCTAAAGGAACGCGCAGGCGCGTACTCCTTAGCACAAAAAAACAAATTGTTTTTCGAGAACCCCGACGTGCGTGATTTCGCTTCGAGCGCGGAGAGTGGTGCAAAAACGAGCGCTCTCCGAGGCGGCGCGCAGGCGCGTACTTCTTGTACGCAACCGCACGGCAACGAGGTGGTTAGCGAAGCATATGCGCCGCTATACGCGCTCGAAAATGATTACGCTTCTTCGTAGCGCGCATACAAATCCAAGGCGTAATAGAGAGGCGTATCAAACGTATACGGCTCTTCCGCGTCGTACTCAAACCACCCGAGGAAGGTAAACCCTTCGAGATACGGCGCGCCGGGCGAAGTCGGGCAAGTACCGGACATAATGACCTGCGTCATATCCTCTTCGGGCATTTCGCCGTCGTCCGGATGGAAATGCAAGGTGAGCTCAAACGGACCGTTCACGATGGTTTCGAGCTCGGCTTCTGGTTTCATTTCCGAATACTCGCGGTCTTGGAATACGACGGTCGCCTTGTAATAGATAAAGTCGCTGATGACTTCCATCGTGACCACCGCGTCCACCTCTTCGACGTGCTCGGAGTCGCGCGCGCAGGTAAACACCGCAACGGCGGCAAACGGCGTATCGCTGACGTTTTGATCGCCCGTTTCCGCGGCGACGGCGCCGCTTTCGCCGGACGACCAAACGAAGACGGGTTCGCCGTAACTGTGGCCGAGAGCGGGGATCGCAAGGTCAATGGGCTCTTCCGCGGGCTCTCTATTCGCGTTGAACATTTTCTCGCACCGTGAGCAGCAGTAGCGGGCGGCGACGCCGTCCTCTTCGCAGGTCGGTTCGATCGCCTCCAAAAGTTCACCGTAATCATGGCCGAGAGCGGGGATCATAATATCTTCCACCGCGACCTTGTTTTTATCGAAGAAGTTTTCGCAGCGCTGGCAGCAATAGTGATCGATCACGCCGTCCTCTTCGCAAGTTGCCTCTTCTCCTTCCATCAAATCGCCGTAATCGTGGCCGAGAGCGGCGAGCGTGATCTCGCTTTCTTCCACTTCGTTCTTATTGCTGTCGAAGAATTTTTCGCAACGAGAGCAACAGTAACGCTCGGAAATTCCGTCCTCTACGCAAGTCGGTTCGATCTCTTCCAAAAGGTCGCCATAGGCGTGACCGAGAGCGGGGATCGTCAAATCTTCTTCCGTTGCGGCTTCTTGATTCACGTCAAAGAACTTTTCGCAGCGAGAGCAACAATAGCGCGCCGCAAGCCCCGTTTCTTCGCAACTCGCGGGGAATTCTTCCAATAAATCGCCATAGGCGTGGCCGAGGGCAGAAAGGTCGATAACTTTCTCGTCTTGGTAGACCTCTTCGTTTTCGTCTGTGATCGAAGCGGCGTAACGAGCGGCGCCCGCTTCTTCGCAGGTCGCTTGTTCGATCGTTTCCTCAACGAGGGGCGAGAAGATCAAAGGATCGCCGCCGCTTGCTTCGGGTACCGTAACGGTGACGGAATGCCCGTCCTCGCTCCAATCCCACGTTGCGCTGTCATACAGATACACGAAGGTCGGATCGATCGGTTCCTCTTCAAGCTGATACGCCGCGAGGATCTCGTTTCCGACGCGCAGGGTCACGGCAACCGCCGTCGGGCGCGCCAAACGGAAGGAATAGGAATCTTCCTTGTTTCCGTCCGCCGTAAATAAGAGATTTCCTTCCGCATCCTTTGCGGTCAGCGTATAGATCTCGTCCTTCGCAAGTTCCGCCATTGCGAAGATATGCACTTCTTCCCCTTCGGAGAAAACTTCGAGATAGGCTTCGCGCTTGGGGATCGCCGCCGTACAATAACTTTTTTCGACGTAAAGCTTTCCGTCCTCGCCCGTCACCGTCAACATATATTCGCGGTTCGGTTGAAGCCCCGCAAACTCAAAGATCGCGTTAGAACCAACGGTTTGCTCCCGCACATAATCCACGCCGACGAGCTTCGCCGTAAAGACGGGCATTTCCGCCTCGCCTTCGCCTTCGGAAATTTCGACTTCGACCGCCATTTGAAACACGAGGCGATCCACGTCCGCTAAAATCAAAGAAACGTTTACGCTCAAAATGCTGAGCACGGTTGCAACGACGATAACCGCCGCTACCGCCGCCGTTGCGAAAACGCCGCCGACCGCCGCGATGCCGCCGCCCGTCGCCGTCGTTACGGACGTCAAATTGACGGACGCAGTCGCCGCCGTAGGAGAAGCGGAAACGGCTGNNCCCGAAGAAGCGCCGTTCGCCGCGCCTTTTGCCGCCGTGCTTCCCGTCGAGGTACCGCTGAAAAACTCCGCTTGCACGGAAGAGGTTTCTTCCACGTGCACGGAAAAGTTTTCCTGAATATAGCCCGACCGATCGTTCTCAAAGGTGATTTTGCCTTCGTTTATTGGTTTTGCGATCCTGCCGTCCGGGTTACTGATCCCGTAATTGCCGAATTCCCCGTTTTTCACGTTTTATATCAATAATCGCTCTTGTCGCCGCCCACTATGTTCTTGGAAAGTTCTTTTTGCTCCTCGACGAATTT
>DBVY01000023.1:10675-31367 GCA_002308575.1 Christensenella sp. UBA1252
GGTTGATTGACAACCACCTGCGGGAACGGAATGTTGATATTGTTTTTATCGAAAAGAAGTTTGAATTGACGGTTCATATCCCGCTCGACTTGATACTTCGCGCCTTCATCGCAGTTCGCCACGAAACGGATCACGACCGCGGAATCCGCGAGCTCGGATACGCCTTGATAGAACGGACCTTCTTTGATGGCAGGGATCGCATCGCGGATTGCGGGCAGGTTTTGTTTCAAAATGGATTCCACGCGCTCNNTCGCCGTACTCGATGCCGATATCGCAGATCGCGAGGGAGAGTTGGTTCGTCATATTGATAACCGTTTTGAGGTCGGCGTTGTTGACGATCTTGACGTTGCCGCCCAAGTCCACGATCTGCGTCGTGCGAATGCCGATCTCTTTGACCGTTCCGCGGAAGCCGTCCACGACGATGATATCGCCGATTTCAAACACCTTTTCAAACACGATAAACAGCCCCGCGATGATATCCGCGATCAACGGTTGCGCGCCGAGACCGACGATCAATCCGAGGATCCCGATACCGGTCAGGATCGCTTTCGTGTCCACGCCGAGCGTCTTTAAAGCGAAGAACAGCAGGACGATCACGGCGGCGTACTTGATCAAGCTGCAAAGGATATCCACGACCGCCTTGCCCTTATGGAGCGGAACGGCGAGGAGTCTAAGCACGATGCGAATCGCCCAACTCGCGCCGAGGAAGAAAATGACGTAACTGATAATCCGGATCGGAACGTTATACACCCCCGCTTTGCCGAAGAAATTCAAACTGCGCCAGAACGTGTTCATCGGCGAGAACATTTTACTGCCGAACGCCATCAAGATCACGTAGGCGATCAAAATGCCGTAAGCGATGCATTTCAGCACGAAATCGGCGGTCAGTTTGAAGTTTTTGAAGTAGTTTTTGATCTTTTCGAGGATGTTTTTCATCGAACGGTTCTCCTTTTTTGAGGGTCGTTTTAATTATATAACAAAATAATCGTTTTTCAAATAATATTTGGGAAGATCGGAGAATGAATTCCCGCTTCGCTCCGTGATTTATGGATTCTGTTGATTGATCCGCAGCGCGATTTGCAAAATCGCATTTCACGACCGAAGGTCATTTTACGCGCCGCAAGGCGCAATTCATTGCTTGCGCAACAAGTTTATTTCGCGTTTTTTACGCGGAAATTCCAAAGACTTTCGCACATTTCGTCCAAGCCGAGTTTCGCTTCCCAGCCGAGTTCCTTTTTCGCTTTTTCGGCGCTTGCGTACACGGCGGCGACGTCCCCCGCTCTTCTGGGCGCCATCACGACGGGGAGCTTTTTTCCGCACGCCTTTTCAAAGGAACGAATAACTTCCAAAACGCTGTAACCGACGCCCGTGCCGAGGTTATAGATATGCACGCCCGCCTCGGAAAGCTTTTTGAGGCTCGCGACGTGCCCTTTCGCGAGGTCGACGACGTGGATATAATCGCGAACGCCCGTTCCGTCCTTGGTCGGATAATCGGATCCGAACACGTTGACGCAAGGCAAGTCGCCCGACGCGACGCGCGCGATAAAGGGCGCGAGATTGTTCGGGATCCCGACGGGGTCTTCCCCGATCAAGCCGCTCGCGTGCGCGCCGACGGGGTTAAAGTAGCGAAGGATCACGACGGAAAGATCTTTGTTCGCCGCCGCCGCGTCCTTTAAAATGCGCTCGATGAAAAGCTTGGTTGCGCCGTAAGGATTCGTTGCGGAGAGCGGAAAATCCTCTTTGACCGGAAGGGATGCGGGATCGCCGTAGACCGTTGCGGACGAAGAAAAGATGATCTTGTTTACGCCCTTTTCTTCCATCGTTTCGAGAAGGGACAAAGTGCTGTCGATATTGTTTCTGTAATACTTAACGGGGATCTTGACGCTTTCGCCGACCGCTTTCAACCCCGCGAAATGGATCACGAGATCGATCTCGTTTTCCTCGAAAATGCGGCGAAGGGCGGCTTTGTCGCAAACGTCCGCTTTGTAAAAGCGCACGCTTTTGCCCGTGATCTCTTCGATGCGATCGACCGCCGAGGCGCTGCTGTTCGAAAGGTTGTCCGCGATCACGACTTCGTGACCTTCGTTCAACAGTTCGACGACCGTATGACTGCCGATATATCCCGTTCCACCCGTTACGAAAACTTTCATAGACGCTCCTTTTCGGGGAAGCCGCGCGCCTTTTCCGACGCCCTTTCCCGATCTTTTTCATTATACAGTATATCCACCGAAACGCGCAAGACTCTGTTTGAGTTCTCGGCGCTTCTTTTCTTTCGGTCAATTCGCTTGTATTTCGAGCGCGGGCGTTGTATAATTTCTTTAAGTATAAAAACATATAAGGAGCGTTTTTATGGCAACCGTATTGCAATTCGGAGAAGGCAATTTTATTCGTAGTTTTATCGACTATTTGATCCAGCTCAGGCAAAACGCCTCGGGCGACGGCGAAAGCGTCGTCCTCGTGACGCCGATCGACAACCCGTATTGGGAAACGTTTCGCAAGAGAAACTGCGCGTATCACACCTGCGTTTGCGGCAAGGTGGACGGCAAAGCCGTTAAAGAATACACCCTCGTCAACGTCGTAAAGGACTGCGTAAACCCCTATCGCGAATTCGATCGTTACGAGAAAGCCTATCTCGACCCCGAGCTCAAAGTCATCATCAGCAACACGACCGAGGCGGGCATCGCGTTCAATGCGGCGGACACCCTGACCGGCGATCTCGGAACCTTCCCCGCGAAGATCACGAAGATCCTGTACGCTCGCTTTAAAAAGTACGGAGAAAAGGGCAAGGTCGAACTTCTCCCCTTGGAGCTCATCGAAAAAAACGGCGAAACGCTGAAAGCCTATATTTTGAAGTACGCGGACATTTGGGGGCTCGAAGACGCATTCAAAGATTTCGTTAAGAGCATCAAGACCTATAACACTCTCGTTGATAAGATCGTTCCGGGCTTCCCGAGAGCAAACGCGGCGGAACACTTCGCTCAAATCGGCGAAGAGGATCCCCTTTTGACCGTCGGCGAAGCTTTCCTCTCCCTCGTGATCGAAGGGGATGCGTCTTTGAAAGAAAAACTTCCGTTTTTGAAAGACCCGCGCGTTACGTTTACGTCGAGCGTAAAGCCCTATCGCGAGAGAAAAGTAAAGATCCTGAACGGCTTGCACACCGCGCTCGCCCCGATCTCCCTGCTTGCGGGCGTTGAGATCGTTCGCGACGCCGTCAACGACAAAGACCTGTTCGCCTATGCGGACGCCCTTGCTGACAAAGAGATCATTCCGACGATCGATATGGACAAAGCCGACCTGCTCCGCTTTAAGAAAGCGGTTTTGGAGCGCTTCTCGAACCCCTACATCGATCACCTGTTTATGTCCATCATTTTGAACAGCGTTTCGAAGTGGAAGACGAGGCTTTTGCCCTCCTTCCTCGCCTGTGATAAAGAAAACCGCAAGCATATGCTGTTCGCGCTCGCCGCGCTGTTCTGCCTGTACGACGATCCTTCGTTCTCGATCAACGACGACGATGCGGTCAAGGCTTTCTTCGCCGCGCAAGCGCCCGTTGAAGAAAAGTACGAGGCGTTTATCCGCAATCAAGCATTTTGGGGCATGGATCTCGAAGCGACCGAAGGCGTCTTCACCGCCTCTCTTCCCTACGTCAAAGCCATCAAGGACGGCAAGGTGCGCGAAACCCTCAAAACCTTATGAGTGATCTGATCCTTTTAAACGAAAAAGACAACGTCGGCGTTCTGAAAAAGCCGCTCGGCGATCTGCCGATGGGTCATAAGATCGCGCTGACGGATATTCGCGCGGGCGAAAAAGTCATCAAATACGGATATCCGATCGGCGTTGCGACCGAAGACATCAAAAAAGGCGATTTCGTGCACACGCATAACCTCAAAAGCGCGTTGACCGCCGAAGCTTTGACTTACACGTACGAAAAGAAACTTGCGCCCCTTCCCGCCCGTCCCGAACGAAATTCGGTCATGGCGTATCGCCGCGGAAACGGCGTTGCGGGGGCGAGAAACGAACTCTATATCGTGCCGACCGTCGGGTGCATCGCGGCGAGCGCGGAAAACATCGCGCGCGCCTTTAAACAAAAACACGCGAACGATATGAAGGTGGACGACGTCATCGTCCTGACGCACCGCGTCGGTTGCTCCGAACTCGGCGACGACCTGACCCGTACGCGCACGATCCTCGTAAATCTCGCGAAAAACGGGAACTGCGGCGGCGCGCTGTTCCTCGGGCTCGGTTGCGAAGAAAACAGAATGGAAGATCTTCGCGCCGTCGTTCCGGACGGCGAACGCGTCCGCTTTTTGGTCGCGCAGGAAGTTGAAAACGAGGAAGAAGAAGGCTTAAAGTTGCTCGAAGAACTCTATGCGGTCGCGTCGAAAGACAAGCGCGAAAAGACGCCTCTTTCCGAGCTCACGTTCGGCGTCAAATGCGGCGGCAGCGACGGCTTTTCGGGCATCACCGCCAATTATCTGATCGGACGGGTCGCCGACCTCTTGGAAGCCTGCGGCGCCAAAGTCATTCTCGCGGAAACGCCCGAAGTGTTCGGCGCGGAAACGACCCTGATGGAGCGCGCGAAAGACGAGCGCGTTTTTCAGGCGATCGCCGACCTCGTCAACAAATGGAAAACTTTTTACGGCTCCCACGGCGTAAACGTTTACGAAAACCCATCCCCCGGCAACAAAAAAGGGGGCATCACGACCTTGGAAGAAAAATCCCTCGGTTGCGTTCAAAAATCGGGTAAAGGCGAAGTAAAAGCCGTCCTTTCCGAGCTTGAACGCGCAACGGAAGAGGGGCTCAACGTGATCGAAAGCCCGGGCAACGACATCATCGCCTGCACGACGCTCGCCGCGGCGGGCGCAAACGCGATCCTATTCTCGACGGGGCGCGGTACGCCGCTCGGTTCCGTCGTTCCGACGATCAAGATCTCTTCCAACTCCGCGCTGGCGGAAAAGAAACGCGACTGGATCGACTTCAACGCGGGCGACATTTTGTTCGACACCCCGACGGACGAAGCGGTCTTCCGCCTCTACAACGAGCTTTTGGACGTTTTGGAAGGCAAACTTACTTTGAACGAACGCCGCGACGACAAACAGATCGCAATTCTGAAAACAGGCGTTACGCTCTGATTATGGAAAAAAACATTCACGACGGACATCGAGATCGCCTGCGCGCGAAAATTCGGGAAAACGGACTCCGCTCTTTGGCGGATCACGAGAAACTCGAATATCTTTTGTACCCTTTCGTTCCTCGGCGGGATACCAATCCGATCGCGCACGAGCTTTTGCAAACGTTCGGCACGTTGAAACGCGTGCTTGACGCCGACGTTGAAGACCTCGCACAGGTAAAAGGTATTTCGAAAAATGCCGCGATCTTTCTCCACGCCTTGCCCGATCTTTTCCTTTCCTATTCGACCGAAGTTCCCAAAACCATTTTGAACAACACGCAGGAGGCGGCGCGTTACGCGATCCAAATGATCGGCAAAGACCCCGTCGAGCGTTTCTTCTGCTTCTTTTTGGACGAAGACGGCGGTGTGATCAAAGTTAAAGACTTCGCGCGCGGCGTCAAAAAAGCGGTCGCGATCAACCGCGAAGAACTCGTTCGCCTCGCCGTTCAATGCAAAGCGAAAATCCTGATCCTCGCGCATAACCACCCGAGCGGAAAGCCCTATCCGAGCAAAGAGGACGTCGTTTCCACGAACCGTCTTGCGCAATCCTTGCGCCTCGTCGGCATTCGCCTTTGGGATCATATCGTCGTTTCCAAAACCGAATCGTTCAGCATGTGCGACCACGCAATGATCGAATCGCCCCTCGATTTCGACAAACCGATCGAGCTCTTGCGAGAGGATATGTTCGATTGGTTCGACTCCGTTCGAAACATCAAAATTTGACAAACCGTGAGCCGCGGCCTTTTTCAAAAAAGCGCGATCGCGCCCCGAACCATATCCGTTTTTTTGCTCGATCGCACGATCGGGATTCGCGTCTTATATAAACCCATCAAAAACGTCTATTTGCGCGTTTCACCCGACAAGACGATCACCCTTTCCGTGCCGAAACGCACGAGCGAGGAAAAGGTCGAAGCCTTTTTAAAAGACAAGCGCGGCTGGCTCGAAAAACAACTCCGCAAAATGGATCGAAGAGAGGATCCGAATGAGGAATTTTCTTTGTCGGACGGCGAGATCGTTCGATTTTTAGGGCAAAAACGCGTATTAAGGCGATTGCGCGCTTCGAAGAACGAAACGCTGTTTTTCTCCGATCCGTTCGAGATCCGACTCTGTTTAAAGGATCCGACGGACGACGCCCTCGCCCACCGCACTTATCGAAAGGACGGGCGCCTCGTTTTGGAAAACATGATCGTCGCTTGCGTGGATAAATGGATGCCCGTTTTTGAAAAAAGAAAGGTTCCGCGCCCCGAGATCCGCGTTCGAAAAATGCGCTCGGTTTGGGGCACCTGCGCCTATAAAAAAGGGGTGATCACCCTTTCGGAAAACCTCTTACGAGCCGCCCCCGCCTCGATCGAGTACGTCGTTTTGCACGAACTCACCCATTTTCTTTACCACGCACACGACAAAGCGTTTTACTCCTTTTTATCCCTTCATATGCCCGATTGGAAAGCGCGCAAAACCAAACTGACGGAAAAGGATTAAATAAAGAATGATGCGGCTGCGATAGGTGGTGCAAATTAGGAAGGAGGGCGCAGAAAGACTTTTCGTTTGTGAGGGAAAGCGTATCGCCATACGTCGACCGAGCAAACGGAATAAAGATAAAAAACCGTTATAATCATATATTCCTTTTTCCTTCCACGCGCAACCGTTTCAAATAAAGAATCGGAAACAAAAAAAAGAAGTTGGCGGATCTCCGGCAACTTCTTATTCTTTTCTACGGGTTTTATGCGCTACTTATGGCAATCCTTTTTATTCTTCGTCATCTTCTTCCTCTGATTCTTTCTGGTCTTTTTTGCCCTGCGGTTGGGGCGGTTTGACCTGCTTGATCTCTTCGAGCGGGAATTTCTTGATCACGTAAGTATCGTCCACAAACACCTTACAGGTTACGATCTTTTTCAGCATATCGTTCGATTCGACGACCGCGGGTCCGTCCGGCGTAACGACCTTGGCGTTGATCTTCGGCATTTGTTTAAACACTTCCGCATAGTACTCGTTTTCGTACTTCAAACAGCACATCAATTTGCCGCAGATCCCGCTGATTTTGGTCGGGTTCAAGGAAAGCCCTTGCACCTTCGCCATCTTGACGGTAACCTTTTCGAAATCCTTCAAATAGGCGCGACAACAGCATTCCCTGCCGCACATACCGAGCGCGCCGCGCAGTTTCACGTCGTCGCGTTCGTACAGCTGACGGAGCTCGATACGGGCGCGGAGCGCGCTCGCAAGTTCTTTTACGAGCTCGCGGAAATCCACCCTCGATTCCGAGGTAAAGCACAAAACGACGCGTTTGCAATCGAAGGAAACTTCGGCGGAAATGAATTTTAGGTCCAGCCCCAAGGCGACCGCCTTATCGCGCGCGATCTGCAAAGAACGCGGTTCGGATTCCTTCGCCTTTTTCGCGCTTTCGAAATCGCGATAGGTCGCTTTGCGAACGACCTTTTTGAGCTCTTTCGGCGCCTCTTCTTCCGACACGTTTTCTATCTCGCGAACGACCTGCCCCATTTCGAGCCCTTTTGCGGTTTCCACGATCACAACGTCGCCTGCGGCGAGCGTTTCTTCGCCCGCGTCGAAGGAATAGACCTTGCAGTTTTTATCGAATTTTACGCCAACGATCATCGGCATTTGTATTTTACCTCCACCAATTTCAACATTAAGTAGTCCGCCACGTTCTGCGCGATGCAATTCGCTTTCAGGCGCTCGCGGCATTTCAAGGTTACGTTCAACGCCTCGCCCGCCGCGGACAGAGAATACATCTCGGCGATCTTCCCGATCTCCTCTTCCTTTTCGCGGAGCGCGATCGGGAGCGACGCGTGATAGCGGATCACGTCCGACATCACGAGCTCGATCATCGATAGAGAAGAAAGGATTCTTTCCTTCGAAAAGATCGGATTTTTCAAGTAATTATGGACGTCTGCGCTGCCTTTCAGCCCGACCAAAAGATCCGCCGCTTCGCTTGCGTGCCGCGCGAAATCTTCGTCCGCCGCGAACGCGCGCGCCTTCGTAAAACTACCGGAGGACAGCCTTGCGCCCCGCTCCGCCTTTTCCTTTTCCACACCCGAAGCGATCAAACCTTCTTTGATGCTTTCTTCGGAAAACGCTGACAAAACGACCTGTTTTACGCGCGAAAGAACGGTTTGCAAAACGGTTGCGGAAGACACCGCCGAAAGGATAAAATGCACGCCGTCAAACGGCTCTTCCAGCGTCTTCAAAAGTTTGTTTTGCGATTGCTCGGACACGCACTCGAAGTTTTTGAAAAAATAGAGTTTTCTGCCCCCTTCAAACGCGGTCAAGCCCGCATCCTCGGTGACTTCCGTCATCTCCTTGACCGAAAAATTATCCGATCCTTCCGCGAGATATTTGACGTCCGGCTTACTGCGCAAAAGGATTTTTCTGCATTCTTTGCATGCGCCGCAAGCGCTGTCGCAATAGGCGCGCATCGCGATCAAAGCAAACAACGTATCGACTGCGTCCTTATCCTCAGAGAGGATAAAGTAGGCGTGGGAAAACTCCCCTCGACGGATGTCCGATTCGATCGTCCGAAAGGCGGAAGACTCTCTGATCTCTTTTTCGTAACGCAACGACTCTTTCATTTCGTTCTTATTTTACCACCCGGGGCGCCGAAAAGTCTATCTGAATTTCGTTCGAGTATTTTTACCTTCTCTTCCGTAAAAACTTCGCCCGCTTTGATAAGCGGAACGCCGGGCGGATACACGCCGACGTCCTCGGCGCTTATTTTCCCGATTAATTCGGAAAGGTCCGAATATTCCGCGTTTTTTCCATCGAACCCTCGGCACAAAGAAAAAACCTTTTTAAGAGAATGCGCATTGAAAGGCGTTACGATCAACGTGACTCGATCGGCGTCCTGCGCCTCCGCGAAGATCCCGCCCTTTTCAAGGTGCGCGGCAAGCGCGTGCCCCGCGCCGGGAGCCACGAACGTCAGCCGCGAAAAGTCGTCCGCCGGAAGGGTTTGAACGTCCGGATAAGCGCTTTTTAAGCCGTCTGTCTTTTTTTTCAAACGCGCGTAAAGCACTTCGCCTTTTTTTTCCATAAAGTCGCGCGCAAAGTCCAAACTCGCCATCACGAGATAGGACGGGCTTGTGGAAACGCATTCGCGTCGCGCGGAAACGGCGGCTTCGTAGTATTCGTTTTTGACGTGAAGCATCGCGCCGCCCGTATAAACGGGAAGCGTTTTATGCGCACCGTGAATCACGAGATCCGCGCATTTTACCGCACTTTTCGGGAAAAGCGGGCTAAACGCGAAATGCGCGCCGTGCGCTTCGTCCACGATCAAAACCGCGCCGATCTTTTTTGTAACGGCGGCGATCGCCTCAACGTCTTTGACCCGCCCGAAATAGTCGGGCGAAGTTACGCAGACCGCTTCGAACTTCTTTTCTTCGAGCTCGGAAAGGGTTTGAACAGACGTAACGCTTAAAGAAAACAGGCGGGCGATCGAATGAAAACTTTTGTGCATATCGCCGAAAAACGCGATCTTTCTGCCCTTTATCAAAAGGAGCGCGACGCGTACGGCGTCCGTGGCGCCCCCTGCGAAAAACAGCGTCTTTTCCGCGCCGTACGCCTTTGCCGCTATGTCTTCCGCCTCGCGGATCACGCCTTGGGGCGACGCGAGATTATCCGAAAAAGAAAGCTCGGTGATATCGAACGCACAGGAAGCGTAAAGACGCTCTCTTTTTAACGGAAAGAGAGCGCGCGGATTGCCGCCGTGCGAGGGCATATGGAAACGCCCTTTCACACGCGCGTATTTTTTTACGGCGTCGTAAAGGGGTTTCACTCAACGTATCCTTTCATATCTTCGAGAAGCGCTTCCGCTTTCGCAGCGGCTTCGGATGCGTTGTTTGCGCTCGCGGAAACGTAGAGTTTGAGTTTGGGCTCCGTTCCGGAAGGACGGATCACGACCCAGTCGCCGCCTTCGAGGCTATAATACATAACGTCGCTCTTCGGGAAGTCGATTTTCTCCTTTTTCCCCGAAATATCCGTCTTTTCGCTTGCAAGATAATCAGTCACGGCAACGACTTTGTAGCCGGCGATCGTTTTGATGTCGATATTGCGGAGCGCCTTGGTCTTATGCGCCATGATCTGCATACCTTCCAAGCCTTGGAAGTAGACGGAGATCGTCTTTTCGGCGTAGTAACCGAGTGCTTTGTAGATCTCCTGCAAGCGGTTGTACAGGCTGATGCCGACGCTCTTATAGTAGCAGACCATTTCCGCGAACAGCATCGTGGAAACGACGGCGTCCTTATCCTTCGCGTGCGTACCCGAAAGGTAGCCGTAGCTCTCCTCGTAACCGAACATAAACGTATGCGCGCCCGTCTTTTGGAACAGGTCGATCTTTTCGCCGATAAACTTAAAGCCGGTCAACACGTCGAAGCAGGTTGCGCCGTAGGACTCCGCAACTTTCTTCGCAAGCGAGGTCGTAACGATCGTTTTGACGCAAGCCGCGTTCGCGGGGAGCGTTCCCCTCTCCTTATGACGGCGCAGGATATAATCCATTAAAAGAACGCCGGTTTGGTTGCCGGTCAACAGCACGAACGCGCCTTTGTCGCTTCTGACGGCGACGCCCATGCGGTCGGCGTCCGGATCCGTTCCGATCACGACGTCGCTTCCGAGCTCTTCCGCGAGATTGATGCCGAGGGTCAAAGCGTCCGGCATTTCGGGGTTCGGCATTTTGACGGTCGGGAATTCCCCGTTGGGTTCCGCCTGCTCGGGCACGACGTTGAAAGGAATGTGCATACGCGAAAGGATCTCCGTGACGGGTTTATAACCGCTTCCGTGCAACGGGGTATAGACGATTTTCAAATTGCCGCCCTCTTTTTGAACGGCTTCGGGCGAAAGCGAAAGCTTTTCGATGCGCGCAAAGTACGCTTCGTCCACGCTCTTTCCGACGACCGTGATAAAGTCGTGGATCTTTTCGCCGTCCTTGCCCATCACGTCCGCGCGGTTACTTGTAGCCGCCGCCTTCGGAACGCCGAAATAATCGCATTTTTCGATATAAGAAACGACTTTTGCGGTCGCTTCGGGAGAAAGTTGAGCGCCGTCCGACCCGTAGACCTTGTAGCCGTTGTACTCCTTCGGGTTATGGCTCGCCGTGATCATGATGCCCGAAAAAGTCTTTAAGTAGCCGACCGCGAACGAGCAGATCGGAACGGGGCGCACGTTCTCGAAAAGATAGGCGTTGATCCCCTGCGCCGCAAGCACTTTCGCCGCTTCGAGCGCAAATTCGAAACTCATTCTGCGCGTATCGTAAGAAATGATGACGCCGCGTTTTTTCGCTTCTTCGCCGACTTCGGAAATATAAGAAGCAAGCCCCGCCGTCGCGCGAGCGACCGTGTAAAGGTTCATTTTGTACGTCCCGAGGCCGATCGTTCCGCGCATGCCGGCCGTTCCGAAAGACAACGGCATCGAGAAACGTTCCGCGATCTCTTTTTCGTCCGCGGCGATCGCGGTAAGCTCCGCTTTTTCATCCGCCGCCACGTTCTTTAACCAATATTCGTAATTTTCCTGATACTTTTCCACGATAAAAACCTCCGTATCGGTGCTATTTTTTATTATAACAAATTTTTCGGTTTCGAACAAGAGCCAGTTCGGAAGTTTTACGCGCGGAAAGAAAAAGAGTTCCGCTTTTTCTCTAAAAAACTTTCGTTTTCCCGCGCGCGGTAGTATAATGGATACCAGCAATCAAATTCGCGCGCGAAGCGCGGGAGGAAACTATGGCAAAGCCCACCTTTTATATAACGACCCCGATCTATTATCCGAGCGGCACTTGGCACCTCGGAACCTGCTACACGACGGTTATTTGCGACGCGATCGCCCGCTTCAAAAGAAAACAAGGGTTCGACGTCTTTTATCTGACCGGAACGGACGAGCACGGCCTCAAAATCGAGCAAAAATCCAAAGAAGCCGGCGTTACGCCCAAAGAGTACGTGGACAAAAAGGTCGCGAACCTGAAATCCCTTTGGGACAGGCTCAAAATCTCGTACGATAAATTCATCCGCACGACCGATTCCTATCACGAAGCCGCCGTGCAAAAGATCTTCGACAAGCTCTATGAAAAAGGCGATATCTACAAGGGCGAGTACGAGGGCTATTACTGCGTTCCCTGCGAAACGTACTGGACGAAGACCCAACTAATAGACGGAAAATGCCCGGATTGCGGCAGAGAGGTCGGCGTCGCGAAAGAGTCCTGCTACTTCTTCCGCCTCAGCAAATATCAGGATAAACTCATCAATCTTTTGGAAGAAAACGACGAATTCCTGCTCCCGAAGCCGCGCCGCCGCGAGATGATCAACAACTTTTTGAAGCCCGGTCTGCAAGACCTCGCCGTGACCCGCTCCACCTTTACTTGGGGCGTGCCCGTCGATTTCGACCCGAAGCACGTGATCTACGTTTGGATCGACGCGTTGATGAATTACGTGACCGCGCTCGGCTACGGCGGCGAAGACGACAGCCTTTTCAAAAAATATTGGCCGGCGGACGTCCATATGATGGGCAAAGAGATCGTTCGTTTCCACAGCATCATTTGGCCCGCCCTGTTGATGGCGCTCGATATTCCTCTGCCGAAAAAGGTGTACGGACACGGCTGGCTTTTGATGGGCGCGGACAAGATCAGCAAGAGCAAAGGCAATATCGTGGATCCCGTCGAACTTTCGGATAAATATTCGGTTGACGCCGTTCGCTACTATCTCCTGCGCGAGATCCCGTTCGGATCGGACGGCGCTTATACGACGCGCGCCTTCCTTTCCCGCTTGAACGCAGACCTCGCGAACGACCTCGGCAACCTCGTAAAACGCACGGTCGCGATGGTCAATAAGTACGAGGACGGCAATATCCCCGTTTGGAGCGGCAACAAGCAAAACACGGACGAGGAGATCATCGCCCTTTGCGAAAAGGCCTTGCCCGAAGTGGAAAAATATATGGACGAGCTCTTCGTGCCCGAGGCGCTCGAAAGCATCTTTACGCTGATCCGCCGCGCAAATAAGTATATCGACGAAAACTGCCCGTGGATCCTTGCGAAGAGCGAAGAAACCAAGGCGCGTTTGTCGGACGTTCTTTACGTCCTTTTGGAAGTCATTCGCACGGCGGGCGTTTTGATCGAATCCTATCTCCCGGACACCGCCGAAAAGATCTTCTCCTGCTTCGACGGCATTTCCGCCGAGGAAAGATCCTTCGACAGCATCCGCACGTTCGGCGGATTGAAAACGAAAAAAGTCATCGAACAAGACGCGATCTTTATGCGGGTCGACGTCGAAAAGGAGATCGCAGAGATGGAAAGCAAGATCGAAAAGCAAGAAGAAGTCAAAGAAGAAAAACCCGCAGTCGAACATAAGAGCGAGATCACGATCGACGATTTTGCGAAGATCGAACTGCGCGTCGGCAAAGTCCTTTCGGCGGAAAAGATGCCGAAAACCGATAAATTGCTCGTGATGAAAGTCGAGATCGGCGAAGAAAAAAGGCAGATCGTCAGCGGCATCGCAAAGTACTATTCGCCCGAAGAGATGGTCGGAAAGCGGGTCGTCGTCGTGTATAACCTCGCGCCTCACTCTTTCCGCGGCGTGGAAAGCCAAGGTATGCTTCTCTGCGCGGACGACGGCAAGGGCGGCGTCGTGCTCGTAAATCCCGAAAAAGAAGTCGACACGGGAAGCGAAGTCCGATAATGTTTATCGATTCTCACGCACATTTGGACGACGAGGCGATCGCCTCGCGCGAAGACGAGATCGTTTCCGCCGCGAAAGAAGCGGGCGTCGGCGTCATCATCAACGCGTCGTCCGATCTTCCCTCTTCTCTTGCGAGCGTGGCGCTTGCCGAGCGCCGCAAGGAAGTTTACGCCGTGATCGGCGTGCATCCCCACGAAGCAAAAACCTATTCGGACGAGGTCGAACGCGAGCTCGTCCGTCTTTCGAAAAAGGAAAAAGTCGTTGGGATCGGCGAGATCGGGTTGGATTATCATTACGACCTTTCCCCGCGCGACGTGCAAAAAGCCGTCCTCGAACGGGAGATCGTTCTCGCGGACGAGCTCGGTCTTCCCGTCGTGTTCCACGTGCGCGAAGCCTACGAGGATTTCAACGAGATCATCGAGCGCAACCTCTCGCGCTTTTCGCACGGCGCTCTGCTCCATTGCTATTCGGGCAGCGCGGAACTCGCGAAGTATTATTCGGACAAACTCGACGCCTATTTCTCTTTCGGCGGCGTTTTGACGTTCGCGAAGCATAAGGACGTCGTTTTGCGCGCGATCCCGAAAAACAGAATTCTCCTCGAAACGGACTGCCCGTATATGACGCCCGTGCCGCATCGCGGAGAAAAGAACGAACCCAAATATATCCCCCTGATCGCCGAAAAAATGGCGGAACTCACGGGGCTTTCCGTTGTGGAGATCGAAAAGGTCACGACGGAAAACGCCCTCGCCTTTTATAAAGTACGGGTATGATCATAGACGGTAATTATTTTAATATCCAATTCAATAAGAAGTTCGGGCAGAATTTCATTACGGACAAAAACCTGCTCGCCGCGATCGCCGCGGACGCGGGCGTGACGAAAGACGACGTCGTTTTGGAGATCGGCGCCGGCGCGGGCACGTTGACCGCCGCCCTTGCGGACAGAGCGAAGGAAGTCATCGCCTACGAAATCGACGAGAATTTGCGCTCTGTCCTCTCCGTAACCCTTCAAAACAAAGCGAACGTAACCGTCGTGTACGAAGATTTTATGCGCTCCACGCGCCCGATCCCCTCGCCTTTTAAAGTCGTGGCGAACCTTCCCTATTACGTAACGACGCCGATCTTAATGCGCCTCTTGGAGGGTGAAGTGCGCCCCGAGAGCGTAACCGTGATGGTGCAAAAGGAAGTTGCCGAGCGCCTCGTGGCAAAGCCCGGGACCGAAGAATACGGCGCGATTACGGCATCCGTGGATCTCGTGGCGAACGCAAAGATCACGAGAATCGTGGGCAGGCAAAACTTTACGCCGCCGCCCAACGTGGACAGCGCGGTCGTGCGCGTGGATCTGACGGACAAAGGCTATTCGGAAAAGGAGATCGCCGCCGCGAGAAAGCTGATTCGCGCGGCGTTCAATATGCGCCGCAAAACGCTCTCGAACGCCCTCGCGGGCGCGCTCGGCGGAAAAGACAGAGCGGCGACCGTCATCGAAAAGGCGGGGTTTTCACCATCCGTGCGCGGAGAAACTTTATCCGCGGCGGACTTTATCCGCCTCGTCAAAGCGTCGGAACTTTCGTAATATCAAGATCCAATCGCTTCGAAGCGATCGCGCCGTTCACGATCGACAGAATCAACTGCAAAGCCACCTGTAATTCCAAAAGTTCTTTCAGATCTTTGTCCTTAACGAGCGCGTTTCCGATCGCGCACGCGAATCCGACCTCGCTTTCCATACGAAATTATATGAAAAATTAAGAAAATTTGCTAATTTTAAGGTTCGTTTAATGTTAAAATAATAGTATACGGATATAGACGCACGCCTCGGGCGGCGAAAGGAGATAGAAAGATGAAAAAGAGATACATGGTTGGGATCGCCATATTGATCCTCGCTCTCCTAATCGGAATGACGGGTTGCGGGCTCTTCGAAAGCGGCGCGGATTCTCTCGCCAATTCGGGATCCGGAACTTCGTCCGGCACGACGCAAAAAACGACGACCTACACGAACGTCACCAAAGCCGAGCTTGAAAAAGCCTTGACCGATTATCGCGAGATCGCCGAAACGCTTTCCGATCGCGTAACTTCGCTCGAAGAAGCGGTGCGCGACGCCGTCGGTCAATCCAAAGCGAACATCGGCGCCTACGCCGTAACTTACGTGGACAGCGTTATGAGCCTTTCCTGTATGGAGGCGCAATATAACCTCGGTTGCCAAGGCACGGGCTTCATCATTTCCGAAGACGGCTACGTGATCACGAATAACCACGTCGTCTATTACGAAGAAACGGTCTACGACACGTCCAACGTGCAACGCGGCTGGTTCGGCTATCAATACGGCACGAAAAAGGTTTCGGGCGAATATTCCTCGATCACCGGCGTTTTCGACGTCGCAAGCAAATATTATCGCAACGGAACGGTTTATAACCTCGAATTCGTGTATCGCGATCCCGATTACGATCTCGCGCTTTGTAAACTCGTGGAAGAAGTTCCCGTCGGCGACCATTGGACGGCGATCCCCTTCTATGACGGCGAAGTCAACCGCGGCGACGAAGTCCTGCTTCTCGGTAACGCCTACGGATTCGGTCTTTCCGCAACGAGCGGTATCGTTTCCGCAACGGGCAAAACTTTCTCGGATTCTCCGAAACTCACGTTTATCCAAACGGATGCGGCGATCAACAGCGGCAACTCGGGCGGCCCCGCGATCAATATCTACGGCGGTCTGATCGGCGTCGTAAACAGCAAGTTCTCAAGCGCCCAAATCGAGAATATGGGCTTCGCGATCGAGCTGACCAAACTCGAAACCTTCCTGACCGACGCGAAAACGACAAAAGGCGCAACGGTCGGATATAAGACCGTATCGGCACCGCAGCTTAGTCAAGCCGCTTAAAAAAATCGGGGCATCGCCCCGTTTTTTTATACTGCTGCCACACTCTGCGATTTTATGAATTCACGCAATAGCAAGGTTGCCATTCATTCAAATATATTCCATTAAGGCGATAGGAAAACGTGCAGATGCGAGGCTCTTTTGATCTCTCGCCCCTGCGGATTTGTAGGTTGCCGCAAATGCGAGGCTCGGCAAAGCAACGCGAATGAGCGTACTCCTTGTACGTGATTTTGCGGCGCCGCAGACACTTAACGACGCAGTTGCACAAGATACAAAGCCGCAAAAAATTTTTTAAAAAAGTTGTTGACACACAAAAAAACGCGATGTAGAATGAAGAAAACCGAAGAGGAAGAAGAGTAAGCTAATCGCTTCCCTACCAGAGAGCCGCGGGTGGTGTGATCGCGGCAGGGAAAATTAGACCGAATGGGCTTCCGAGGGCTTTGCGGAACGGGCAACCAAGTATGTGAAGTCGGAGCGCGATCTCCGTTATCAACGTCGAGCGTATGGTAGTACGCGAAAAAAGTGGGCGCGTTAGCGTCAAGCAGGGTGGCACCGCAGGAACAAATAATCCTGTCCCGGCATAAGGAATATGCTTGGGGCAGGTTTTTTATCCCCCGAAGCAGGCAGAAATGGAAATCGGCGCGGAAAGCGCGAAAATCACCGCAAATGCGGCAAAGGAGGAAAACACTATGAGCAAACAAGAAAAAGTCATTCCCTACAAGATCTATCTCGAAGAATCCGAGATGCCCAAGACCTGGTACAACGTGCGCGCCGACATGAAAGAGAAGCCCGATCCTCTTGTCAATCCCGGCACCGGAAAGCCGGTCACGAAAGCGGATCTCGCTCCCGTCTTCTGCGAGGAACTCGTGGAACAGGAGTTGGATAACGAAACGCGTTTCGTGGAGATCCCCGAAGAAATTCGGAATTTCTATAAGATGTATCGTCCGTCCCCGCTCGTCCGCGCATACTGCTTGGAAGAGAAATTGCAAACGCCCGCCAAGATCTACTATAAGTTCGAAGGCAACAACACGAGCGGCAGCCACAAATTGAATTCCGCGATCGCCCAAGCCTACTACGCAAAGAAGCAAGGCCTCAAAGGCGTAACGACCGAAACCGGCGCAGGACAATGGGGCACCGCGCTTTCGATGGCGTGCGCATACCTCGGCATCGATTGCAAAGTCTATATGGTTAAATGCTCCTACGAGCAAAAGCCGTTCCGCCGCGAAGTTATGCGCACCTACGGCGCTTCCGTGACGCCCTCTCCCTCGATGGAAACCGAGATCGGAAAGAAGATGCTCGCAGAGTTCCCCGGAACGACCGGCAGCCTCGGTTGCGCGATCTCCGAAGCCGTGGAAAAGGCGGTCACGACGCCCGGCTATCGTTACGTCCTCGGCAGCGTTTTGAACCAAGTCCTTCTCCATCAATCGGTCATCGGCCTCGAAACCAAAGCCGCTTTGGATAAATACGGCGTCAAGCCCGACATCATCATCGGTTGCGCGGGCGGCGGCAGCAACCTCGGCGGTTTGATCGCGCCGTTTATGGGCGAAAAGCTCAGAGGCGAAGCGGACTACAGGATCATCGCGGTCGAACCCGCAAGTTGCCCGAGCTTTACCCGCGGCGTCTATGCTTACGACTTCTGCGACACCGGCAGGATTTGCCCGCTCGCGAAGATGTACACGCTCGGCAGCGACTTCATCCCCTCCGCGATCCATGCGGGCGGCTTGCGCTACCACGGAATGAGCCCGATCCTTTCCAAGCTCTATCACGACGGCTATATGGAAGCCACGACCGTCAAGCAAACCGAGGTCTTCGCGGCGGCTGAGTACTTCGCGAGAACGGAAGGCATTCTTCCCGCTCCCGAAAGCTCCCACGCGATCCGCGTTGCGATCGACGAGGCTTTGAAATGCAAGGAAACGGGCGAAGAAAAGACGATCGTCTTCGGACTCACCGGCACGGGTTACTTCGATATGTACGCCTACGAGAAGTTCCACGACGGCGTTATGGAGGACTATATTCCCTCGGACGAAGAGCTCCAAAAATCCATCGCGTCCCTGCCGAAGATCGACTGATCCAAACACATTCATCAAGCAACAAAAAAGAGAATTCGTTCGCGAATTCTCTTTTTTATATAGTATATAGGTTGTTCGTTACGCTTCTTTCGCGCGATCCAAGGCTTGCTCTTGCGCTTTGCGTTCGGCGTCTTCGCGATCCATGATCTTCAACATAATCTTGGCGAATTCGGGGTCGAACTGCGTACCGATTCCTTTCTCGATCTCGGAGCGAACGACTTCCTCTTTTAAGGGCGCGCGATAACTCCTGTAAGACGTCATGGCGTCGTAAGCGTCCGCAACGGCGATGATTCGCGCGATCTCGGGGATATCTTTGCCTGCGAGTCCATCCGGATAGCCTTTGCCGTCAAAGCGTTCGTGGTGCGAGCGAGCGCCGACGCACAGAAACGGCGCCAATTTGATTTCGGAAAGGATCTGATCGCCGAGCGCGGGATGCTCTTTGATCTGCCTGAATTCGTCGTCCGTCAATTTGCCGACCTTGTTGATGATATCGTGGCGAATGCCGATCTTGCCGACGTCGTGCAGGAGCGCCGCGAAATAGACCTGCTCGCATTTCGTTTTCGGAAGCCCCGCCGCTTCCGCGATCTCTCGGGAATAAAGGGCGACGCGGGCGGAATGACCGCTCGTATACTTATCCTTTGCGTCGATCGCGCTTGCGAGCGCTTCCGCCGTCTGCTCAAACATCGCCGATTCCCGTTCTTTCCCTTCTTTATAGAGTTGCAGTTCGTGCAATCGCGCTTTATCCACGGTGTCGCCCAAATAACTCAATTCGTAGGTATAGAACGCGATCACGACGATCGCAAGCGTTAAATCGATAAACGAAACGCCGTAAAAGAAATATTGAACGACTGCAGCGATGACCGGCAACGAGATACAGGAAACCATCAAGATCGCAAGCTTCCGCTTCATATAGCTTCGATATTGAACGATCGTCCAAATCTGCAAAGCGATCATAACCGCCGGTATAATATAGCTCAAAAGATACGCGCCTCCGCGTTGATACACGTTATGTTCGTCGAAGGAATAGTAAATCCCCGTAAATTGCGAAATGATCAAAAGCAAGACACCGACGGTGAAAACGACGTCCGATATCATCAATTGGATCGGAACGTTTTGAAGTTTTCCGTTGTTTCTGTAAACGTCGATCAAAAGGCGGGTCACCAAGCAGACGATGACGAGCATCAAAAGAAACACCATTCCGTTGCTGATCCGAACCATGAAATAACCGAGATCACCTTCCACGCCCTGATACTTATAGGCGAACCGTTCGAAAAGGAGCAGCAGCATAGCGGAAATCTGCATACAGATCAAATAACGCTTGGTCTTTTGCGGCAAAAACCGCGCAAAGATCGTCATGACAGCAAGAATGCCGCACATGCCGCTTAAAAACAACATAGCACTGAGTTGGTGCGCTTTTAAAAATTCCATTCCCTCTCCCCTAAAAAATTTCCCCAACATTATTGTACAAAAAAACGACAGATAATGCAATATGCATTTTCGGAAAATTTCCCTTTTTTTCGGGTTTTTTCAAGCCTTTTTTCTTCTGCGGCGCGCCCTTCCCGAAAAAGCGCGTTCCGTATTCGTTTCGACAAAAAGAATTTACGAAAAAACATAAAAAAAGAACTCGTTTCCGAGTTCTCTTTTTTGGTATCCGGCGGCGCCATCGTCTCCCGGGCCGTGTCCAGCCAAGTACATTCAGCGCGAAGAGGCTTAACTTCCGTGTTCGGGATGAGAACGGGTGGGTCCCTCTTGCCATTACCACCGGAATGGTTGGATATCTTTTCAGCACATCCACAACTGCATAGTTCAATTAGCTTGCTTCAGATTCATATTTCTTGCCTAACCAAAATTGTCAGTGATTAAGCCCTCGACCTATTAGTATCGGTCAGCTTAATGCATTGCTGCACTTCCACCTCCGACCTATCTA
>DBVY01000013.1:0-264 GCA_002308575.1 Christensenella sp. UBA1252
AGATCCGCACGATCGACAAACGCCGCCTTCGCGAAAGGATCGGCGAACTTCCCGAGAACCTGATGCAAAAAGTTAACGACGGATTGATGATCAGTCTCGGGTTTTTCGATTAAATCACAAAAAAAAGCAACAAAAAGAACCGTGATAAAACCAATCTCGGTTCTTTTTTATATGTAACGGGATTCGCCTGCCCGTTCAAGTCCCCATAATACAAAAAAACACTCGCCAAAGCGAGTGTTCTTGGTGCGATCAGGGGGACTTGAA
>DBVY01000013.1:348-5954 GCA_002308575.1 Christensenella sp. UBA1252
CGGCTCGGTTATTTTTTGTCAAGTATTCTTTGCCACTTTTTCCGCAAAAAATTTGACCGCTTTCGAAATGTTTCGAGCCGTGTCGGAAGGAAGCGCGGAGTACTCTCCGACTTCGTTCGAAGCAAATTCTCCCGCCACGCCGAGGATATAGGAAGCAGCATAGGCACTTTCGATCGGCGATCTTCCGCCCGCGATTAACGCGGCGATCGAACCTGCGAGAAGATCTCCGCTTCCGCCTTTCGCCATCCCCGGAGAACCCGTTTTGGAAAGATACGCGACCTTTCCGTCCGTAACAATCGTGGACGCGCCTTTCAGCAAAACGACGACTCCGAAACGAGCCGCAAACTCTTTCGCGTATGAAAGCGGTTCGGATAAAATCTCCGAAACGGGAACGCCCATCAAGCGGGAAAGCTCTTTCGGATGCGGCGTAACGACCGTCGCGCCCGCCCTATCCTTCAAAACGGAAGGATCGCGCGATAAAAGGTTTAATCCGTCCGCGTCGAGAACGAGCGGAACAGACACGGTTTTCAACAAATATGACAAAATGCGCGCGCCGTTTTCGGAAAGATCCACGCCGTTTCCAAACAAAACCGCCGAGGCGCCGTCGATCGCTTTTTCGAGATACGGCTCCGAGAAAAGGATCTTCCCCTCTTCGCTCGGGAGCGCGAGCAACGTGCATTCCGTAATCTTATTCATAACCGAATACAAAATGCTGTCCGGCACGCAGAGTTTTACGAGACCGTCGCCGAGAGCAAACGCCGCCGCGCCCATTTCGGCAAGCACCGCCGCGCCCGAATAGGAGTCGCTTCCGGCAATGATCGAAAGTTTTCCGAGATCGCCCTTGTGGACGTTTCTCTTTAAAGGCGGGAACAGGCGCGCCACGTCCTCGTCTTCGATCATCTTACAATCCGCTTCCGCTTCGTCGATCCCAACGGTGAGGACGCCGATCTCGCCCGAACAATCGAGTCCGTCCGAAAGGAAGTGACCGATTTTTAGGTTTTGCACGGTAAACGTGACGTCCGCTTCGACCGCCGCGCCGAGGATCTTTCCGCTGTCAGCAGAAAGACCGCTCGCGATATCGACGGCTATTACGAACGCATTCGCCGCGTTGATCTTTTTGATACAGGCGGCGTATTCCCCCGTTACGGGGCGCGAAAGCCCGATCCCGAACATACAATCCACGATATTCGCATATTGCGAAAAATCCAAATCTTCCGAGAAAGGAATCACGTCCTTTTCGCAGGAAGCGCGATAAAATGCCGCCGCGGCGTTCGAAGTCGGTCCAAAGTCCGAAACGTCCGCCGATAACCCGCGCTCTTTCATCAAAAGATACAGCGCGTATCCGTCGCCGCCGTTCCCGCCTTTTCCGCAAACGATCAAGGTTTTACCTTCGTGAAAAGGTGCGTTTTCCAAAACGCCGAGCGCCACGCGACGCATCAATTCTTCCGCTCTTTCGCCGCGCGCGATCGTGCTTTCGTCCGCTTTTTTCGCGGTCAAAGAAGAATAAAGATCAATCATTGCTCGTTACCGCGGTTAAGATTGCTTTTGCGCAAAGAGCGTCCGCCATCATTTGCAATTCGATCGGATTGGCGGAAACGGCCCCCGAGCTCAAAACGAAAATCGAATCGCCGTCGTACATCGTGTGAACGGGACGAATGCAACGCGCATACGCGTCTTGCGTTACGTCCGCAAGTTTATTCGCTTGCGCTTTCGTAAAACAGGCGTTCGTCAAAACGCAAGTGATCGTCGTATTCGAAAAAGATGGCGCGTTTACGTTTCCGTCCGTTTTCTTAACGGCTTTCCCCGTTTGCGGATCATAGACGTTGCCGAGCGCGTTTACGACGGTCACGACCGCCATTTCAACGCTGCCTTTCGCGGCGACGCATACCGCCATACCCGACTTTTTCGCGCCCGCCATACCGCTCATTTTGCAAACCGTCGCACCGGCGCCCGCGCCGATCGATCCTTTGATTTCCGTTACGGGAGAAGCGTTTTGACAAGCGAAATAGCCGGCGGCTTTATTCGGATAATCGAAAGAACCGAATTCGAGATCGTAGATCGAAGCACCCGCCGCGATCGGAACGCGGAATCCGCCCGCATCGTATCCGACGCCCTTTTCATGCAAAAATTGCATAACACCCGCAATTGACTCCAATCCAAACGCGCTTCCACCCGACAAAACAACGGCGTTTACTTTATCCACCGTATTTTCAGCGCGGAACAAATCGGTTTCGTGCGTTGCCGGAGCGCCGCCGCGAACGCTAACGCCGCCAACGGCGCCTTGCGGCGCGAGAATGACGGTCACGCCCGTTTTCGTTTCGTGATTCGTATAATTCCCTATCAAAAACCCGTCCAGCATTTTCTATCCTCCGATATCCTTTCAACGAACCGAACAATACTCTTCTTTGACAAATTCCGCGGTCGCTTTCCCCGAGCTGACGTCCGCCAAAAAGGACAAAAACGCAGAGGAAGACGCGATCGGGATCGCCACGGTAAGCGTTGCGCCGCTGTCAAAATCGCTCGAAAGGATCTGCCCGCCGAGCGAAATTACTTTGTTTTGAAGCGTGGAATAACAAGAATACTCGCATTTTACAAAGTAAACGGAACATTTATCAAAAGACGCTTTTCCGGCAACCGAAATCGCCTCTTCGGCGGCGTCCGCGTAGGCGCGCGCCAATCCGCCCGTTCCGAGTTTGATTCCGCCGAAATATCGAACGACGACGACCGCGGCATAGGTCAATCCCTGCCGTTTGATCGTTTCCAATATCGGAACGCCGGACGTTCCCGAAGGCTCGCCGTCGTCGCTTGCGCGGAATTTTTCTCCGTTTTCCCCCGTTACGTAGGCATACGGCGCGTGCGTGGCGTCCGGAAACTGTTTCTTAACGCCGCGAACATAATCCTCCGCCTCGTCCGGATCGGAAACGGGAAAACAAAAAGCGATAAATTTGCTGTGCTTAACGTTCGTTTCGGCTTGTGCGTTCTTTGCGAGAGTTACGTACATCAGCCTTCAAAAGAAACTTTAACGCGATTTTTCTTGCCTTTATAGATCACGCAACCGTTCGCAAGTTGGCTATCCGACACTTCGGCGGCAACGTCCGCGATCTTGACGCCGTCCACGGAGACCGCTCCGCCTTGGATCAGGCGCCTTGCCTCGCTCTTACTCGGAGCGAAACCGACCGCCGCAAGGATATCCACGATTTTGACCGTATCTTTGGAAACGGATGCGGACGGCATATTGTCAACGTCACCGGAAAAAGCCGCTTTGACCTTTCTTACGACCTCGTCCGCGACGTCCGCGCCGTGCACGATCTTCGTGATCTCGTACGCGAGGCGTTCTTTGGCGGCGTTGATACGCTCGTCCTGATGCGCGGTCATTTCTTCGATCTCGTCGAGCGGCATAAAGGTCAAAAGCTTCAAGCACTTTCTGACTTCGCTGTCCTCAACGTTGCGCCAATATTGATAGAAATCATAGGGAGAAGTCTTGTCGGCGGAAAGCCAAACCGCGCCGGAAGCCGTCTTGCCCATCTTTTTGCCTTCGCTGTTCGTCAAAAGCGGGAACGTCATCGCAAACGCGTCTTTTCCGAGCTTACGGCGAATCAGATCCGCGCCCGAAAGCATATTGCTCCATTGATCGTCGCCGCCGCATTCCAACACGCAACCGTATTTCTTGTACAAAACCAAAAAGTCGTAGCTTTGCATCAACATATAGTTGAATTCGAGGAAGGTCAAGCCCTTCTCCATACGGTTTTTATAACACTCGGCGGTCAGCATTCTGTTCACGCTGAACAAAGAACCGATCTCGCGCAAAAAGTCCACGTAATTGAGGTTTAAAAGCCAATCACCGTTATTGACCATGATCGCGGCGTTCTCCCCTTCGAACGAGAAGAATCGACTCATTTGCTTCTTAAAACATTCGCAATTGTGTTGCACTTGCTCCGCGGTCAGCATATTGCGCATATCCGTTCTGCCCGAAGGATCTCCGATCATGCCGGTTCCGCCACCGATCAAAACGATCGGTCGATGCCCCGCTTTTTGCATATGACTCATCGCCATCATCGCGAGATAGTGACCGACGTGCAAACTGTCCGCCGTCGGGTCGAACCCGATATAAAAACTGACTTTTTCCGAGCCGAGAAGTTTATAAAGATCTTCTTCGTAAACGGTTTGTTTGATAAAGCCTCTTTCGCGCAGCGTGTCCATTACGTTCATAGCAATAAACTCCAAAAAAGAAATATATAATTATAATATCATTATAAAAAAGGTTTCGCAAGTTAAAGAGCGGAGTTTTTCGCCGGAGGAACGTCATTCGGAGGCATAATTAAAAAAAACCTTCCTTTAACAAGTAAAAGAAGGCTTTTGTGGTACCCCGTAAGGGGTTCGAACCCTTGATACCGGCGTGAGAGGCCAGCGTCCTAGACCACTAGACTAACGAGGCATATTCGAATTTAACATTATTACTATATCAAAACGTTTGTGTATTTGCAAGCGTTTTTTCCAATTCTCGATTTATTTTTTCAAGGCGTTTTTGCGAGCGCGTACCTCTTCAAGATCGTCGCGCGCGTCGGACGCGCCATGCAATCCGACGTCTTCCGCAATTTTAACGTATTTTTCCGCTTCTTCGAAATTTTGTTCCGCGCCTTCCCCGTACGTGTACGCGTGCGCAAGGACGATCGCACATTCCGGCATTTCACATTCTTCGAAAGCGATTTTGAGCCATTCAACCGCCTGGGCGTAATCCTCTTTCACTCGGACTACGAGGATCGTCAAAAAAGCGGCAAAAAACAAGCATTTTCCGAGGTTTTTGCCAATTCCGTCACGCACGGTTTCATAGTCTTTCCCGCTCTGCGCGTCATCCATATCCACGCAATAAGCAAAATTGTTGCGGCAAACCGCCGCTTTCTTAAAAAACGAAAGCGCGACGCGCGTGTCTTTTGCATTCGCCGCGTGCCCGCCCAAAATAAAGCAAGCCGTCGGATTTCCCTTTTCCGCCGCTTTTTTCAAAAGCTCGTCGGCTTTTTTCTCATCTCTTTCAACGCCCTCTCCGACCGCGTACATCTTGGAAAGATACACGAGGGCTTCGGTTTTTCCGCCCTCCGCCGCTTTCTCATAGCAAGAAAGAGCCTCCTCGTGATCGACGCCGACGCCGATGCCGAAATGATAGCAAACACCGAGGTTGTAGAGAGCGCGCGGATGCCCGCTCTTCGCGGCTTCCAGATACAGCAAAAACATCTCGTGTTTTACTTCGGTTTCGTCCGCGTCCACGCCTTTTTTGACCTTTTTCACAAAGCTCAAAAAGCGCATCCCCGCCCGATTGCATAAATCGACCGCTTGGTCAAAAGAAACAACGTTATTTTCCATATTTAGATTGTAACATTTCGGTTTCCATTTGTCAACGAAAGCAAAAAACGCTCCGCCGAACCGACGGAGCGTTTAAATGCTGTTTTCTCAGATTACTTTTGCGCCTCTTCGACCGCGACTGCCAATGCGACGGACGCGCCGACCATCGGGTTGTTGCCCATACCGATTAAGCCCATCATTTCGACGTGCGCAGGAACGGAAGACGAACCCGCGAATTGCGCGTCGCTGTGCATTCTGCCCATCGTGTC
>DBVY01000013.1:5967-19172 GCA_002308575.1 Christensenella sp. UBA1252
CCCGCAGCCATGTTATCGGGGTGAAGCGTTCTGCCCGTGCCGCCACCGGACGCAACGGAGAAATACTTCTTGCCGTTATCGACGCACCACTTCTTATACGTGCCCGCAACGGGATGTTGGAAACGGGTGGGGTTCGTGCTGTTTCCGGTGATCGAAACGTCAACGCCTTCGTGGCGCATGATCGCAACGCCTTCGCAAACGTCGTCCGCGCCGTAGCAGCGAACCTTGCTTCTTTCGCCGTCGCTGTAAGCGGTTTCTTTAACGATCTTCAACTCACCGGTGTAATAATCGTACTTGGTTTGAACGTAGGTAAAACCGTTGATACGGCTGATAATGAAAGCCGCATCCTTTCCAAGACCGTTCAGGATAACGCGAAGCGGGTTTTTACGGACTTTATTCGCCGTTCTCGCAATACCGATCGCGCCTTCCGCCGCGGCAAAAGATTCGTGACCCGCAAGGAACGCGAAGCAAGCGGTTTCTTCGCGGAGAAGCATCGCGGCGAGATTGCCGTGACCGAGACCGACTTGACGTTGGTCCGCAACGGAACCGGGAATGCAGAAAGATTGCAAACCGATACCGATGTCTTCGGCGGCGTCCGCGGCTTTCTTCGTTCCCTTTTTCAGAGCGATCGCGCAACCGACGGTGTACGCCCAAACGGCATTTTCAAAAGCGATGGGTTGAACGCCCTTTACGATCGCTTCGACGTTTACGCCCGCTTTATCGCAGATCGCTTTCGCTTCTTCCAAAGACGCGATTCCGTACTCGGCGAGTTTCGCGGTAATCTTTTCAATTCTTCTTTCGTAACCTTCAAACGTGATAGCCATTGTTCCGCCCTCCTTATTGCTTACGAGGATTGATGAAGGTCACGCCTTCATTGAATCTTCCGTAATTTCCGGTGCACTTTTTCAGCGCTTCGTCCGCGCTGACGCCCTTCGCAATCAAATCCATCATTACGCCGAGTTTCACGAATTCATAACCGATGACTTCGTTGTTCTTGTCGAGCGCAAGACGGGTAACGTATCCTTCCGCCATTTCGAGATACCTGACGCCCTTTGCTTCGGTGGAGTACATCGTTCCGATCTGAGAACGAAGACCTTTTCCGAGATCTTCAAGACCGGCACCGATCACAAGACCGCCCTCGGAGAATGCGGATTGCGTTCTGCCGTACACGATTTGCAGGAAAAGCTCCCTCATCGCGGTATTGATCGCGTCGCAAACAAGGTCGGTATTTAAGGCTTCCAAAATGGTCTTGCCCGGCAAGATTTCTGCTGCCATCGCGGCGGAGTGGGTCATACCGGAGCAACCGATCGTTTCAACGAGCGCTTCGCGGATCACGCCATCCTTGACGTTCAGCGTAAGCTTACAGGCACCCTGTTGCGGCGCGCACCAACCGACGCCGTGCGTAAGACCGTTAACGTCCTTAATTTCCTTGGATTGCACCCATTTTCCTTCTTCGGGAATCGGGGCGGGACCGTGGTTCGGACCCTTTTTGACGCAAACCATTTCTTCAACTTCGCGAGAATATTGCATTAAAGTTTCCTCCCAAGAGATTTTTTACTTTCAACAGTATATCATACGAACCGAAAAAAAGCATAACGATTTTATCAAACTTAAAAAAATTCCTTTTAAAAATTAAAAGGAACAATAAAAAAGGCTTTCTCGATCTGCTTCGATCGCTACCTGCGATCCAAGAAATCGTTAAAAGCCTTCTTATAACGAACTCGCGTTCGTTTAGCCCGCGTTGCCGTTTTACGGCCGTACTAAACCCGCCGTTAGCAGGTTGGGTATAAACTATCCGACACTTCTGCCTTCCACCGATCTTATGTGGCCTGACATCCGACGCCGCGTTTCGTTTTCCCTTTAATAAATTGAGGTTGTGACAGAACCGCTAGTCGCACAACGCAGGTTGTTTGTTATCTAATTTATAGCACACCCGAGAAGCGATTGCAAGGGTTATTAAGAGATTTTAAGGAACGAGAGCCGTTTCTTAAATACTATTTATAGTATTTTCAAGCAATAATCAGACCATTTTTTCGGAATTATACGATGATTCCGAGCTTTCTTCCTCTTCCGGATCCACATCGCCGTAATAGCTCTCGAAATAGAACGGTATGTTCTTCTTCGTTCCGAGGTGCATCTTTTTAAGCAAAAAGTGAAATAAGATGTTCATTGCCGTGCAGAAGAGCATCGAAAGACAGATGATACCGAACGCCGTTCCGTTGATCGGCTTTACCTCGAAGGAAACGTAATGCAATCCGACCACATTCAAACCGTAAACCGCCAATGCCGCAATCAAAAACGCAAAGAACGAACCGACGATGACCGCCGTTCTGAATTTATTGAGAGGCAATGAATTAAACACTAATTCGATAAATCCGCAACAAACCAGCGTTAATGCGCCGACGGTCGACCGCAAATCAACGGGAACGGAAAACACACCGCATAACAAGAAATACGAAGCAAGAACGGCAAACAACAAAGAGAACGTTGCGGGATACGTTCGTTTCAAAACGTTCGGAATAAAGTTTCCGTCCGATATCTTCGTGCTTCGCTGCATCGCGAGGAAAAGAGCCGGAATTCCGAGAACGAATGCTTCGATCATCAACATTTGCGACGTCGAGAACGGATACAATCTGCCGAGGCAAAGGAAAATCGCGGTCATAATCATCGTAAACAGGTTTTTCATAATGTAAAGAGATGCGACCTGCTCGATATTGCTGACCACTCGCCTACCCTCTGCAACGACGGCGGGAAGTGAACTGAATTTGCTGTCGACAAGAACGATGCCCGCGACGCTTCTGGCGACTTCGTTCGCGCTACCGAACGAGATCGAGCAATCGCTGCTCTTTAAGGCGTGGACGTCGTTTACGCCATCGCCGACCATTCCAACCGTTTTCCCTTGCTTTCTGAGCTCGTTTACAATCAAACATTTTTGTTCGGGCGAAACCCTTCCGAAAATCGCGTAATTATTGACGGAGGCTTTGAGTTCGTCGTCCGATAACGTCGAGCAATTCACATATTTTTCGCTATCCACGACGCCCGCTTTCGTTGCGATTCTGGAAACGGTCAACGGATCGTCGCCGGAAATTACCATGATCCGAACGTCGTTATCACGGAACCATTTTAAGGTACAAGGCGCGTCGTCACGGATCTCGTCTTCGATCGCGAGAGCCAAAACGGGCGTGCATTGTTCGGGTTTTGCAAACAGGAGATCTCCGTTCAGACGCGAAAGAACGACGACGCGCTTTCCTTCGCTCGCGCACATTTCGGCATACGCTTTAAGGTCGCCCTTAAACGAAGAAACATATTCGGGAGCACCGAGCACGTATTTGGACCCGTCCGCAAACGTAACGCCGCCGTATTTTCTTCCCGAATAAAACGGAAGCGCAAAAACGGAAGCTTCGGGATCGCCCTCTCCGTACGTTTTACGGAGCGCGGTCGCCGTTGCGTTCATATCCTTCGTTCCCGCGAGAAGATCGGCAAGGATCTTTTCCGCGTCGACGGTTTCGTCGAAAACCTTTTTATCCGTTACGCGCATTTCGCCCGTCGTAATCGTTCCCGTTTTATCCAAGAGTAACGTATCGACGAGCGCCAACATTTCAACGCCGTACATATCTTGCACGAGCGTATTTTTTTGGGAAAGTTTCAAAACCGAAGCGGCAAGTGCGCAACTCGTCAAGAAGAACAATCCGACGGGGATCATCGCGAGCGCGGAAGCCGCCGTATACTTCAAAGCGACGTGCAAAGAACTACCCGCCACGTAATAATTTACCAAAAAGGATCCGATCGCAAGCGGCACGAGGATAAAGCTGATTATCTTTATCAAAAAGTCAAGGGAATAAAAGATCTTGCTTTTCGGTTTCGCCAAACGACGAACGACTTTTCCGATCCTTTGGATATTGCTGTGCATGCCGACTTTATCCGCCTGAACGACCGCCTCCCCGACGAGAACGTGACTTCCCGAGAGAATATAATCGCCTACGCCTTTTTTTACGATATTTCCTTCGCCGGTCAAAATTGATTCGTCCAAATCGAGAGAACCTTCGCGGATTATGCCGTCAACTGGCACTTTAGAGCCGGCGCGCATTACGACGAGATCGTCCAAGACGATTTCACGAACGGGAATCTCTTTCCGTTTTCCGTCACGAATAACGGCAAAATCGCTATCCACTTCGAAAGAAAGACGTTTGATAGCGTTTTTTGCTTTGACGCCCTGTACGATGCCGACCGTAATATTAAAGAAGATGATGATTGAAGAAAAGGTGTCGCTGTATTCACCGATGCAGAACAACATTATTACGATCAATATCGTAAAAATATTGCAAAACGTAAACACGTTTTCGGCAATGATCTTAAAAATGGATTTGGAAGGATCGATAATGCGCGCGTTCGTGTTTCTTTCTTTGATTCTTTGATTTACTTGCGAGAAGCCCAGCCCCATTTCGAGTTTAGGGGAGAATCTCTTAACGCTTTTTATCTTCTTTACGCTCATACTCAATTGATTTTAACGCTTAAATGGCGTTCCATATCAAATTCGCTCCAAGGAAAAGCGGAATCGTCCGGGATAGCTCTGAAAACCATAATGTCTTTCTTTGTCGGGTGCGGAAAGCGAATCTCCGCACTCCAAAGCGCAAGATGCTCGGCTTTAACGAGTTTATCTCCAGCGTATTTAACGTCGCCCACGATCGGACAACCGATATGCGCCGTTTGCACGCGGATCTGATGACTGCGTCCCGTATACAAATAGATCTCGGCAAGGCAAAGTTGCCCTTTTTTCTCAACGATTTTATAATCGAGCACCGCTCTTTTAGCTCCTAAAACGCCCATCGGCGCAACCGATACGACGTTTCTGGCTTCATCTTTTAATAAATAGTTATCCAGTCTTCCGTTCTTGTCTTTCGGAATATCGGATAAAACGGCAAAATATTTTTTATCGAAATCGCCCGAAACGATACTTTCCGATAAACGTGCGGCTGCTTTGCTCGTTTTCGCAAAGACCATAACGCCGCCCGTCGGACGATCCAGGCGATGGACAAGACCGAGAAATACATTCCCGGGTTTTTCCGCGGTATCTTTGATATACTCCTTCAAAAGTGTCAACATATCGGGATCTTTGCTTGCGTCCTCCTGCGAAGGAACGTTAAAAGGTTTCACCGCAACGATCACGTGATTGTCTTCGTATATAATCGGAATGTCCTTATAGGTTACGCTCATTTTTCACCTTTTCCTTTGTCGAATATCGCAACGCCCGTGCACCCACAAGGAAGAAACAAACCGTCGTCCTGCGGTAACGCGAGTTCATACGCGTCTATCTCGAATAATCCTTTGTTTTTCAAAGCGAGGGTCAAAATATTACCGATAACCGTCGGTTGAAGCCCCGTCGTATAGGAATTGATAAGAAAAAACAGAGGTTGGTCCGAAAGCACTTCCGCAACGCGCAAAACGAGCGGAAACAAGCTTTCTTCCAATTTCCAAACTTCCCCGTTCGGACCTCTTCCAAAGGAAGGCGGATCCATAATAACGGCATCGTAACGATTCCCGCGACGAATCTCACGATTTACGAATTTCAGGCAATCGTCCACGATATAACGGATCGGTCTATCTTTCAATCCGGATGATAAAACGTTTTGTTTGGCTCTGTCCACCATTGCGGGTGCGGCGTCCACGTGCGTCACGGAAGCGCCTGCGCTTGCCGCCGCAAGCGTTGCTCCGCCCGTATATGCAAACAAATTAAGAACCTTAATCTCGCGTTTTTCCGCCGAGATCCATTTGCGGATACGATCCCAATTTGCCGCTTGTTCGGGGAAAAGCCCCGTATGTTTAAAGTTTTTGGATAATTTCAAATGGAAAACGAGATCGCGCCACGTTACGGCGAATTCGTCCTTAAACGGTTTTTTTACGACCCATTTTTCTTCGTTTTTCCCTGCGTCGATCCGATAATAGGCGTTTAGTTTCTCATATGAGAAAAGATCAAAAGGCGCGTTCCAAATCGCCTGCGGATCCGGACGAAGCAAATACACCTTGCCCCATCTTTCAAGTTTATAACCGCCGCCCGACGCGACGATCTCGTAATCTTTCCAATCGGAAGCTATTTGCGGCATACGGATAAGCGGACGATCTTTCCGCCGAGATCGAATTCTTTTTCATAACCCGAAAGAGATCCGAACGTGACTTCGTCCGCAAGAACGTCGTCTTTGACGGCAAATTCGGCAAGGATATCTTTAAACGAATCTTCCGCAACGATCCCGAGAACGATATGATCCGTTACTTCGAATCCCGCTTCTTTACGCATGGTTTGCACTTTGGAAACAATTTCGCGCGCAAAGCCCTCGTCGATCAATTCATTCGTCAAAGATGTATTAAGAGCAACGGTGATCTTTCCGTCCGATTCAGCGCTGAAACCTTCTCCGCTCTTCGTAGTGATCAAAAGATCGGACTCCGTAAACTCTACTGCTTTCCCGCCGAGCTCGGTCGTATAAACGCCACCGTCTTTGACGGCAGCAACGATCTCTTTTCCGTCCGCCGTTTGCAGAAACGAACGAATTTGCCCGAGTAGCGATCCGTACTTGGGACCGAGTGTCTTTAATTGCGGCTTGATCTCGTAAGTAATGAAAGATTGTTCTTCCGAAGCGATCGTAACTTTCTTCACGTTCAATTCTTCCGCCGCAATTTCGAGCATACCCGAAAGACGGAACGCAACGTCCGTTTTCACAAACATTTCCGAAAGAGGTTGACGGTTTTTGATGTTCGCTTTGTTTCTTGCGGCACGACCGAGGAAAACGACGCTTTCGACGGCGCCCATTTCTTTTTCGAGCTCTTTGTCTATATATTTCTTTTCGGCAACAGGGAAAGTCGTCAAATGCACGCTGATCGGCGCGTTTTTATCGTTATTCACCACAAGGTTTTGATACACGCTTTCCGCCATAAACGGAACGAACGGCGCAATCAGTTTGCTCATCGTCACGAGGACGTGATATAAAGTCGTATACGCCGCCGCTTTATCCGGGGTCATTTCACTTCCCCAATAACGTTCACGACCGCGGCGCACGTACCAATTCGAAAGTTCGTCCGTAAAGTCGCCGATCGCGCGAGCGCTTTCCGTGATCTTATAATTTTCAAGGTTTTCGTCCACCGTTTTGATTAACGTATTCAAACGGCTGAGCACCCATTTATCCATCAAACTGAGCTCGCAATCTTCCAAACGATACTTTTCGGGTTTATAGTCGTCGATACCCGCATACAAAGCAAAGAACGCATAGGTATTCCAGAAAGTACCCATGAATTTTCTTTGTGCTTCCGAAACCGCTTCGGAATAAAAACGGGAAGGAAGCCACGGCGAACTACCCGTATAGAAGTACCAACGAACGGCGTCCGCACCCTGCTTATCGAGAATGCTCCAAGGATCGACGACGTTGCCCTTATGTTTACTCATCTTGAAACCGTCCTTATCGCAAACGTGACCGAGAACAATACAATTTTTGAAGGACGAACGATCGAAAAGTAATGTCGAAATCGCCATCAAGGTATAGAACCAACCGCGCGTTTGATCGACCGCTTCGCTGATAAAATCAGCGGGAAAATGTTTTTCGAATGCTTCTTTGTTCTCAAACGGATAGTGCGACTGCGCAAAGGGCATCGAACCGGAGTCGAACCAACAATCCATGACTTCGGGCGTCCTCTTCATCTCGCCGCCGCATTCGCATTTAAAGGTAATACGGTCGATATAAGGACGATGCAACTCGGACGGAAGCGTCCCGGCAAGCTCTTTCAACTCGGCTTTACTGCCGACGACGTGCGTTTTTCCGCATTCTGAACAAACCCAAACAGGAAGCGGCGTACCCCAATATCTTTCACGGGAAACACCCCAATCGATAACGTTTTCAAGGAAATTTCCGAAACGACCCGTTCCGATCGTCGGAGGGATCCAATTAACCTGCGCGTTATTTTTCAAAAGGTTATCGCGCACGGCGGTCATTTTGATAAAATAGGAGCTGCGAGCGTAATACAAAAGCGGCGTGTCGCAGCGCCAGCAGAAAGGATAGCTGTGCGTATGCAGGTGCTTTTTGAACAAAAGTCCCTTTTCGGCAAGTTTTTCGATGATAAATTTATCCCCGTCCTTTGCGAAAACGCCGACGAGATCGTTTACTTCTTTTACGAAACGGCCGCGATCATCTACGAGTTGAACGAACGGCAATCCGTATCTTCTGCCGACCTTCGCGTCGTCTTCACCGAACGCGGGCGCAATATGAACGATACCGGTGCCTTCCGTCAAAGTAACGTAAGGATCGTTCGTCACGTAATACGCTTTCGAGGCTTCTTTCGTGCCTTTGATATAGTCGAAAAGCGGCTCGTATTTCATATGCTCGTAATGCGAACCCTTGTCAACGGACAAAATCTCCGCGCCCTCTCCGATGACCGAAGAAACAAGAGCGGCGGCGAGAATATAAACCTCGTCCCCGACTTTTACGCGCACATAATCCTCCGCCGCGTTCATACAAAGCGCAACGTTGGAAGGCAGCGTCCAAGGCGTCGTCGTCCAAGCGAGGAAATAGGTGTTTTCCTCTCCTACGACCTTGAACTTCGCGGTTACGGTCATATCTTCGACGTCTTTATACCCTTGGGCGACTTCGTGAGAAGAAAGTGCGGTTCCGCAACGCGGGCAATAGGGAACGATCTTATGCCCTTTATATAAAAGACCTTTGTCGTTGATTTGCTTAACCGCCCACCAAACGGATTCGATATAGTTATCGTCGTACGTCACGTACGGATTTTTCATATCCGCCCAGTAACCGACGCGATCCGACATTTTCTCCCATTCACCTTTATATTTCCAAACGCTTTCTTTGCATTTTTTGACGAACGGCTCGATTCCGTATTTTTCTATATCCTGCTTTCCGTCCATTCCGAGCGACTTTTCTACTTCGAGCTCAACGGGAAGTCCGTGCGTATCCCACCCCGCTTTCCGCTCAACGTGATACCCTTTCATCGTGCGATAACGCGGAATAATATCTTTGATGACGCGCGTCAAAATATGACCGATATGCGGTTTTCCGTTTGCCGTCGGAGGTCCGTCGTAAAAGGTATACTCTTGGTTCCCCTCGTTCTGCTTAACGCTTTTTTCGAAGACTTCGTTTTCTTTCCAGAATTCGGAGATCTCTTTTTCTCTGCCGCAAAAATCCAAACTTGTGTCGACTTTATTAAACATATATGCCTCTTTGTCGGCGCTAAGCGCCGCGTTTTCTTTTCGTCTATTTCGTCTTGATCAAAATCTTATTGACCTTTCCGCCGTCCCCGACGGGAATTCGGCTGATCTCGAAACCGTTAAAGGTTGAAACCAAATCGATCAACTTGGTAAACCCGTAGTTCCTCGTGTCAAAATCGGGCATTCTCTTTGAAAGGTTATTTCCGACGTCCGCAAGGTACGCCCAACCGTCCTCGTTACCGATGCTGTTTACGATATCTTTCACGACCGCTCTGACTTTTTTCAAAGGAGCAACAGACGCTTCAACGGGCTTTTCTTCGGATTTCTTCGCCTTTTTCAACGGTTCTTCTTTTTCTTCCTGCTTTTCTTCCGCTTTTTCTTCCGAGTTTCTCAAAACTTCGAGGTAGATGAATTTTTCACACGCTTTGATAAACGGTTGCGGCGTTTTTTTCTCTCCCATTCCAAGCACGAGCATACCCGCTTCTCTGAGTCTCATCGCCAAACGAGTAAAATCACTATCCGAAGTAACCAAGCAAAAACCGTTTACTTTGCCCGAATACAGAATATCCATCGCGTCGATGATCATCGCGCTGTCGGACGAATTCTTGCCCGAAGTGTAGCTGTATTGTTGAATGGGGGTAAAAGAGTACGTTAAAAGGGAATCTTTCCATTTGGAAAGTTGCGGTTTCGTCCAATCACCGTAAACGCGTTTGTACGTCGGAACGCCGTAATTCGTAACTTCGTCCAACAAATCCTGCGCATACTTCTCGGAAACGTTCTCCGCATCCACCAAAACCGCGATTTTGTTATCTCGATCCATTTTAATCTCCGTAAAGCGGACGAAAGCCGCTATTATTATAAAAGGTACCGTGCAACTTTTTTTGACAGACTCCACCGAAGCGGACGCGAAACGCAGGTGACTACTCCGAAGCAACCTCATGGCACAAAGTGAAAACCGCTTAGTGCTGCTACCGTCAAGTCCTGACACGGTTCACGGATCACTTTTGCATAAGACACCGGGATCAACGTTCCTTACGCCGCTCAGCCTTCCATGGCGAAAGCCGAGAAAAGTATTCTGCCCCACTATAGCGGATTGTGGGTATAGGGCACCGCTGGCTCCCCGCATAGCACGGTATGGTAATTATAACACGCAAAAACATGTTTCACAAGCAAATTCGCGCCCTTATTATAGATAAAATTATATAAACGCGCTCGCGCTTGTATGAAATCGATCATTCTCGTCATATTTCCTCCAAAACGACCGTAATATAGCGTATGAATCGATTAAACGGATATGAAAAGTATAAATATGACGGTTATACCGTTTTCGGAACGATTACCTCCGACGAGCCCGTCGAACACACCGTGGAAGACGCAAGAACCCGAACATGCGACACAGGTACAAGATCGGACGATTCCGAAAGAAAAAAACGCGTAAAAAACAAAACGATTAAAAATAAACGAGGATTTGTTCTCATCGCGTGTATAACGCTCTTATGCTTTTGTTTATCGGCAGTTGCCGCGGATCTCTTTTGCGGAACACCTTTTTCGACCTACGCATCTCTTCTCTTCGGTTCAAACAAAAAGTCCGATTATCGATCGTACTATTTGGTCTATGCGACGCATTCCGAAGACATGGGAATTTCCTATAAAAACGCGACGGTTATTCGCAAAGAAGGAGGCGCCGGATACGTCCTGAAAAACGGACAAGATTATTACGTCATTTTAAACGCATACGAAAAGGAAACCGACGCAAATACAATTGCAAAAAGACAAGGATCCTACGGAGTTTTCGAGCTAAAATTGTATTATTTCGATCTAGAAAAATCAAAGGATCTGAAAGAAACGACAACAAACGAAAATCTGTATGTGGAAATCGTCGGAACCCTTTACGAAACAGCCGTTTCCCTGCAAGCGAATATTTTCACGACGCAAGACGTAAAAGTAACCCTTTCATCTTTAAAAGAAAAAATCGTCGTTGCGGAAGAAACCTTTGAAAAAACGGCGCGAAACGACGGATCGAACATTGTGCTCGATTACAAAGTGCTTCTTCGAACCATGAAAAGCGCGATCGAAAACCTTTTAAATGCGGAAGGCGATCTGATTTCTTTGTTGCGATACTATGAAGTTTCGATTCTGCACAGTCAAGCGTTATTCCGCGATAAGTATTTCAAAAAAAATTAGGTTGAATATTCCGATTTTTTATGATAAAGTAAAAATATCAATATTCAACGAGGTACTGAAAATGGATAAGTGGGACGATCGTTTTATGGATCTTGCGGAAAAAGTTGCTACATGGAGCAGTTGTTTTCAAGAAAACAGACAAGTCGGCGCGGTCATTACACGTGACAAGCGCATCGTCACCACCGGTTATAACGGAGCGGGCTCCGGCATAAAGAGTTGTAAAGAAAAAGGCGAATGCCTGCGCAGAAAACTGAACATTCCGAGCGGAACCAGACACGAACTTTGCTATGCCGTTCATGCCGAACAAAATGCAATCATCCAAGCGGCAAAACTCGGCGTCAGCGTGGATGGAGCAACCCTTTATTGCACGCACCAACCTTGCAGTATTTGCGGAAAAATGATCATCAACAGCGGCATCAAACGCGTCATTTTCAAGTACGGCTATCCCGACGAATTCTCAATGGAAATGTTTAAAGAAGCGGGCGTTTGCGTCGAAAAATACGGAAACGAAGATTGACACACGATAGCAGAAAAGCCGGAGCTGAATCTCCGGCTTTTTTATTTTCTCCCTGAATTTCCGACGTTTACGTGAATTGCGATCCGTAATTATACTTGTTTATTATTACACCTGTCGAATAATGCAAAATTTTTTACTATCTTGTTACCGCTTTTTCGAGGATCAATACGCCGAAATACATACACGCCGCAAGGATTGTCAAAATCACAGTTGAACACATAACGAGGGATAGATTAAAGACCTGCCCACCGTAAACGATCAAATATCCGAGCCCCTCTTTACTGACGAGATACTCTCCCATGATCGTTCCGACCCACGCCATTCCGACGTTCACTTTTAACGCCGCGACAATACTGTTTACGTTGGATGGAAGCACAAGCTTAAACAAGATCTGTGCTTTATTTGCCGACAGCGTTTTCATCAACAAGATTTTATCTTTATCGACGGAAAGAAAACCGTTCAAAATGTTTATGATCGTAATGATAACGCTAATCAGAATCGCCATAACAACAATCGCGTTCTTCCCCGCTCCGACCCAAATAATAATGATCGGACCGAGCGCGATTTTCGGAAGTGCGTTCAAAACGACGATATAAGGTTCCAAGATCCGCCGTATCGGTTCAAACAGCCACAAAAGGATCGCGATCAAAAGACCGATTGCCGTTGCGCTTAAAAAGCCGATAATCGTTTCGAAAAGCGTTGCGCCGACGTGTTTGATCAAATCTCCGGATTTCCATAGCGACGTAAACGATCCCCACATTTTCGACGGTGCGCTGAAAATAAAGCTGTCTATGATCTCAAACTTCGCGAGCAATTCCCAAACGATAAAAAACTGCACGAGGATAAACAGCTGCATCGTTATGACAAAAACGGTGCTTCGTCTTTCTTTTTTCAAATAGAGCGCATGTTCCGCGCTGATTATCTCATTCACTCTCCTTTTCATTCGTAAACTCCAATTCCTTCCAAATGTCCTTGAAGAGGGATGCAAAACTCTCCTCTTCTCTTCTTTCGATGGACGTAAGGCTTTTATCGATCGTGTTATCAAACACTTTTTTTACGCGCGCAGGTCGCGCCGACAAAACAGCAATCCGATCACAAAGCGCGATCGCCTCGCTGATATCGTGCGTAACAAGGATCGCGGTAATCCCTTCTTCCTTTATGATTCGACGAACGTCTTCCGCAACGTTCAATCTCGTTTGAAAATCGAGTGCGGAAAACGGTTCGTCGAGAAGGATCAGTTTCGGACGTAAAGCAAGCGTTCGAATCAACGCCACTCTTTGCCGCATACCGCCCGAAAGTTCG
>DBVY01000013.1:19240-19976 GCA_002308575.1 Christensenella sp. UBA1252
CGTTTTAATCTTTCGTATTTCAAGTCCAAGCGTAACGTTATCCACTATGTTTCGCCATTCGAAAAGGTGATCTCTTTGCAACATATAACCCGTTTCCCGAGGGGAAACCCCTCGACGGATCTCCCCGGACGACGGATTCAATATCCCGGAAAGGATCGACAATAGCGTGGTTTTTCCGCTTCCGGACGGTCCGACGATTCCGAAAAACTCGCCTTCGCGAACTTCCATTGTCAAATCCGAAATCGCAAGCGTTTCGCCGCTTTTCCCGTGATAGGAATGCNNCCTTTCAGCTCCAGTACATCTTTCATTTTTTCCGTTGCAAACCTATTTTCAGCCGATATAAGAATTATCAACGAGGTCCTCGTAAGACGCTCTCTTCGTCATAACGCCCGCTTCCACGATAATATCTTGTAACCTTTCGAAATCCGCTTTTTTCAGTCCCATATCCGAAACATACGCGCCGATTCTTTTATAGTTTTCGATCGCGGCGGTGAGCGTTGTAAGCGAAGTATCCGCAAAGGACGGGCTGACAGCTTTCGCGATNNGTTTCCGCGTTGTTTTTATTTACGAACTCAACGCCTTTATTGACGGCAAGAAGGAATCTTTTGACTTTATCGCCGTTTTTCTTTAAATAAGATTTCTCCGCGCAAAAGCAAGTGTAAGGAATATCTCCGGCTTCTTCACCGACGGACGCCGCGATATAACCCTTTCCCGCAAGCTCGAAATTCGTTGCGGC
>DBVY01000013.1:20052-22661 GCA_002308575.1 Christensenella sp. UBA1252
CTTCAAAGCGTATTCCAGCGCCATCGCGGGAACGCCGCCTTTTCTGCCTCCGATGACTTCTTTTCCGACAAATGCGGTCGCCCAATCGAAATGATCGATTTTTTCACGAGAAATCACGAAAGAACCATCTCGTTTCGTCAGTTGGCCGATCACGAGGGGATAATTCTTTTTTCCTTCGTTATAGACGTAGATCGCCGCTTCCGGTCCGCAAAAGCCGATATCCGCTTGCCCGGATAATACGGCCGTCATCGTTTTATCCGCGCCGCCACCGTTCGTTAGTTCAATCGAAAGATCGTTTTCTTCGAAATAGCCTTCGTTCAAAGCAACGTACAGAGGCGCATAAAATACAGAATGGGTGACTTCATTCAATCGAATGACGTCTTTTTCTTCTTTCGAACACGCGGCAAGAGGCAAACACAGAGCCAAAAGTATAACGACGAGTATCAAACAAATTATTTTCGTTTTCATTGCATTCTCCTTGTTTTTTCTTCTACAAACATACTATTCCTTAATTGAAGAAAATGTTTTCGAAAACGAAGGTTGCTTGCGTTTTAAATCAAATCAATTGACTTAAATTTAATAGCGTACTAAAATATGTTTTATGAACGTACGCATAAATAAAAAAGACTTTTATAATATACCGAACATTCTGACTTATATCAGGCTTCTTTGCGTTCCTGCGTTCATAACCGTTTTTTTTGCGGTAAACGGCGAAAAAAACCTTAACGTATATATTTCTTTTGCGATTTTTCTGTTTGCGTCTTTTACCGACGTATTGGACGGTTATATCGCCCGAAAATATCATTTTATCAGCGATCTCGGAAAAATGCTCGACCCGCTTGCGGATAAATTATTGCAGGTTTCTGCAGCGGTTTGCCTTTGCGTAAATGAATTCGCGCATCATTCCCCGATGGGGATGCTTTTCCTTGCCTTTCCGATCCTGCTCGGTCTGAAAGAAGGTTTTATGCTTGCCTGGGGCATTTTTCTTGCGAAAAAAACGATCATCGTTCATAGCAACATTTACGGAAAAATCGCCGCGTTTACGAATGCCGTCGGACTTTTGATGAGCTTTTTCGCAACGGCTCGTTACAACGCATACCGTATCGTCGCGACCGTGATCCTTTCTCTCGGCGTCATAATGGCGTACGTTGCGTTGGTCGATTACGGGAGAAAACTCGCAAAACAATTAAACTACACCGTAAAAGATAAATCGGATTTGAATTTGAAATTCTGACAAAGAGGATAACTTATATGGAAATGGAAAAGAATTACGACCCGAAACTGTTTGAAGACTCCTTGTACGCCAATTGGCAGGCAAAAGGATACTTTACACCTAAAATCGACCCGAAAAAAGATCCTTACACGATCGTTATCCCCCCGCCGAACATTACGGGGCAGCTTCATATGGGTCACGCGTTGAATAACACCCTTCAAGATATTATGGTTCGCTTCAAAAGGATGCAAGGGTATCCCACCCTTTGGTTGCCCGGAACCGATCATGCGTCCATCGCAACCGAAGTCAAGATCGTGGATAAACTCAAAGCGGAAGGAACGAGCAAAGAAGAACTCGGACGTGAAGGTTTTCTGAAAGCGGCGTGGGATTGGAAAAAGCAATACGGCGGCAGGATCGTCGAGCAATTAAAGAAGCTCGGGTCTTCTCTGGACTGGTCCCGCGAAGCCTTTACGATGGATGAGAAATGCAATAAAGCCGTTAAAAGAGTGTTCGTGAATCTCTATAATAAAGGGCTGATTTATCGCGGAAGCAGGATTATCAACTGGTGTCCTTGCTGTAAAACCGCCCTTTCCGACGCGGAAGTCGAATACTCGGAACAAGACAGCTTTTTGTGGAACGTCAAATATCCTCTTTCTGACGGAAGCGGCTATATAACGGTCGCGACGACGCGTCCCGAAACGATGTTCGGCGATACGGCTGTCGCCGTTCACCCGAGCGACGAAAGATACGTGAATCTTGTCGGAAAAACCCTGGATCTGCCTTTGACGGACAGAAAGATCCCAATCGTTGCGGACGAATACGTCGAGCCCGACTTCGGTAGCGGCGCGGTTAAAATCACGCCGGCACACGATCCGAACGACTTTGAAGTCGGAATGCGCCACAACCTCGAAATCATTCGCGTTATGAACGACGACGGGACGATGAACGAGCTTGCGGGTAAAGCATATGCGGGACTTGACCGTATGGCGGCAAGAAAGAAAGTCGAAGAAGACCTCGACGCTCTCGGCCTTCTCGTGGAAAAAGAGCCCTATAAACATAACGTCGGCGAATGCTATCGTTGCCACAGCAGCGTTGAGCCGATCATTTCCAAGCAATGGTTCGTCAAGATGAAACCGCTCGCCGAACCCGCGATCAAAGTCGTCAAAGACGGAGAGATCGAGTTTATTCCGGAGCGCTTCTCCAAAGTTTACTTCGGTTGGATGGAAAATATAAAAGACTGGTGTATTTCCCGTCAGCTTTGGTGGGGACATCGCATTCCCGCCTATTATTGCGAAGAATGCGGCGAAATGGTTGTTTCCGAATCCGAACCGACCGTTTGCCCGAAATGCGGCGCAACGCATTTCAAACAGGACGAGGACGTCTTGGACACTTGGTT
>DBVY01000013.1:22827-36885 GCA_002308575.1 Christensenella sp. UBA1252
CGCGATAAGCTCGGCAGAAAGATGAGCAAAAGTCTTGGAAACGGCATCGATCCTCTTTTGATCATAGACAAATACGGCGCGGATTCGCTTCGCTTCTCTCTTGCAAACGGAATCGCACCGGGCGGAGATACTCGTTTTTATGAAGAAAAAGTCGAAAGCGCGCGTAACTTTATCAATAAGGTTTGGAACGCTTCCCGTTTCGTTATGATGAACCTCGAAGCCGTTACCCTGCTTCCGATCGAAAAAACGGAAAAAACGATCGCCGACAAATGGATTTTGACGCGCTTGTCCGAAACGGCAAAAGCTGTCGGCGACAACTTGGAAAAATACGAGATCGGCTTGGCTGGCGCAAAGCTTTACGATTTCGTTTGGAGCGAATTCTGCGATTGGTACATCGAAGCGATCAAACCCTCCTTGTATTCAAGCGACGCAAGAATCAAACAAAATGCCGCGTCCAATATTTTCTACGTTTTGACGAACATCCTCAAAATGCTCCATCCTTACATCCCGTTCGTGACCGAGCATATTTATCTGTCGCTTCCCGTTCACGAAGAAACGATCATGCTTTCGTCTTACCCGACGCTGCGCGAAGACCTCTCTTTCCCCGAGGAAAAAGCGGAATTTGAGGCGGTTATGGATATCATCAAAGCCGTTCGTAACGTGCGCGCGGAAATGGACGTCGCACCGTCGAAGCGTTTACACGTGACCGTCAAGACCGAGCGAGAAGACATTCTCAAAAAGGGAGAAAGCTATCTCACCAAGCTCGCCGGCATCGAAAGCGTCGTTTACGATAAAAACTACGTTCCGGAGAAAAAAGTCAGCTCCGCGGTCACGAGCGCGGCAGCAGTCTTTATCCCCCTCGGCGATCTCGTCGATTACGACAAAGAGATCGAGCGTCTGAATAAAGAAAAAGCAGCCATTCAAAAAGAAATCGCAAAGTCGATGGGAATGCTGAACAACCCAGGATTCGTAGCGCGTGCACCGGAAAACGTCGTCAACGCAGAGCGTGACAGGCTTGCGGCAAACGAAGAAAAGCTTTTAAAGATCGAAGAAAATCTCAAAAATTTCTCCGAAAATTAAGCGAAAAGCGCTTGTAAAACGTTCTTATTGCGTTCGAACATTTCAGGCAAGTATTCAACGCCGACGGGATGGGATGCAGAGGACGGTGCCGCTTCGATCGTAAAAGCCGAAATCTTTTCTTTATCGATACACCAATCCTTATAACCACCCGTGCTGTTTTGGGTCAGAATCGGCGTATAACCCGTAACCGCAGAAAGACGAAATGCGATCGTTTCGTCTTTTTCTCTGTCTTCTTCCGATTGCCCCTCGAATCCATAATAGATCACTTCCCCTTTCGTATGATAAGATATCGTTGCATACGGAGAGATCGATCGAGTAAAATCGGCAAGAACCCGAACTTCCCTTTCGCTCATCGGATAATGCCCGATATAATTCGCAGGCGACGGACAACGAACATTTTGCGCGCCTCCGCCCCAATCTGCGTCGAAATTCGTATTCAGATCCACGCAATCCGCATTCGCTTTATAAAAGGAAAAATCCGTTCCCCCGTTTACGGATAAAATGAATTCTCGCTCCGCCGAACACGGAACGAACGAAACGCCGTCAAGGACAAGACGGACGCCATCCGGATTCGTATTAAAGACGAAATACGCGCCTGCGCCGAAATCGTTCTTCGCCGCATATTTCGCAAGCTCTGCGCCAAGTAATGACGTTATATATTCGCGGGCATGGATCGCACATTGCACGATTGCCTGCTTACCGGAATAGGAGCCGACGTGCGCCCCGTAGATCGGTTGAGAAAGTGAACTGTAACCTACGACGAAAATTTCGGCGACCTCGTTTACGGACAAGATTGTGTTTATATATTCTTGATACGTCATAGTGTATCCTATGACGAAAAAGCATTTTTGTTGAAAAAAATCCCCCAACCTGCCATAAGCAAATCGAGGGATCTTTTTTTATACGCTATTCTATGAACGATCAGCAAATACCTTGCGCCATCATAGCGTCAGCGATCTTCTTAAAGGCAGCGATATTCGCGCCGAGGACGAGGTTCTTGGGCTCACCGTATTCAGCCGCAGCACCGCTGATATTCTTGAAGATATTCTTCATGATACCTTTGAGCTTTTGATCGACTTCTTCGAAGCTCCAATACAGTCTTCCGCTGGATTGCGCCATTTCGAGAGCGCTCGTTGCAACACCGCCCGCGTTTGCCGCTTTGCCCGGAGCAAAGAGAACGCCAGCTTCTTGGAGCATCTTGGTCGCGCCGAGAGTGGTCGGCATATTCGCGCCTTCCGCTACCGCGATAACGCCGTTTTTGATCAATGCGGCAGCGCCCTTCTCGTCGAGTTCGTTTTGCGTTGCGCAAGGAAGCGCGAGGTCGCATTTAACGGTCCAAATGTCGCGGCAGTTATCACCGTAAACGGCATCGGGATGCTTGTCAAGATATTCCTTGATCCTTCCGCGGCGAACTTCTTTGATCTCTTTGATCAATTCAATATCAATGCCGTTCTTGTCGTAGATATAGCCGTTGGAATCGCTCATCGCAACGACCTTTCCGCCGAGCTCGGTCGCTTTGACAGCGGCGTACGTCGCGACGTTGCCGCTACCGGAAACGACGACAGTCTTACCGGAGATCGAAGATCCGAAGTGAGAAAGCATTTCGCTGGCAAGATAAACCAAACCGAAACCGGTCGCCTCTTTTCTCGCAAGAGAGCCGCCGTAAGCAAGACCGCGACCGGTCAAAACGCCGACGTGCTCGTTCGCAAGTTTCTTGTAGTAACCGAACATATATCCGATCTCACGCGCGCCGACGCCGATGTCGCCCGCGGGAACGTCCGTATCCGCGCCGATATGACGGAAAAGCTCAACCATAAAGGCTTGGCAGAAACGCATGATTTCGCCCTCGGATTTGCCTTTGGGATCGAAATCGCTGCCGCCCTTACCGCCACCGATCGGAAGACCGGTCAACGAGTTTTTGAAAATCTGCTCAAAACCGAGGAATTTCAAGATCGAAAGGTTAACGGACGGATGGAAGCGAAGACCGCCCTTGTAAGGTCCGATCGCGCTGTTGTACTGCACTCTGTAACCTTTGTTCACTTGCACTTTGCCGTTGTCATCCACCCAAGGCACTCTGAATAAGATCACGCGCTCGGGTTCGACGAGCATATCAAGAAGGCCGCGCGCCTCATACTCGGGATGCTTGTCAAACACAACGGACAAACTGTCCAACACTTCCGTAACCGCTTGATGGAACTCGGGTTGGTTGGGGTTTTTCGCCTTTAAGTTCTCCAAAACTTTGCTGACGTAACTGTTCATTTTTTTACTCCTTTTTTTATTTTACCGAAACGGGTCAAATCGCCTGAGCGAGTTTTTCCGCGATTTTCAGCAAGAATTGCTTTGTGGTGAGCGCGATCGATTCGACGCCCTCTTTACGGAAGATCGCTTTCAAATCTCCCGTCATAAAACCTTCTTCGATCACGGCGACGGATGCTTTTTCGAGTTCCTCTCCGAAACGAACAAGAGAAGGCAACCCGTCCGCCTCGCCGCGCTTTTTGAAAGCGCCCGTCCAGGCGAAGATCGTAGCGATCGGATTGGTACTTGTTTCTTCGCCCGCAAGATATTTGTAATAATGGCGCGTAACGGTTCCGTGCGCCGCCTCGAATTCATACTTTCCGGTCGGAGAAACGAGAACGGATGTCATCATCGCAAGCGAACCGAACGCCGTCGCGAGCATATCGCTCATTACGTCACCGTCATAGTTTTTGCAAGCCCAAATAAACCCGCCTTTCGAACGGATCACGCGCGCGACCGCATCGTCAATCAACGTATAGAAATACGTGATACCGGCTTTTTCGAAAGCTTCTTTGTAATTCGCGTCGAATTCTTCTTGGAAGATCTCTTTAAAACGATGATCGTAAACCGCGCTGATCGTATCTTTGGAGCTGAACCAAAGATCCTTTTTTACGGAAAGCGCGTAATTGAAACAACTTTTGGCAAAAGAACGGATCGAAGAATCGAGGTTATGCATTCCAAGCGCAACGCCACCGCTTTTGTCATAAGAAGCAACGAGATAGCGCGTTTCTGCGCCCTTTTCGTCCGTGATAACGAGTTCCGCTTTCGAACCCTTGGGACAAACGGACTCAACGTCTTTATACACGTCGCCGTAAGCGTGACGAGCAACGATAATCGGGCTTGTCCATGAAGGAACGAGCGGAGAGATGCCGGAAACCATAACGGGCGCACGGAAAACCGTTCCGTCTAACGCGGCGCGGATCGTTCCGTTCGGGCTTTTCCACATTCGCGTCAGCGAGTACTCCGTCATGCGCTGCTTATTCGGCGTGATCGTCGCGCATTTTACGCCGACACCCAAACGCTCGATCGCTTGCGCGGCTTCGAGGGTAACGGCGTCTTTCGTCGCTTCTCGATTGACCAAGGAAAGATCATAATATTCCGTCTTCAACTCAACGAACGGCTCGATCAAAATCTCTTTGATCCATTGCCAAAGGACGCGAGTCATTTCGTCGCCGTCGAGCTCTGCGATAGGGGTTATCATCTTGATCTTTTCCATGAATTTCTCCCTTGTTTATTATAAATATTTTAACACGCGCGATTTCCCTTTGCAACTGAATCAACGTTCATTTCAAACCTTTAACGGATAGATGATTTAAAACACCGCTATCAAATTTTATTATACCTTTTTTTCTTTTTCGGCGGATTCCTTCCGCGATCAAACGGTCAAGAAGCACGGGGAAAGAGATTCCTTCTTCCTCAAAAAGATAATATGCAAGCGATCCCGGCTGGGAATTGATCTCGTTCACAAACAAAACATCCTCTTTTTCGCCGTACAGAAAATCAATACGAGCAACCCCGAACAGACCGAACGCTTTGTAGATTTCGGCGGTTTTCTTACGCACCCGATCTCGGAGCTCGCCACTAACGAAATTCTGCCCGTTTCCTTTATACTTCCCGCCTTCGTACTTATCCTGAAACGTTAAGATCTCGTTCGCCGTCTTCGGTCTTTCGACAGCGGAAAGAACGATTTTTCCATTCTCTTCGAATGCCGCGCAATTCAGCTCAACGGGAGATTCCACAACTTCTTCCAAAAGGATATCATCGTCGAATTCATAAGCAGCGCCGATGTTTTCAATCAATTCAATTTCATTATGCGCAACGCCGATCCCGATGCTCGAACCGAGCGAACAAGGTTTTACGATCAAAGGATACGTCAGTTCTTTCACAATTTCGATCGCGTCCTCTCCCCGATGAGAAAAAACGGCTTTCGGCGTTTGAAAACCATAGTGATCAAACAGAATTTTCGAGTACTTCTTATGCATCGAAAGTGCAGATGACAAAGGATCGGAAGCCGAATAGGCTAAACCGAAAACGTCCAAAATCGCGGAAAACTCACCGTTTTCTCCTTCTCCGCCGTGGCAACAACACACCACGCAATCCAATGCGATTTTTCGAACGCCGACCTTGATCCCCGATTTTTCTTTTTCGGAAAAGAAACGAACCTTTTTCTTTTTGATTCTCTTTTCCGCAAACGAAGCGATCTTTATTTTTCCTTTGATCAAAAAGAAATTCCCGTCGATCGCATAAATCGGATAGACCGTATGCGAAACGGAAAGCGCCGCTTCCGTTTCTACTGCGGTAATGACCGATATATCGTGTTCGTAACTTCGCCCTCCGAATAATAATCCGATCTTCATATCTACCTCCTATAAACGATATTCTCTCGGAAGATCGCTCGTTATCAAAAGAACGTCCCCCTTTTGTAATAGCTTTGAAAAAAGGATAGACGCTTCCGACGTGTCGTTTGTTCTGGATATCATTTCTTCTGAAAAATCCGACATTTTCAAACCTTTTACGATTTGATCACCGAGCCTTCCTTTTGAAACGATTGCCAAATCTGCAACCGTCGCGATTTTTTTGCCGAGCCATTCATTGCAGGTCGCTTCCGATTCTCCAAGCTCAACCAACCCGGACGTATAGACGATTTTTCGATCCCCTTTTATTTCTTTTAACGCATCCAACGCGGCTTCTACGCCTATCGGGTTCACGTTATAACTGTCATCCAAGATCAAAAGTCCGTTTTGCTTGATCAATTCCAAACGATGCGGCGCCGGTTTCATCGTTTTGGCCTCGGAAACGACTTTTTCAGAAGGTATGCCGAGATACAAAGCGACCGCCGCCGCGAGCGCCAGATCTTCCGCCGCTCCCTTCCCGATAAGCGGTGTTTCAAATGAAATCGTTTCTTGCCCGCAAATCAATTCGAATCTCGTTCCTTCGGACGAAATGCAAAGGTTTCTGATCAAACAGTCCGCGTCCTCGTATCCGATCGTGATCTTTTTCCCCTCTCTCTTCTCGGCAAGTGAACGAACAAACGCATCCGATACGTTATAAAAGACGCATCCTTGTTTCGGAACGAATTGCGCAAGTTCGTTTTTTTCCGACAAAATGGCATCGATTGAACCGAACGTTTCAAGATGTTGCGGCGCGATCCCCGTGAGGATACCGAGATCCGGCATAACCATTTCACACAGTTCTTGAATATCTCCGACTCTCCTTGCGCCCATTTCGACGATAAGCACCTCTTCTTTTCCCGTTGCTTCGTCAAGCGTTTTTGCGATCCCAAGCGGCGTATTATAATTCGCGGGCGTGGAAAGCGTATCGTATGAAACGGATAAAAACGTTTTCAACGCATTTTTAACCGACGTTTTCCCATAGCTTCCAGTAATCCCGATCTTTATCGCATTCATTTTTCGTATGGTTTCTTTCGCTCTCTTTACGTATCGATCGTTATTCTTCTTTTCGAAAGGAAGCAAAACGAAATTTGCCAAACAAAGCGTAAGCGGAGAAAGACTCGGAGATACGCCCCACAAGGATCGAAACGAAGTAAAATACAGCGGAAAGAACAAGATCGAATAGAGCAAAAAGTGTGTGATCGAGAGTCTGACCAAACGCTTTGTGAACCGCCCTGTCATTTTCATTTTTTTGAAAAGAATAACAAGATAACCAAAGGTTAAACAACAAACGGAAAAATAGGCGATCAAACGAACGTTTTTCCCGAAAAGCAAATCCGAAAAGATCGATACGGGCGAAACGGCAACGAACCAAAGCACAGAGCGAAGAATGAATTTCCCGCCTCGTTTCAGCATCGTTTCGACGTGATAACCCGCGCCCTGTAACAAAAACGCGAACGGCATAGAGAAGAACGCCGCTATACCTGCGGAAAGCACCGGCAAACCGATCATAGACTTTTCAAAAAAGACCGTATCACGCGATAAGAAACGTTCGGTTTTTCGAGATAAGAAAAATGACCGGCGTCGTCGAGCACGACCGCTTCACTGCAAGAAAGGGACTCATGGAGCTTTTTACACATATAAAGCGGCGTATCTCGATCTTCTTTCCCCCACAAAAGAAGCACCGGCACACCGATCTTCTCACAATCCGGAAGATTGCTTTCATTCACGATTCGAACGAACGTTCCTTTCATCGCGCCGGACAGTTTACTGTAATCGAAAGATCCCGCATTCGACACACGAAAGCCGATTTTCTTTTTAAGTTTATAACTCCAAACTTTAAAAAAGTAACCCAAACTGCGCCGCGGAGGCACCCCTGCGCTATCGATCAAAACGAGAGCCTTTACCCGAGAAGATTCAGCGGCCATCCGCATAGCGACCCTGCCTCCGAACGAATGTCCGATCAATACGACGTCTTCCAGATTTTCCTTTTCAATGATTTCGAGGACACCGTTTGCGTAATCATCAAGAGAAAGCGGTCTTTCGGGATGCGGAGTTCCTCCAAACCCATACAGATCGATTAAAAAAACCGAATAATCATGCGAAAAACGATCCGCAAAGCAGCGAAAAGAGGAAATCGAACCACCCCAACCATGCAAAAAGATCAGGGGATTTCCCCGCCCATAAGAAACGTAATTGATAGTTTCCTCCTATTGCTCCAACCAGTAAATGAGCGCGTTTTCCTTATCCATATAGTAATGCGGACGTACCCCCGCAAGAGAAAAACCGGCGCGCTCGTATAATTTGATCGCTTCCGAATTGCTTTCGCGAACTTCCAACGTCGCGGCGCGACAATCAAGTCGGATCAACTCCAATTTAAGGTGATCCATCATTGCGCTCCCGATCCCCATTCGCCGGAACGAAGGGTCAACCGCCACGTTTAATATATGCAATTCATCTAAAATGTGTAAAAAACCATAATAACCGACAACGCGTCCCTGCGTTTCGGCAAGATAGAAAAACGAGATCGGTTCACGGATCTCGGAAAGGATCATTTCCTTCGACCAAGGCGTTTTGAAAGAAAGAGATTCGATTTGCGCGATCGCTTCGGCATCCGATTCGGTCGCTTTTCGAAAAGAAAGATCGGGGATCATTTTTTATCTTCCATCATTCTTTCCGCTTGTGATTTACGCATATAGTACGGCTTCAACCGATCAACGGAATAGGTCGGTGCACAAGGACTGTTTATTAACTCTTCAAGCGCCGCCCGAGCCGCGGTCAAAGCGCCTTGCGGCAAACGTTCTTCGAGTTCGTGCTGAAAGACCGTTCCGTTCGGAAGTGCGGATAAATCCGAATTATCTTCTTTCCATACCCCGTCTTCGATCCAAGCGGCATACGCGCTTTCATGTCCAGCATCGACAGCATAACAGGGCGCAGAAACAAGCGCGCGCATAACGGTAAAGGACGTTAAACGAAAACGCGGGATCGAAAGTCCGAAGCAAAATGCGTTTGCGAACGAAACGCCGATCCGAATGCCCGTAAAGGAACCGGGGCCGACGACGACGGCAACTCCGTCCAATTGCTTTTTAGTGAGTTTTAAATCCGCGAGAACACTTTTGACAGCTCGCGTAATACCGGACGCGGTGGACATAGTTTCGTCAAAATAACAGACGCTTTGTTCTTCGCCGTCAAACGCCGCCGCATACGGTCTTTTTACCGTCGTATCGATTACCAATCCTTTCATAGTCACTCCTTGATATCAATCAAGCGAACGCCCTCGCCCGCATACGAGATTGCCACTTCAAACACTCGCCCCGAAAAAGCAGGCAAACAATTCCATTCTATGACGGTTACGCCGTCTTTTCGTTCGAGATAGTCTTCGAGTCCGAGATCGATCGTATCGCCCGAAACGCGGTACAGATCCATATGAAACAAGTTCAACTTTTCGCCTTCGTACTCTTTTACGATCGTAAAAGTCGGCGAAGTCACAACGTCTTTTACACCTAAAAATCTTGCGACCCCTTTCGTAAACGTCGTTTTCCCCGCGCCAAGCTCTCCCGAAAGCAAAACCACGTCGCCGCCTTTGAGTTTTTCGGCAAACGCTTCCGCGACCGAAAGCGTTTCTTCCGCGCTCTTTGTAACGTATTTCATATTTTGATTATACTTGTTTTTTATGCCGTTAGCAATCATTTTCCGATCGGATCATTTTTCGAATAAAGAAACAAAAAAAACAAACAAAAAAGATCGTCAAAAACGCTTGACAGTCCAGTATGCTCGGCGTTAAAGTGAAATCGAACGTTTTAGGGCGGGGTGCAATTCCCCACCGGTGGTATAGTCCACGAGCCCGCGAGGGTTGAGCAGGGGCAGTTCCTGCACCGACGGTATAGTCCGGATGAAGCAAAATGTTTCTTTTTTTGTTTTCGTTATGCCTTGATTCGTTCAGGGCATTTTTATTACGGAGGCAAAAACCATGAAAGCAAAAGACTTCTTCCTGCAAGCAAAAAAGAAACTGACCGCGGCGTATATTACGAAAGTCGCCCTGTTATCCGGGATCGCGTTCGTCCTGTATATGTATGCGAAATTCCCATTGGCGTTTATGTTTCCTTCCTTTTTGGATATGCAATTTTCCGAGCTTCCCGCCCTGCTCGCCGGCTTTTCGCTCGGCCCCGTCGCGGGAACGCTCGTTATCGTGATCAAATGTTTATTGAAATTTCCGTTTTCGAGCACGGCGTTCGTTGGAGAGATCACGGATATGGTTCTCGGCGTTTTATACGTCTTACCCGCTTCGATCATCTACCAACACAACAAAACGAAGAAAAACGCATTGATCGGACTGATCGCGGGCACGCTCGTTGCAGCCGCGGCGGCAATTGTCATCAACCGCTTCGTTTCAATCCCCTTCTACGTCAGTTTTTACTTCAAAGGAAACTTCGACGTGATCGTCAACATGCTCAAATCGCTTTATAAAGGCATTACGCGCAAATCCTTCTATGTCTACTATCTCTTGCTTGCCGTTTTACCGTTTAACCTTTTAAGGCTCGGTTTGGTCAGTTTCATTACCTTCCTCGTATATAAAAGTTTGTCCAAACCGTTGCATTGGGAATGGAAATCCAAAAAGGTGGCCGCCGAAATTTCGAGCGTTCACGATGAAAACGAAACGAAAAACGAAACTCAGATTGACGAAGTAAATACTACCGAAATCGAGGATAAGCAATAGGGATTCGCGTAACGTTTCGATAACCTCGGCAACGCATACGCGATTTAAGCTTTATTCAATCATAAAAAAAAGATCGCACAAGCGACCTTTTTTTTCATTATTGATGATAAACTTATCCTTCGACTTTTGCCACGTTATCCGCCTTATAACCGATCAATCTCGTCTTCTTATCGTCATCGAAGAAGAGGTTGCAGATCGCCGCTACCCAAATATAAATACCGGCGGTCAAGATTCCGATGAAGAAATAGCTTCCGGTTCTGGAGGTATGTTTTTCAGGCTTCAAACCGGAATGGTTGATGATCAAGCTTCCGATAAATCCCAAAAAAAACGTAAGTAAAAAGCGAATGATGTTATTACTGTCTTTCATAAAAAAACTCCCCTTTTTTTGATATAGTTATTATATATTCCACAGAAGATTTGTGTCAACGATTTCTAACAAATTTGCGAGTAAAAAATCATTCGAACGGCAAATAAAAAACGCGAGAATAATCTCGCGTTTTAACAATAAAATCTTTATCGTATCAATTACTTTTGCGACAGATATTCGTCAATCGCTTTCGCAGCGACCTTGCCCGCTCCCATTGCGGAAATAACGGTCGCGGCACCCGTGACCGCATCGCCGCCCGCGTAAACCGCAATGCGCGAGGTCAATCCGGATTCGTTGATAATGATACCGCCGCGGCTGTTGACTTCCAGTCCGTCCGTCGTGTTTTTAAGAAGCGGATTCGGAGAAGTTCCGATCGCCATTATGACAACGTCGAGATCGATCGTAAAATCCGAGCCCTCGATCGGAACGGGACGCCTTCTTCCCTTTTGATCGGGTTCGCCGAGCTCCATTTGAATACAATTCATTCCGATCACGGAACCGTTTTTGGGATCGCGCGGATCGTTCTCGTTTTTATAACCGAGGATTTCGGTCGGATTCGTCAAAAGTCTGAATTCGATGCCTTCTTCCATTGCGTGTTCGACTTCTTCCTTTCTCGCAGGAAGCTCGTCCATCGAACGACGATAGACAATATAGACTTTTTCCGCGCCAAGACGAAGCGCCGTACGTGCCGCATCCATCGCAACGTTTCCGCCACCGACGACGGCGACCTTTCCGCCTTTCATGATCGGAGTATCGGGATCGTCCTTATACGCCTTCATTAAATTGCTTCTCGTCAGGAATTCGTTTGCGGAATAAACGCCTTTCAGCGCTTCTCCGGGGATATTCATAAAGTTCGGAAGTCCTGCGCCCGAACCGATAAAAACGGATTCAAAACCCATTTCAAAGAGTTCATCGACGGTTAACGTTTTTCCGATTACAACGTTCGTCATCACTTCGACGCCGAGCGCTTTTAACGTTTCGACCTCTTTTTGGACGATCGACTTCGGCAAACGGAATTCGGGAATTCCGTACACGAGAACGCCGCCCGCAAGGTGCAATGCTTCAAACACGGTAACCGCATAGCCCTTTTTCGCAAGATCGCCCGCGCAAGTTAAGCCGGACGGACCCGAACCGATAACCGCGACTTTATGTCCGTTCGGAGTGGGACGATTCGGCGCTTTTGTGCAATGTGCATTATGATAATCGGCAACGAAACGTTCGAGCCTGCCGATCCCGACGCTTTCTCCTTTGATCCCTCGCACGCATTTGCTCTCACATTGCGTTTCCTGCGGGCAAACTCTGCCGCAAACAGCGGGAAGACTGGACGTTTGGGTGATTATTTCGTAAGCACCTTCGAAATCAAGTTCACGCACTTTCGCGATAAATTCCGGAATGCGGATATTGACCGGGCAACCGGACACACAAGGCATCGCTTTACAATTCAAACAACGGTTTGCTTCGTCCACCGCAACACTCTCTTCATATCCGAGAGCCACTTCGCTGAAATTATGCGCGCGGACTAACGGATCCTGCGTGGGCATTTCGTTCTTTTTCGGATTCATATTCGGCATACTCATACCCCCTTAAAGAGATTGCAGACTTTTTCGTGCGCTTTACGCTCAAACTCGAAATAAGTTCTGCCTCTCGACATCGCTTCGTCAAAATCGACTTCGTAACCGTTAAAATCGGGGCCGTCCACGCAAGCGAACTTCGTAACGCGCTTTCCGTCCTCGGTCAAGGTCAAACGGCAACCGCCGCACATACCCGTTCCGTCGATCATAATCGGGTTCATCGAAACGGTTACGGGCACTTCATACGGTTTCGCGGTCAAAACGACGAATTTCATCATAATCAACGGTCCGATCGTTATGATCATATCGAATTTCTCGCCCGCGTCCAACATTTCTTTTAAAGGAACCGTGACGTTCCCGTGGCGCGCATACGAACCGTCGTCCGTCATAACGACCAAGCGATCGGAACAAGCCTTGAATTCGTCTTCCAAGATCAAAAGATCTTTATTTCTGAAACCTACGATACTCGTAACTTCCGTTCCCTGCGCGTGCAAGGCTTCCGCGATAGGAAGCGCGATCGCACAACCGACGCCGCCGCCGACGACGCAAACCTTTTTTAATCCCGAAATATGCGTGGGCGTTCCGAGCGGCCCGACGAAGTCTTGGATGTACTCGCCTTCCTTCTTATGATTCAATTTTTCCGTCGTCGCGCCGACGATTTGGAAAATGATTTTAACGCCGCCTTTTTCTTTATCCACACCGGCGACCGTCAAAGGAATACGCTCGCCTTCTTCGTCCACCCTCAGAATGATAAACTGACCGGCTTTCGCTTTATTAGCGACGAGCGGCGCTTCGATCTCCATAAAGGTAACGGTGGGATTCAAACTTTTTTTCGTAAGAATTTTATACATAATTCACCTCGTAAGTTTTATTATACTTTCGCGCGCGTCGGATAGTCAAGGACGGAGAACAAAAAAACTCCCGAATCGCAACATTCGGGAGAAATTGTTTTATTGATCGCATAACAAGGCAAACAATTCAACGAAGGAAACCGTTGATGATTTGTTCTTCCGCCTCTTTTTCTGTCAATCCGAGCGTCATCAATTTGATCAGTTGTTCGCCTGCGATCTTGCCGATTGCAGCTTCGTGCACGAGCGATGCGTCCACGTTATTCGCCTGTAAAGACGGGACAGCGAGGATCTTTCCGTCGTCCATAATGATCGAGTCGCATTCCGTATGTCCGTAACAAGGGGCGTCACCCGTGATCTTCGCGTCGAATTTTTGGAAAGAAGAACCTTTTGCGACGGCGCGGGAAACGACGTCCGCGCTGGAACCTTCCCCTTCGAGTTTAACGTCGTAAAAGCTGACCGCCTTTTGATCGTCGTGCGTCATCAATCTTTCGCGAACGACGAGTTTCGCTTTTTCTTTCAACGAACAGATCGTTTTGCGGATCGTATCGTCCACGCCTTTAATTTGCACCATTTCCATCGTCATTTCGGCGCCTTCTTCGAGATACGCTTCCGTAACGGGGTTCAAAATGCGTTTTCCGCTTCCGTTTCCGGATCCGTAATGCTTTTCGACGTAGCGCACTTTCGCGCCTTTTTTCAGGAAGAAACGATGCACGCCGTCGTGTTGCGAATCGCCCGCGCCGCAGTTATCGATGCCGCATCCCGCAACGATCAAAACGTCCGCGTTTTC